>JACRLV010000043.1:0-600 GCA_016235145.1 Planctomycetota bacterium
TGGCGGAGTTCTACGACCGTCTCGCGCACAACATCGACGCCGAGACGAGGCAGATCGAGATCATGATGAACAACTCGATCGCCTTTGTTTCCGCCCGCTCGGGCGGCCGGCTGGTCGGGATCGCCCGCGGCGTGTGCGACGGGCTGCGCGGCTACCTGACCGAGTGCAAGCTCGACCCGGATTTTCAGGGCCCCGCCGCGATCACCCGCCGCGACGGCCGCATCGAGCACGACGACCAGGGCATCGCCGCGGAAATGGCCCGGCGGGTGCTCGAAAAGCTGTTCGCCTCCGGGGCACGGCGGGTCGATGCGCTGGCCTGGGGCACGGAAGTGGATTTTTGCGAGGAACTGGGGTTCAAGAAGCACGGCGGCCTGGTGGGGCTGACGATGAAGGCGGAAGACTATCCGGGCAATACAGAATGACGAATGGCGAATGGCGAATAGCGGATTCGCCGGCAAAAGCGGGAGAAGCGAAGAGCGAGCCGTAGGGTGCGTCCCTCGACGCACCATGGATCGGCAGACCGTAGGGTGCGTTCCGGCCGCCGGGAGTTGACTTGGAATCTTGGGATCGCGTTCGGGCGGCCGGAACGCACCCTACGAA
>JACRLV010000043.1:646-18090 GCA_016235145.1 Planctomycetota bacterium
ATACGGAAGTTGCACGACGCTCGTCCGTTTCAGCGGTTCACGTTGGTGCTGGCGGACGGATCGCGGGTCGGCGTGCGTCATCCCGAGGCCCTGGCCCATCCCGGGAAAGGCCGAACCGTGATCGTGTTCGAGAGACCGGAGGATTTTCGAGTGATCGACCTCCTCCTGGTCACCGCCTTGGAGGTTGGAATTCACGCAACCGGAAGGAACGGCGGGAGCCGGCGAAGGGCCTCGTGATCGTTTGTAGAGTGGGCGCGGCCCACCTGGTGCGTGGAGCAGGGATTGCAGTGGATGGCGGGTTGAGACCGTAGGGTGCGTTCCGGCCGCCGGGAGTTGACTTGGAGTCTTGGGATCGCGTTCGGGCGGCCGGAACGCACCCTACGAAGTGCGAAGCGAAATGGTGGGCAGCGCCCACTTGGCAGATAGGCGGACGAGTCCGCCGCAGACAGAGGTGAAACGCCAATGGCAGACACCGTATACGATCGGATTAATGACTTCTCGGCGGTGAAGATCGGCCTGGCCAGCCCGAACGACATCCGGGCCTGGTCCTTCGGCGAAGTGAAAAAGCCGGAGACGATCAACTACCGCACCTACCGCGCCGAAAAAGACGGCCTCTTCTGCGAACGCATCTTCGGTCCCGAACGCGATTGGGAGTGCTTCTGCGGCAAGTTCCGCGGCGTGAAGTACAAGGGCATGATCTGCGACCGCTGCGGCGTGAAGGTGACGCACAGCCGCGTCCGCCGCAAGCGCATGGGCCACATCAACCTGGCCGCGCCGGTCGTGCACATCTGGTTCTTCAAGAGCATGCCGAGCCGGCTGGGCACGCTGCTGGACATGAAGACCAGCGACCTGGAAAAGATCATCTACTTCCAGGATTACGTCGTCGTGAACCCCGGCTCGACCAAGCTGGAGCCCAAGCAGCTCCTGACCGAAGAGGAGTACCGCCGGGCACAGGAAGAGTACAAGGACGACGCGAACTTCCGCGCCATGATGGGCGCCGAAGCGGTCAAGGAACTGCTCGGCCAGATGGATCTGACCAAGCTCGCGGCCGAACTGTTCGACGGCCTGCGCAAGACCAGCAGCAAGCAGAAGATCAAGGATTACTCGTCGCGCCTGAAGCTGGTCGAGGCGATCCGCAAGAGCGGCAATGACTCGACCTGGCAGGTGCTTGAGGTCATCCCGGTCATCCCGCCGGACCTGCGGCCGCTTGTGCTCTTGGACAGCGGCAACTTTGCGACCAGCGACCTGAACGACCTGTACCGCCGCATCATCAACCGCAACAACCGGCTCAAGAAGCTGATCGACCTGAACCGCGCTGTTCGACAACAACCGCTGCCGCCGCCCGGTGCTGGGCAGCAGCAACCGCCCGCTAAAGTCGCTGACCGACATGATCAAGGGCAAGCAGGGCCGCTTCCGCGAGAACCTGCTCGGCAAGCGCGTCGATTACTCGGCCCGCTCGGTCGTCGTCGTCGGCCCTGAGCTCAAGCTCTGGCAGTGCGGCCTGCCCAAGAAGATCGCGCTCGAGCTCTACCAGCCCTTCATCATCCGCAAGCTGCGCGAGCGCGGCCTGGCGGACACGATCAAGAGCGCCAAGAAAATGCTCGAACGCCGCGAGCAGCCGATCTGGGACATTCTCGAAGAGGTGATCTACCAGCACCCCGTGCTGCTGAACCGCGCCCCGACGCTGCACCGCATGGGCATCCAGGCGTTCGAGCCCGTCCTGGTCGAAGGAAACGCCATCCGCATCCACCCGCTGGTGTGCAAGGGCTTCAACGCCGACTTCGACGGCGACCAGATGGCGGTGCACCTGCCGCTGTCCATCGAAGCGCAGGCGGAAGCGCACGTGCTGATGATGAGCTCGCACAACATCTTCAGCCCGGCCAACGGGGCACCGAATACGCCCGCAACGCAGGACATGGTGCTGGGCGTGTTCTTCCTGACCTGCGACCACGCCAGCGAGCCCGGCGAACGCGAGAAGGGCAAGGAATGGGCTTTCAACTCGCCCGAGGAGGCGATCCTCGCGCTCGATCGCAAGGCGATCGGCATGCACACGCCGATCCGGGTGCGGCTGCGCACCAAGCGCGAGATCATCGACGGCCAGTCTGAGTCGGCCAAGATGATTCCGGCCAACGGCATGGTTCGCACGACCGTCGGGCGCTGCATTTTCAACGACGTGCTGCCCGTGGAAATGCCGTTCTACAACTATCCGCTCAGCCAGAAGGGCTCGGCCCGCGTGATCGCCGACTGCCACGAGCGGCTGGGCCGCTCCAAGACGATCGATCTGCTCGACCGCGTGAAGGAAACCGGCTTCAAGAACAGCACGCTGGCAGGCATGTCGTTCGCGCTGACCGATCTGCGCGTGCCCGAGACGAAGACCAAGATCCTCGAGGCGGCCCAGAAGACCGTCGACAAGGTTGAGCGGAACTTCCAGGCCGGCGTCATCACGCCGATGGAACGCCACAACCAGTTGATCGACATCTGGGTCCATGCCCGCGAAAAAGTCACCAAGGACATGATGGACGCCCTCAAGACGGACTGGCGCTACGACGACGGCCACGAGGCCAAGGTGGGCGAAAAGACCGCCAAGCCGTACCTGAACCCGATCTACGCGATGAGCGATTCGGGCGCCCGCGGCTCGGTCGACCAGATTCGTCAGCTCGCCGGCATGCGCGCCCTGATGGCCAAGCCCAGCGGCGAAATCATCGAGGCGCCGATCAAGGCGAACTTCCGCGAAGGCCTGACCGTGCTCGAATACTTCAGCTCGACGCACGGCGCGCGTAAGGGCCTGGCCGACACCGCCCTCAAGACCGCCGACTCCGGCTATCTGACGCGAAAGCTGGCCGACGTCGCCCAGAACGTGATCGTCAACGAGAACGACTGCGGCACCATCGAGGGCGTCAACAAGACCACCATCTACAAGGGCGAGGAAGTCGACGTGAAGCTGAGCCAGCTCATCGTCGGCCGTTGCGCCCGCGACACGATCCGCCACCCGGTGACGGATGAAATCATCGTCCGCGAGCACGAGGTCATCACGCCCGAGCTGGCCCGCCGAATCGAGTCCAAGCCCGACGACGGCGGCCTCGGCCTCGACAGCGTCCGCGTCCGCAGCGCGCTCACGTGCGAAAGCCCGTCCGGCGTTTGCGCCCGCTGCTACGGCGCCGACCTCTCGACCGGAAAGCTGGTCGAGGAGGGACTGGCGGTCGGCATCATCGCCGCCCAGTCGATTGGCGAGCCCGGCACGCAGCTCACGATGCGTACGTTCCACACCGGCGGCGTCGCCAGCCGTTCGGTCATCGAAAGCGAGATCACGAACGCCTCGGGCGGCGTGATCCTGTATCACAATTTGAACGCGGTCGAGATGAAGGACGAGGAAACCGGCAAGCGGTTCTTCCGCGTCCTGAAGCGCAACGGCGAAATCGTCGTCAACGACGAAAAGGGCCGCGAGCTCGAACGCTTCAAGGTTCCCTACGGCGCGGCGGTTCACTACGGCGACGGCGACAAGGTCGCGGCCCGACAGGTGATCGTGAAGTGGGATCCGCACTTCACGCCCATGCTGGCCGAAGCCGGCGGCTTCGTCCGCTTCCAGGACGTGGTCGAAGGCGAGACGGTCAAGCTGGAGCAGGAAGGCAAGCAGGACTCCAAGTGGATCGTCATCGAGCACAAGGGCGACAAGCACCCCCGCATCATCATCGAAGACAAGGAAGGCAAGATCCTCGACTTCCACCACCTGCCGGCGAAGGCCCGTATCGAGGTGCGCGAGGGCGACCCGGTCCAGCCGGGAACGCTGCTGGCCCGCCAGCCCCGGGAAATCGCGGGCACGCAGGACATCACCGGCGGTCTGCCGCGCGTCACCGAGATCTTTGAGGCCCGCAAGCCCAAGGAGCCGGCCGTGATGGCCGAAATTTCCGGCACGGTGGAGCTGCACACCGACAAGCGCCGCGGCAAGATGACGATCGTCATCCGCGCCGAGACCGGCATGGAAAAGGAGCACCACGTTCCTTCGGACAAGCACCTGCTCGTCCACGCCGGCGACTACGTCGAGGCGGGAACCGCCCTGTGCGAGGGACCGCTGATCCCGCACGACATTCTGCGCATCAACGGCGAAGAGGACTTGCAGCGCTACCTGCTGAAGGAAGTGCAGGGCGTCTATCGCCAGCAGAACGTGACCATCAACGACAAGCACATCGAGATCATCGTGGCCCAGATGCTGCGCAAGGTGAAGATCGACAGCGAAGGCGACAGCACGTTCCTGCCCAACGAGGTAGTGGACAAGTTCCGCTTCCGCCAGGAAAACTTGCGCCTGTCTCGCAGCGTCAAGATCGGCGAGCCCGGCGACACGGCGTTGCAGGTCGGGCAGGTCGTCGCCAAGGAAGAGTTCAACACCAAGAACGACGAGGTCGAGGCCGCGGGCAACGAACCGGCCAAGGGCAAGAAGCCCAAGCCGGCGAACGGCAAGACGCTGCTGCTGGGCATCACCAAGGCCAGCCTCCAGAGCGAGTCGTTCATCAGCGCCGCATCGTTCCAGGAGACGACCAAGGTGCTGACGCAGGCGTCGCTGGCCGGCGCCGAGGATCGCCTGGTCGGCCTGAAGGAAAACGTCATCCTCGGCCGCCTCATCCCGGCGGGCACGGGCTTCAAGTCCTATCAGGAAATCCAGCTCAAGTACGCCGTGCCGCAGGAAGTCGAAACCGTCGAAGCCGACGTGCGGAGCATTCCGACGCTGGATTCGATCGGCGCTCCGACAACGGTCGGCACGCCGGGGATGTAGGACGGGATTCGCGATTGGTCATCCCATGATCATCGCTCCGGACGGACTGTCCGGGCTGGTGGTCGTGGGATGTTCTTTTTGAAAAGTGCTCCAGATACGGAGGACACAGCCGCCAGCGGTGCCCCAGACTTACAGCATGTTCCTTCAGATATTCGATCGGCAAGCTGTAAATCTGGCGAAAATCGACGACGAGGCAGGATCGATTCTGGCCGGGTTCGGAAGGGGACGCCAGCATGTGCAGCCCCTCGATTCGTCCCTGCCTCACGCGCTCCCACTCTCCCTTTCTGGAAAGTTGCGCGTTTTCCTTTTCGTACTCCGTGATTGGGTAGATCGGACACAATGCGACAAGCGGAGCCTTGTCGTTTTCCAAGTCGCAGCTTTGAGTAAGGACGATGCAGTCGTATTCCTTCACCGGCACAACT
Source organism: Planctomycetota bacterium (assembly GCA_016235145.1). GTDB lineage: Bacteria > Planctomycetota > Phycisphaerae > UBA1845 > Fen-1342 > JACRLV01. The sequence continues at coordinate 5,837 of JACRLV010000043.1, forward strand.
TGGGCGCCATTGCCGTCGCCGAAGTCGGGCTCAAAGAATGGTACCAGGCATGCTGGAAGATAGTCGCCTTGCGCAAGGCTCTGGCCCTCGGTCGGGTTCCACCACGGTCTGACCGGCGTGCTCGTCATTCTGCATCCAGACGCAAGGGCAGCGGTTTTCCCTTGCCGCTGAAAACGTAGCGAATCGTCACTGAGAACGTCCGGTTGGGCGGAACCGAAACATACGAGTACTCATCCGCCTCACTGGTCGCGACCAGAATCTCGGCCCGCTGCGTCCAATGCTCGAAAGCCTGCTCGGCCCGATCTCGAAGTCGGCGCCCAGTATCGCCCTGGGACTGTCGGCCCGCTTCTCGCCAAAACTCCCAAGGCGCGATCATGGCGGGCGCGGGTTGGGCTGGTGCTGCAAACGCTGCCATTACTTGAATAGCTCCCTTGCTTGGTCCGTGATACACGCCTCGAATATGTCGTTCTTCCGATCGTGCAAGTCCTCAAATAGGATCCACAAGCTTTCGTCGCTCGTCGGCAGCTCCGCCGTTCTGAACAGGTCAATATCCAACACAACAGAGGCGACATTGGGAGCGGCGGGCTCGATGAGAGCTTCGTTCAACATGGCCACGGCCCCGATATCATCCTGTGGGATCGCAATCTGCATGAAATAGCCCGCCAAATTCTGCGGCAGATCGGCCGAAATTTCGGGAGCTGTGCGCAGGTAGTCCCGGAAATCATGCACTGGCAGCGGGAGATCCAGCCGGTTGACGTATCGCAAGGCGATGCGCACGACTTTCTTGGGTTTCGCGATGGAGCGATACACGTCCCAGAGTCTTCGCGCTTCGGTTCGAAACGGCTCCCAACTCTCGTAGGGCGCCAGCCGATTCATCGTAAAGCCGTCGAGACGTGCTTGATAGAGCTGCTTCCCATCGCTGCTGCGGAACCAAAAACCGATCTGCTTCGTGGTCGCGGCGGTCGATACTCGCTCTCCGAATTCCATTTGTCCGACGGCGACGTTGACGGCCTCCACTTGCGGGTAGGCGCTCTCCTGTCCGAGCCGGGCTTTCTGCAAATCCGAAACGGGCAGGTTGGCGGCGAGTTCGACACGCAAGTCGATGATGGCCTCGGTGATTGGCGCCCGCGAATAGTGCTGCTGGCCCATTCTTTTCATGCTATCAGACGCTCGATTCAGCCGCAATTCCTCCCTATCCGGCGTACGCTGCCGCCGCCGTGGAGTTCAACGGCTTCGCCGCCAGTTTCCGGTCCCCGGGAACTGAGTCTCCTTGTTTCCGGACCATTAACAAGGCGGCGGACGCGTTTGCGCCCGCCGCCCTTGTGAGCACTTGCTCAGAAGTTCGCGTTAGAAGACCCGCAGCGACTGTTCTAACGGCCGCGGCACGTACATACAGCTATCGTGCGAAGCGGCCGATGTGGCGCTGAACTTTCCTGGCGCGACGGCCGGGGCGGCGACCTCCTGTCGTCCGAATCCGCCGATCATCCTGCCGGAGAAATGTCGCATTTGTCTTCTCGCGCGAATCGCAACGAAAACCCAGCGATTGGGTTACTTCTTCGTCGCTTTCTTCTTCGTGCTCTTCTTGCCCTTCTTCGCTTTCTTCTTTGCCATGAGGCACCTCTCTGAAAAGAAACAAACCTGCACGCCGCACCGTGCGACGTGACTGCACACTATACCGTGGCGTCCTCGAAGCGGACCGCGACGCGTTTGCTCACGCCCGGCTCCTCCATCGTGACGCCATAGAGCACATCGGCCGCCTGCATCGTGCGCTTGTGATGCGTGATGACCACGAATTGCGAGCGGTCCAGGAACTCATCTACGATCGCATTGAAACGCCCCACGTTCGATTCATCAAGTGCCGCGTCCACCTCGTCCAGGATCGCAAAGGGCGACGGGCGGCTGCGGAAGACCGCGAACAGCAGCGCGACGGCCGTCATCGTCTTCTCGCCGCCGGACAGCAAAGTGATGCTTTGAGGCTCTTTTCCGGGCGGACGAGCGAGAATTTCGATCCCGCACTCGAGCGGATTGTTCGCATCCTCGAGCACCACGTCGGCCTTCCCGCCGCCGAAAAGCTTTCTGAAAAGTTCCTGAAAATGTTCGCGAATTTCTTCAAAGGCGGCGGCGAAACGCGTGCGCGACTCCTGGTCGAGCTCGGCGATCAGCGCTTCGAGCCGCTGAATCGAATCCGTCAGGTCGGCTCGCTGAACGACCAGATTGTCGTACCGCGGCTGAATTTCGTCGAGTTCGCGGATCGCGTCCAGGTTCACGTTGCCCAGACGCTGAATCTTGCCGCGAATGTCCTCGATCTCGGTTCGCACCTCGTCCCAATCGCGTTCGGCGTGCTCATAGGTGCGGTAGAGATCGGCCAGCTCGAGCGCTAGCTCGTCGCGGACGCGTGCGGACAGGCTTTCCTTGCGAACCTCGGACTCGCGCGCCGAAACGTCGGTCTCGTGCAGCGCGCCTTCGACCGCCTCAATCTCGCCGTGCAGCAGCCGGATCGTCGAACCGCAGGCCTCGATTCGCCGCCGAATCGCCTGGCGCTGGCCGCGCTGCTCGAGCAATTCTGCCTCGCGGCGGTCGGATTCGAGCGTCCGCTCCGCGTGGCGCGACTCGGCCTGTGCCAGTTCCAAGCGCGTCTGCTCAATGCGATCGGCCTCGCGAGCCGCGAGCAGTTCGGCCTGGGCGTGTTCCTGGCGAATGGTCGCCAGCCGCGACTCAAGCTCGCGGACGCTGCTTTCCTTCGCGGCGCGGCGCTCGGCGGTGCGGCCGGCCTCGACCTGAACCGCCGTCAGCTCAGCAGCCAGCGATTGAAGCGAGGATTCCAGATCGCGCAGCTCGCGGTCGAGCTCGCCGACGGCCTGCTCGTGCCCGCGCTGCGTCTGTTCGATCGCCGTTTTTTCCGCATGCACCGCGGCGGCTCGCTGCCGCACGTCGACCAGCACCGACGCGATATGCGTCATCTCGGACGCAAGCGATTCGGTTTCGCGGCGCACGCGCGCCAGCTCGTCATCCAGGCGAAGGGTCTCGGTGCGGGCGTCTGCGTGACGCTTCTGAACCTCGGCGACCTGCGTACGAAGCGCGTCGCACTGAAGCCGGCCGTCGCTCTGTCGCTGCTCCACTTCCGAGCGGGATCGCATGACGCGTTCGAGCGCGACTTCGATCTCGTCGAGGTCGCTGCGCAGTTGGCGAATCTCCGCCTTGCGCGAGATCAACCCCTGCACGCCTTTACCGGCGCCGATCGTCATGCGCCCGCCGCGATCGACGGCCTGGCCGTCGAGCGCGACAAAGATGAACCCTTCCGGGGCGGAATCGGCCAGCGCGAGCGCCCGTTCCAACACGTCCACCACAACCACGCGGCCGAGCAGGTGTTCGGCCAGCGGCCGCATCGAGTCGTCGCAGCGCGTCCAATCCAAGGCCCGCGCCACGAAGCCGGGCGCGTCCTCGTAGCTCGCCATCGCACCCGCAGCGGACAGGCGATCCATCCCCAGAATGCCGACCGGCCCCGGGGGCTCGCCGCGCCGGCCCAACTCCGACAGAAATCGATGCGTATCGCGAACGACGATGCAGTTTTCAAACCGGGACAGCACGGACTCGAGCAGCGGCAAACGCGGATCGTCGATCCGCAGCAGATCGGCGACCAGACCGAGCACGCCGCCGTCCGCCGGCTCGCCTTCCGCGTCTTTCCGCCAGTCCAGAATCCAGCGGGCGCCCTGATCGACGCCTTCCCGGCGTTCCTCCAGATCCTGGAGGACTTTCAGACGGGAAACGATTGCGCCGCGCGACTCCTTCGTCTCTGCAATCTCGCGGCCGAGACGCTGCTGCTCGGCGGCGAGCGATTCGAGCGTCGCCTCCGTCTCGCGATATCGCCTCGCGAGTTCGGACGCTTGCGATTCCAACTCCGCCGCGCGGGTTTCGAGCCCGATGCGCCGCTCGCTCAATTCAGTCTGGCGGTAATAGGCCGAGTGCTGGCGTTCCGTCAGGCCGCCCTGCTGGGCCTCGAGCCTGCGCTGCTGCTGCTCCAGGTTGCCGTGCTCATTGCTGAGCAGCGTGCCCTGCCGGGCGATCTCGAAGATGGCCCGCTTTTCCTGTTCGAGCGTCTGCCGGGCTTGGTTGAAGCCGGCGGCCGACTCGGCCTGGCGCGATTGAATCGCCGCGACGCGGCCCGACTCGGCCTGCTCGGCGCTGAGCAGCGCCGCCAGCGACTGCTCCTCGTCTGCGATGCGGAGCGTGAGTTCCTCAGCCCGTCGAGCGGTCTGTTCGGCGTATTGAAGCTGGCGCTCGCGATCAACGCTCAGCTCATCGATTCGTCGGCGGCTTTGCGCGCCGCGCTCCGCCAAAGCGCTGAGTTCCTGCTGGATCGCGGCCAGTTCGCTATCCATCGTCTGAATCCGCTCGTCGAGCGCCTGGAGCTCGTGGTCCAGTTCCGCCGCGTCGGCGTCGCGATGGGCGAGGTCGGCCCGCTTGGCGTTGAGCACGTCGTTCAGTCCGGACTGCCGCTCGCGGCAGGCGGCCAGCGCTGTTTCGAGTTCGTGGAATTCAGCCAGCGAACTCGCGGCGCGCAATTCGCGCAAACGCGCGTCGTATTCCAGATAGTTGCGGGCCTTGCCCGCCGCCAGCTTGAGGCTGCGCAGCCGCTTCTCCAGCTCGTCGACCACGTCGTTCAGGCGAAGGAGGTTGCTCTGCGTGCGCTCGAGCTTGCGGGCGGCTTCGGTGCGGCGAACCTTGTAGCGGCTGATGCCGGCGGCTTCCTCGAAAATCTCGCGCCGCTCGATCGGATTGGCCTGGAGCAACAGGTCGACGCGGCCCTGCTCGATGACGCTGTACGCATCGACGCCGACACCGGTGTCCAGAAATAGCTCGCGGATGTCCTTCAGGCGGCAGGGCCGGCCGTTAAGCCGGTAGTCGCTCTCGCCGTTGCGATAGAGCGTGCGGCTGACGGCGACCTCGGCTTCGTCGACGCGCAGCGTTCCGGCGACGTTGTCGAACACAAGCTCGACTTCGGCGAATGTGGAAGGCTGCCGCGAACGCGAGCCGGAGAAAACGACGTCGAGCATCTTGTGCCCGCGCAGCGTCTTGGCGGATTGCTCGCCGAGCACCCAACGCACCGCGTCGAGCACGTTGCTCTTGCCGCAACCATTGGGACCGACGATCGACGTGCGCCCGCGATCGAACTCAAACTCGGTTCGATCCGCGAAGCTCTTGAACCCGTGCAGAACAAGGCGCTTTAGAAACACTCAGTCTTCCCTGACAGATCCCGTCGCTCGCCGCAAGAACTCGACGGCGACTACATCTTGTGCATTGCGCGGGACAGTAACACATTGGATACGGGGTTTCAAGTGCATTTCTGAGCCGCGACGGATGATCGTCTTCTTGGCGAGGTAGACGACGATGCGGTGCCTCCCGAAGGTGTCACCTTGGCGCCTCGCCGTCAACCTCTCGGACGAAGATGGAAAACACGGCATCGCGACTCAGCGCGGGGTGCGCCGCCAGAAGATCCCGCAATCGCGCGCCCTCCGCACCCGCTTCACCGGAAAGCGCCCGCGCGGCGGCGGCGAGCGCCGGCAGCGCGGAATCGCCGGCCGCGAGAATCCTCAATCTTAGCTTGCCCGCATCGGGCGATCCTTCGGCGATGTGCGCCAACGCGCCGGGAACATCGAGCGGTTCGGCGAAAGCCCTTCCATATCCGCGTTCCTCCAGCATCCGTTTCGCGATGTCTCGGATCTCCGGATTCTCGTTTCGCAGGAGGGTCAGCCAGTAACGCGGATCGTCGTGCGAATCGAGCAGTCGCAGCATGCCATCCGCCCGCGGGTCGCCGGTGCGCGTTGCGTCGCGGGCGGCGCGAACATAGGCGGAATCGTCGCTGGACACGAAAAAGGGCCGCACCGAGCCGCGGAAAAACCCGGCGCTGCAACCTCGCTCATAGACCCACTCCCCGGCGGAGACTTCCCCAGGACGTCGCCCGAGCGACCGGCAATTGTCGAATACTCCGCGGCCGATCCTGGCAATCTCGTTGTTCTCGACGAACGTGGTGGATCGAACGAAAAGCGCCCCGTTGCCGCGTACGTCGAACGCGACTCCGCGATGTCCGGATGTCTCCGCGCGCCCGCCTTGACCGTCGAACTCGCAATTCTCCACCAGAAAGATCGCGTCATCCCCCCTGAGCGCAGAGCTCCCGCCGGCTCCGCTGTTGTATCCGACGATCTTGCAGCCGACGAGATGCAGCCGGCCGTGACGGCCCGGCTCTTGAATCAGGGGCTCGTTCTCACAATCGAGTGTCACATTCTCGATTCGCACGCGCTGCGTCGCCGCAAGGCGGATTTTCAGTCGTGTTCGTGCGACGCCCCGGCCGACCAACGCGACATCCTCGAGCGACCCGGGAATTCGGCCGAAATCAAACTCGCCTTCTCCCAATACGACTAGCGCGCCGGGCTTCGGGACACTCCCAACGGGCTGAGTTCCGGGCTGCGAAGCAACTACTACGCTGTCAAAGCGCGGTGCCGTACGAAAGACGTACCAGGAATGATCCAGCACGCGGAATTCGTTCGTTCGGCGCGTGGTCTGCTCGTAGTAACTCAACGAGCAAACACCGGCGACGGCAAGCAGCAGCCACCCGATCAGACCGACGAGCACTTGCGTGCCATGCGTGCGGATCGCAGCCGGAAGCACCACGGCCTTCATCGAATCCCTGGCTGTACCGCACTCCGGACAACGATCAGCGGATCCGCGCAGGTCATAGCCGCACTTCTGGCAAAGCCCCAGACGTTCGCGGCGGCAATTCAGACGCCAGTTGCGAAAACGCACGAGGGCGGCCGGAAGGAGAGCCAATACAAGAAGATAGATCAGCGGCACGGCTCCATGGACGGTTGCGGGCCGCATTTTGGATTGCGGATACTCGGGCCGCCACCAGTGCCAGGCGGGCAGACCGTTTCGCAACGAACAACGAGAGCCGACTGCAATATCGAAGTTCGGTGCCTCCAGCTCGTCTTGCTGCGCCGATTGAAGCCAGAACCGCACGCCGGCCGATCCGTCCGCGACAAAGCCCAGAAACACGTTTCCGCGATCTCGATAGTCGAGCGTGACCCGAACGAGGCTGAGGGGAATCGCCAGGACGATCAGAATCGCCGCCGCCAGACCGGCCGCTGTCGCCCATCGTAGGAACATGAGCGTACGATACTCCAACCTAGCCGAGCGAATCCACACAATGTCGCGACTGCGCTCGAATGCCGGGCGATCGCGCATCATAATCAACGCTGTGAGCACGCTGGCGCTAAACGACACGATTGTGGCGATTTCCACCGGCCCCAGCGCGGCGCCGGTCGGCGGCGTGCGCATGAGCGGGCCGGATGCCTTCGGTTGGTTGAAGTCGCTGACCGGCGAGGATGTCGCGGCGCGATCGGCGCCGGGCGCGTTCGATGCGTTCGTTCACTACGCGGAATTGACCCTGCCGGCGCGAGTTCTGTGGTTTCGCACGCCGCGGAGTTACACGGGGCAGGACGTCGTGGAAATCCACACGCCCGGGTGCCCGCCGCTGCTTCGCCTCCTCGTAGATGAACTGATCCGCCGCGGCGGCCGGGCGGCTCTTCCCGGCGAGTTCACCGCCCGCGCTTTCGTCAATCACAAACTGACCGCCGACCAGATCAACGGCGTGCTGGGACTGATCCAAGCCCAGTCGGAATCGTCGGCCCGCAGCGCCGCTCGACAGGTCCGCGGCGAAACAGCGCGGCACCTCGACCATGCCAGGGAAAAACTCCTCGACCTTCTCGCCCGAATCGAGGCGGGAATCGATTTTGTCGAGGAGGAGGACGTGCGTTTCGTGACCGCGGCGCAGGCGCGCGACGAGATCCGCGGGATTCTCGATTCGCTGAATCGCGGCCGCGAGCGAACGCCGAGCAACCTCCCGCACGTCGTCATCGCGGGATTGGCGAACGCCGGCAAAAGCTCGCTCTTCAACGCTCTGCTCGGCGCGCCGCGCACGATCGTCTCGCCCGAAGAGCACACCACGCGCGACGTCATCGGACAAGAAGCGGAGCTTGGCGGCGTGCGCGTGCTGCTGCACGACACGGCGGGCTTCGGCGAAAGCAGCGACGCGCTCGCGGCGACCGCCCAGGACGCTGCCCACGCGGCGGGCCTGCGTGCCGATCTGGTGCTCTGGGTGCACGATGGCGCCCGCGAATGGTCGCCTGCGGAGCGCGCCAGTTTCCAGCGACTCGCGGAATCCAAACGATTGCTCGTGCTCAGCAAATCGGACTTGCGGATCGAGCGTGACCAGTGCGTCGCGGGTAACGACCCACCTGCGATCGCCGTCAGCGCGATCAGCGGGGAAGGGCTCGACCGGCTTCGAGCGGCTGTTGCCCAGGAATTGCAGGACTGGCGGGCGAATTGGGGCAGCGCGTCGGCGCCGGCGGCAACCGCCGCCCTGATTCGGGCTCAAAACCTGCTCTCGCCGGCGGCGCGCGAGATTCTTGATCCCGAAATCGTCGCATGGGAACTGCGTCACGCGGTTTTTGTCTTGGCTGGCCAGCCAAGCAACGAAGAGGTTCTCGGTAGGATATTCGGTCTATTCTGCGTGGGGAAATAGCGGCGTGAATAGCATTCACCTGCTGCGGTACTGGTTACGCCGCGGGTAGTGGCCAGAAGAATCTTCGGGAATCCCCTAATCTGTCAGAATTCCGTCAAGGTGAAGCGCATTCACGCCGATGCGGATAGCAGCGTCAGGCGAAAAGATTTTTTGACAATTCCTTGACGCTCGGCCAATTATGGTAAATAATCCATGTGGCCGATAAATAACTTTCCTCTGCCCGCCAGAGGAACGGCAGTATCTGGCTTCTTTCCCCTCCGGAGAGCACCGGGACGCCTTAGGGCCCCTGGTGCCCTCTTTTTTTCTATCACCATTGCATTGTGAATGGCGTTGTTTCACCCCGTTGGTGTGCCATCCCGCCGGAGGGTCGTCCCGCTGGCAAGCCGCCCACGCCGTAGAAAGCCCTTTCATTGGAGTCGGACCGGTCGGCCGGTGTGTCGTTCACACGCACAGCCCCGGCGAACGGGAGGAAATGCAGCGGCCGGCATCAGTCAAAATTGATCGCGCTCGAAAAGAACACCCGCCCCTGCCGCGAAACCGCGAGATACCAGGTCCGGTCGCCGGTGTAGCTGATGTTCAGCGTCGCGACGCCGTTGGTCGGCGTGACGACAAGGTAGCGTTTTAGGGCGGTCACAGTTTCCAGCACGGCCGCGCCGGACCAGGTGACGCCGCCCGGAGCGGTCGCGGTTTCGCCGCCGCCTTTCGCGTCCGCCAGCCAGACGTGCAGCAGCGAGTTTACGCCGCTGTCGTCGCGAATCGTGCACTCGATCGCGTCCGCAGATTCCGGCCCGACGTCGATGCGGATCTGGGCCGCGAAATCCGGGAACAGCCGGTCCGCCAGCGCCCGGATGAACTCGCCGTGCGCGAGTACATCCGCGTCCGCCCGCGAGAGCGGCGTGCGGAGCTGCGCCACGGCGGTCGCGATCTGCACCGCGGCGACCGCGGGCGAACTCGCCGAAAAAGGTCCACGTCCCAGGTCCGGCCCGAAAAATTCCGTGTGTCGTCGCGGATCAGCCATTTGTGCTCCTTGCAAATTCAGCGGCCAGGCCGCTCATCGGGAGTCTCGCGCACGATGCAGCGTGCTTTCGAAGAAGAGCGCCGCCCGATTCAGCGCAACGCCGCGCGACGCCGCGCAACCCGGCGCGGGGGCGGCAAAACACCGATGCAACCAGCCGCGAATGCACTACAATCGCGGGTCGGTTGATTCGCCGGACGGCGGAAGTCGAAGCCGCTGTTGGACGAGTTGAGGAATCAAACGCGTGATCCTCGCAGACGGCACTGTTCACAAGTTGTTTTCAAAGCTGGCGGACCCGCTCGTGCTCTTCGGTCTCACGGGCCAGTGCGTGTTCATGATGCGTTTCGTCTGGCAGTGGTACGTCTCCGAGCGAATGGGCCGGTCGCACGTGCCGTTGGGCTTCTGGTATCTGAGCTTGGCCGGCGGCGTGATGCTGATGATCTACGGAATTCTGGATTTGGACCTGGTCATCATCCTGGGCCAGTCGCTCGGGCTTGGCATCTACGTCCGGAATCTGGTGCTGATCTACCGCGAGCGGGCCCGCATCACCGGCGTCACCGGCGCAGAAAAAAAGATGGAAGGTCTAGCCGTGGCGCGGGAAAAACCTTCCATCTGAAACTCAGCTGTTCGAGTCCCGAACCGCCTCGCGTTGTCTTCGAGCATACTCCGCTCGTGTACGTCGACTCACATTATGCGCACGACACGACGCGAATGGAACTGCTGCGCGCACTTTTTTTTCAAGTTCCTGCACTCGCCGCTTCCCGCTCGCCCGGCAAGAAATGACGCGCCCGTGAAATATCGCGACGAGATCTTCGTTAGGCTTCAAGGCCGGTGCGCCAGCCGCTCGCGTTGCGGCGCTGCATGTACTTACTCGGTCAGGAGCGCAACAGATGAAGCTTGGACGTACTCGAATCGTCGGCTTGGTTCTCGCCGTCAGCCTTGTCGCACACGCGTTCGGACAGTTGCAGGGCCGCGTGGAAGAGCACAGCTTTTTCGGCCCGGTCCTCGGCAACACCGTCTACTTCAACATCTACCTGCCGGAAGGTTATGACGCAGGAACTCTGCGTTACCCGGTGATCTACTTCCTGCACGGGCTCGACGGCAGCCAGGGCGGCCCGTCGAACATCGTCGTTCCGCAGGCGTTCGAGAACGCACGGGCCGCCGGCGTCATCGGCCCGGTCATCATCGTCTTTCCAAACGGGTACCTGAACAGCTTGTGGGCCGACAGCTACGACGGCGCCAAGCCCGCCGAGACGGACGTCGTCGCGCAGCTCATCCCACACGTCGATTCGCATTTCCGCACGCTTACGTCGCCCACGTTCCGCGTCATGACCGGCTTTTCCATGGGCGGCTTCGGCGCGCCCAAGTTCTACGCAAAGTTCCCCGAACTCTTCACCGCCGCCGTCGCGTTCGACGGATCGCTGGCGGATTGGGAAACGCTGCTGCGGGTGCGCCCCGATTGGGCCGCTGAACTGTTCAACAATGACGAGGCGTATTTCGACCAGTACTCGCCGTACTTCTGGGGGGCGACGAATGCCGCGGAGTTGTCGCCGCGCGTCGATCTGCGGTTGGTGGTCGGCGCCAATCCGCCCGCGAACCGGCAGTATCGCGATTTCCTCGCCACCTATTCCGTTTCGGTGGCGTACGTCGAGACCGGCTGCCCGCACGACATGAACTGCCTGCTCGCGGCCCAGGGCATGAACACCGCCGCCTTCATCGCCGCGCGACTCGGCGCTCGTTCGAATCTATGCCCGGCTGATCTGAACCGCGACGGAGTCGTCGACTTGACAGACCTCACCACGCTCCTGGCGAATTTCGGCCGCAACGACGCGCCGCAGCCAGCGGAAGGCAATATCGATGGCAACGCCGCGATCAATCTGCTCGATCTGGCGCACTTGCTTTCCGATTTCGGCCAGACATGCCCCTGACCCGGCCGCGCCGTCGCGACATCCGCCGGACTGGCTTCAGGCGGAAAACTCAGGGGAACGTCAGGTCAATCCGCAATCGCCAAGCGCAATTGCCGGCCCTTTCGCGTCGCGGGCGCGCTCAGGGCCGCGTTCTCCGGGCCGACGAGCGCATCGCCGGGATTAATTCCAGCGAGCCGCACGTTGATCTGATCCGCGTAGTTCTCCGAAAGCTCGAAGCCGACGAACTGCCGATTCAGCTTCTTCGCAACCGCCAGGGTAGTGCCGCTGCCGCCGAACGGATCCAGCACCAGTTCGCCCTCATTGGAACAGGCGCGAATGATCCGGCCGAGCAGTTGCTCCGGCATCTGGCAACCGTGCCAGCCGCGCCGCTCGCGGAACGTGCCGGCAACACGAGCGAAATACCAGACGTCGCTCTGCGGCGGAAAACGCTCGGGAATGTCCTGCGGGCGAAGTACGAAACCGCCGTGCAGCATCGTCCCCGCCGGTAGATCGGCCGGCGCCATCCACGTGTCGTCCGGCATTCGCCCGCCGGCCTCGGCGCGTTTGTCGGCATAGACGAGCTGTCGCGCCGACGGCACGCGAACGGCATCGATGTTAAACGTGAAATTGTTGGCGTCCTTCACGAAGTGAAACAAGTGGGCATGGCTTCGCGTGAACTTCCGCTTGCAGTGAACGCCGAACGTGTAGAACCACACGACCCATCTTCGGCAGTGCAGCCCGACATCGCGCGTGC
>JACRLV010000044.1 GCA_016235145.1 Planctomycetota bacterium
CGCGTGCAGTGCTACGTGGAGATTCTGGCCGGCGAACTGGCCCAATCCAGACCCGATCTTGAAGTCCCCGACGTTCCGCTTCTTGGAATCGCTTCGTCGCTGCACGACATCGGCAAGGTCGGCATCCCGGACGCAATTCTGCTCAAGCCGGGCCGCCTCACGCCCGCGGAACGCGAGCTGATGGAGAGCCACACGCTGATCGGCGGCGACTGCCTGACGGCGCTTCGCTCGCGCATGCCCGACGACGCCTTTCTCGATCTGGCGTGCGAAGTGGCGTTCGCGCACCACGAGCGCTGGGACGGCAAGGGCTACCCATTCGGGCTGCGGGGCGAGCAGATTCCTCTCTCGGCGCGGATCGTCACGCTCGCGGACGTCTATGACGCACTGACCACCAAGCGCGTCTACAAGCCGGCCATGCCGCACGAGAAAGCGGTGGAGCTGATCAGCAATTCCGCGGGCACGCAATTCGATCCCGACGTGGTCGCCGCATTTCTGGAGCGGGAAGCCGAGTTCCGGGCGGTGCGCGAAAGGCTCGAAACCGACGCCGCCGCGTTTTCGCTCGCCAACAAACGCATTCGAGAATCCGAGCCGGCGCCGGCATTGGTTTGAATTCGCAGCCGACATCGCGGTGCGACTGTCGGGCTGGGCTTGAAACACGTCAGCTACAAATCGAGCGCGGGCTGCCAGCGGCGGCGCCAATGTTCCAGCATGTAGAGCAGCCAAAGCCGATGCTCGTGGTTTGCGCGGGATGATTGATGTTCGTCGATCAGTTGCCGCACGCGATCCATCCTGAAAATCCGGGATGCCAGCGAATCGCGTCCCGTGAGCGTGTCGCGCAGCTCGGCCGCCAGTTCGCGGCGGAACCACTCGCCCACCGGCACGCCGAGGCCCATCTCCGGGCGGTCGCGGCTCTCGGCCGGAAGCAGCTCGCGGGCCCAGTCTTTCAGAATTCGCTTGCCGCCGCGGCGGCCCAGCCGCCACTCGATCGGCAGCGACTGCGCGAATTCCACCAACTCGTGATCGAGCAGCGGCGATCGGCATTCGAGGCTGCACGCCATCGAGGCGATATCGACTTTGGTGAGCAGGTCGAAGGGCAGGTAGGTGCGAAAATCCGTGTAAATCGCCCGCTGCGCCGCGCCGCCGCCGGCGCGATCGTAAAGGTCGGTCAGCAGGGCGCGGGCGGCGCCCGGGGCGGGCATCGCACGATCGAGAAACGCAGTGGTGAAAAGATCAAGCTCATCTTCGAAAACACACACCCACGACAAATACCGATCCGCCGCGGACAGATCGAGCACCGAGAGGAGCCGATGCAGCCGCGACCCGAGCGACTTGGCGGCGCCATGCGGAAGCACGCGGCCCAGCGCGGCGACGCTCCGCCGCAGCCAGCGCGGGGCGCGGGCCGCCTGCGCGCACAGCGCCGCGGCGCGATAGCGGTCATATCCGCCGAAGCACTCGTCGCCGCCGTCGCCGGTGAGCGCGACGGTCACGTGCTCGCGCGCATGCCGCGCGACGTAGTAAGTCGGAACGGCGGACGAATCGGCGAAGGGCTGGTCGAAGTGATAGGCCAGCGTCTCGACGATTTCTCGCGCCCGCGGCGTAACGGTCTGCTCGTGGTGCTCGGTCCGAAAGTGCCGGGCGACGAGCCGGGCGTACCCGGATTCGTCGTAGCGGCGGTCGTCGAATCGGATGCTGAAAGTACGCAGGGGCGATACGCCGAGCTTTCGCATCAGTCCAACGACGATCGACGAATCCACGCCGCCGCTGAGGAACGCCCCGAGCGGCACATCCGCGACGAGGCGTTTTTCGACTGCGGCCGTCAGCAGCTCGCCCAGGCGGTGCTTGGCGTCCGCGTAGCTGCCCGGGAATCGTTCCGTGCCGCGGGGCACGTGCCAATAGGGCTGCTGCATGCGCGAATCGCGCCCGTCGAGCGAGAAGACAACGGCGTGGCCCGGCGCGAGCTGCTGCACGCCCCGGAAGGCCGAGCCGTTCAGAGCGCCCGCGGGCACGTATTGAAGGAACAGGAAGGCCGCGAGCGCGGTCGCGTCCAGCGCCCGCGGAACATCCGGCAGAGCCAGCAGCGCCTTGCTCTCGCTCGCGAAGCAAACCCGCTGCGAATCGGCGGCGTAGAAGAGCGGCTTCTTGCCGAGCCGGTCCCGCGCCAAAAGCAAGCGGCGATTCCGCGAATCCCAGATCGCCAGCGCGAACATCCCGTGCAGCCGCGCGACGAACTCGTCGCCCCACTGCTCATAGGCATGGACGGCGACTTCGCTGTCCGTGTGCGTGGCGAAGGCGTGTCCGAGGTCCGTAAGCGAGCGTCGCAAATCGCGGAAGTTGTAGATCTCGCCGTTGAAAACCAGCCAGACTGTGCCGTCCTCATTCGATAGAGGCTGATGGCCGCCGGCGACGTCGATGATGGAAAGCCGCCGAAACGCCAGGCCGCAGCGCTTTTGCGGATCGACATGGATTCCCTCGTCGTCCGGCCCGCGATGCCGCAGTTCACCGGCCATGAGGCGCAAGTGCGATTCATCGACGATCCCGTCGTCTGCGAATTTCAGGATGCCGGCGATTCCGCACATGCAACGAGTACGCGATCTAGGTTCCTGGGTTCGTCATCGCCGCCCGGCGGCGGGCTTTCGGCTGGCAGGTCGGGCACACGTGCGTGCTCCGCTGGCCCACGCGCAGCACCACGATCGTGTCGCCGCACCGCCGGCAGGGCTGGTCGCCCCGGCCGTAGACCAACAGGCGCGTCTGCATCTTTCCCTCCGGATACGCCCAGTCGAGGGATGTGCCGCTGTGGCGGATGCCTTCGCGGAGCGTCCGGCGAATCGCCTGGTGCAAGGCTGCGATCTGCGGATCAGTCAGGCTCGACGACTTTCGTAGCGGATGCAGTCCGGCTCGAAACAGCGATTCGTCGGTGTAGATGTTGCCCAGGCCGGCGATCGCGGCTTGATCGAGCAGCAGCGGCTTCAGCAGTTTGCGCCGCGAGCGCAGAATTCCCGCGAGCCTGGCGGGCGTGAACGACCGATCCAGCGGCTCGGGTCCGATGGCGAGCGGGGTGGTTTTCAGGTCGGCGACGTAACGCAGCCGCCCGAACTTCCGGGCGTCGCAGAAATAGAGCCGCACGCCGCCCGACAGGTCGAACGTCGCACGGACGTGCCGGGGCTCTGAGTCTGGCCGATCATCCGTCCGTCCCCACTCAAAGCGGCCGCTCATGCGAAGGTGGATCAGCAAGACGCCGGCGGAACGCGAGCCGCGCTCAAGCTCGATGACGATGAACTTCCCGCGCCGCCGCACATCTGCGATCGTCGCGCCAACGATCGCCGCCCGCACCTCCCGCTCGCCGGGCGAAACCTGCCGAACCCAGCGTGAATGAAAAGCGCCGATGCGCCGCCGAAGCAGCCTCGGCCGCGCGGCCCGGACGATCGTTTCGACTTCGGGAAGCTCTGGCATTGACCGACAGAAAAATTGACGGAAAGCTGCGAAATGAAACAAACCGGATTTGCAATGGATGCAGCAGAAAAAAGGGTCGAAACCGCGCCCGGCGGTTCGGCCGCCTCAGGTTGCACTGGAACGCGGACGCGGGGACCGGACCTGGTCCTATACGTCGAGGTTTTTGACGTGGATCGCGTTCTGCGAAATGAAATCCTTTCGCTTTTCCACGTCTTCGCCCATCAGGATGCTGAACATGCGGTCGGCCTCGACCGCGTCCAGATCGGCCTGCTCCGGATCGCCGCTGGTGTCGCCGACCACGACTTTGCGCAGCACGCGCTTCGACGGGTCCATGGTCGTTTCCCAGAGCTGATCCTTGTTCATTTCGCCCAGACCCTTGAACCGCTTGATCTCCCAGCCGCGCCCGCCGATTCCCTGCACGCCTTCGGGCACTTCGGACAGGTTGCCCAGCTCGATGGGCTCGCCCTCCGGCGGGATCAGCACAAAAACCGCCGCCGACAGATCGCCGGTGATCTGCTCTTCGCGCCGCAGGAACAGGTCGTCCACATCGCAGCCGAAGTCGGCGAGCTCCAGCAGGCAGCGTTGCAGGGTCCGCACTTCGCTCAGCTCCGAGCGCACCACGGTCTCGCCATGCCCGCCGCGATCGCGCTGAAAAGCGTCAAACTCCTCCTCGGAGTGGAAGAATGCGTCGCCGTCGTTGGTCGTGGCGCGCAGGATCGGCAGCCGGCCGTTGACATAGTTGTCCTGCACGAACTGGCGGAAGTCGATTCCCCGGCGGGCGAGGATCTTCGCCTGCCGCTGAATTTCCTCGACCAGGTGAACCAGCTCGGCCAGTTCTTCGGTTTCCAGGCGGCGGGGGGCCTCGTCGGTCCGGCGAATCTCCAGGACCGTATGCTCCAACCCCAGGTGCGTCAGCCGCGTGTTCAGGGCCGCGTCGTCCAGTACGTATTGCGTCTTCTTGCCCTTGCTCAGCTCGTAGAGCGGCGGCTGGGCGATGTAGATGGCGCCGCGGTCGATCAGCGGCCGCAGGTGCCGGAACAGGAAGGTCAGCAGCAGCGTGCGGATATGCGAGCCGTCGACGTCGGCGTCGGTCATCAGGATGACGCGGCCGTAGCGGAGCTTCTCCGGATTGAATTCCTCTTCGCCGATGCCGGTGCCCAGCGCTTTGATGATCTCCAGGATTTCCTCGTGCGAGAGGATCTTGTGCAGGCGGGCTTTTTCGACGTTCAGAATCTTGCCGCGGATCGGCAGGATGGCCTGCGTCGTCGCGTCGCGGCCGCCTTTGGCGCTGCCGGCCGCCGAATCGCCCTCGACGATGAACACCTCGGTGTCGTCGGCGTTGCGGCTGGAGCAGTCGACCAGCTTGCGCGACAGGCCGCCGCCCGACATCGCGGACTTGCGGGCCGTTTCGCGGGCCTTGCGGGCCGCCTCGCGGGCCACGGCGGCCTGGACGGCCTTGGTGACCATGCGCTTGGCGTCGGCCGGGTGTTCTTCGAGGTAGTTGGTGAGGATCTCGCCCACGGCGCTTTCGACGAACGTGCCCGCCTCGCTGTTGTTGAGCTTGATCTTGGTCTGGCTTTCGAACTGCGGCTCGGCCACTTTCACCGAAACGACCGCGGTCAGACCTTCGCGGATATCCTCGCCGCTGGGGACGGGATCGTTCTGCTTGTAGAGGTTCGCTTTCTTGGCGTAGTTGTTGATGACGCGCGTGAGGGCCGCCCGAAAGCCGGACAGGTGCGTGCCGCCCTCCTTGGTGTTGATGTTGTTGGCGAATGACAGCACCGTTTCCGTGTAGCTGTCGGTGTATTGCAGGGCGACCTCGCAGATCATCTTCGCGTCCGGATCGTCGCGCTTGAAGTAGACCGCGGAGTGCTGGGCTTCCTTGCCTTCGTTCAGGTGCTCGACGAATTGCTTGATGCCCTGCTCGAAGTGGAACTCCTCGCGCGAGCTTTGCCGCTCGTCGATCAGCATGATCCGCACGCCGGAATTCAGATACGCGACTTCGCGCACGCGGCGCGAGATCGTCTCGTGGCTGAAATTCGTATCCGAAAAGACGGTCGAATCGGGCTTGAAGGTGACGATCGTGCCGGTGCGGTTCGGCGCTTCGCCGATTGCTTCCAGCTTCTTGACCGTCTTGCCGCGCTCGAACCGCATCGACCAGATCTTCGACTCGCGAATGCTCTGCGCTTCGAGCCATTCGGAAAGGGCGTTCACCGCGGTGACGCCGATGCCGTGCAGTCCGGCGGAGACTTTGTACGAGCTGCGGTCGAATTTCGCACCCGAGCCGGTCTTGGTCATGATCAGCTCGAGTGCGGACATGCCGTACTCTTCCTTGAATCCGACCGGAATCCCGCGGCCGTCGTCCTCGACCGTCACGGCGCCGTCCGCGCGAATTGTGATAACGATGCTGCGGCAGTGCCCGGCCATCGCCTCGTCGATCGAGTTGTCCAGCACTTCGTAGAGCAGATGGTGCAGTCCGTAGGCGCCCGTGTCGCCGATGTACATGCCCGGGCGGGCGCGGATGTGCTCCACGCCCTCGAGCACCTGCACCTGACTAGCGTCATAATCGCCGCCCTCGGCGGGCGGTTGGATTTCATCAGTCATTTCTGGAACCTGCGTCGTACTCATGTTTTACCGCGGCGCCGAATCCGGCTGCTCTTCCTCGCCCGGGGCGACCACCCGGATCGATTTCAAACCACCGACCCGTTCTTGCAACGGACGCAACAGCGCTCCCGCCTGCCGCCGGATGCGCTCGCGCCAGGCCGGCGCGGCCGCTTCAATCAGAAGCACTCCCTCGCGACAACTCGCCACCCGCGCCACGGTCGCCCACTCCGGAGGCGAAACAGCCTCCCAGGCCGCCTGCGCGGTGCGCCGACCGCGCACGTCCCGCGCCGCGCGACGCAGCAAGCCGTCGCCGGCCCCGCTCGCGAAGAGCGGCGTCAAACGGCGCGTGCGATTCAACAGCATCTGGCGATACTGCCGATCGTTCATGGCCTGTTCGTACACCTTTCGGCACAAACGTCGCCGGTGACCGCGGCCCGATGAATGCGTCAGTTCGAAAGCGAAACCGGCATCACCACGTACAGAAAGTCGTTCTTGTCCTCGCCGCAGATGATTCCCGGGCGAAAACTCTCCTGAAGCTCGACGAACACCGTATCGAACGGAACGGCCCGCAGACAGTCCGCGATGAAGTGCGGATTGAAGCCGATCTCGACCGTCGTTCCCTCATACTGAATCGGGAGCTGCACCCGGGCATCGCCCTGCTCGGCGGATTGCGACGTGATCACCAGCTCTTTTGTGCTGAACGCCAGCTTGATCGCCCGCGATTCCTCCGTGGTTACGGTCGCGGCCCGCCGCACCGCGGCCAGCAGCTCGTCCCGTCTCATCGAGGCGCGTTTGTCGTTATTTTTCGGTATGACGTCCTGGTATTTCGGAAAATGGCCCTCGACGAGCACGGTGGAAAGCACGCGATCCCCGCTGCGCAGCAACACCTGGTTCGGCAGGATCTTTACGTCGACGTGCCAATCGTCCTCGCCCCGCACCGGCGTAAAGACCTTTTCGAACACGCCGAGCGCCCGCGCCGGCACGATCGCCTCGAAATCGTTGCTGCCCGTGGCGCGAATCTCGCCGCCGGCCCGCGCCAGTCGCCGTCCGTCCGTCGCGACCAGGTAGAGCCGCTTGCCCTGCTTTTCCCACAGCACGCCATTGATGGCGTAGCGGCTGGTCTCCCGGGCGGCGGCGTAGAGCGTCATCGAGATCATCCGCCGCAGCTCGATACCGTCCACCACCAGGTCCGCTTCGCCGTCGAATTCGGGTACGGGCGGAAAATCCGCCGCATCCATCACGAAAATGCGAAACTCGCTGCCCTCGCCGCGAATCGTGCAATGCCGACCGTCGGTCTCGATGGAAACTTCGGCGTCCGTCAGTTCTCGGACGATGCTCAGCAGGCCGTCCGCGGGGATGACCGCCTGGCCCTCCTTGGGGGTTGAAATGCAGGCAACCCCAAGATGCAGTGCAGCCTCGCCGTCGGTGGCACTCAACTCGACCCGCTTTTTCGACGCGACAAGCTTGACGCAGCTCAGAATCGGCTTGGTGGTGCGCCCGCTGGTCAGGGTCGCCATCGCCGTCAGAGCATCCTGGAATTCCTGACGCGGCAACACGGTCTTCATGACTCGTCGCCCTCAAATGCGATTCGGCACGCCGGCAACAGAATGAGCCGCGAAAACGGCGCGCCAAGCCCCTTATTCTTACCCGAATACCGCCCGATCCGCCACGCGCCGGCGACCGCCGAAAACGCGTTTCTTGACCCCCCTGTTATGTGGGATAGACTGGTGTCAGGCGCTGCGGCATGCCGCGGCGCGACGGCAGCCGACCCCAGGAGGTCGATGTCGTCCCTGTAGCTCAATTGGACAGAGCGTCGGCCTCCGGAGCCGAAGGTTGTGGGTTCGAATCCCGCCGGGGACGTTTGCGCCACAGGTAGAATTCCCGCTCTTGGAGAAGCTCCGGTATGCCTGTGCGCCCATCACACCTGGTTCGTGACCTCCGGAATCTCGAAAGCCGTATTGATCAGGCGGTGGCGGTCAGTCCGCGCAACGGAAAACTGCGGCGCGAGCTGCAACTGGAATTACTGCGGACGCTCAACGGCGCCGGGCGGCTGGAAATGACGCGCCAGGCCCTCGCCGGCAGCAACGCGCTTTGCGAGCGGATCGAGGGCCGGGTGGGCGGCGAATCCGACTTCGCGCTGCCGCGGGCCGTCTATGAATCGACTTTTTTCGACGCATCGATCGAGAGCTTCATCAACCAGCGGCGGATTCACCGCAGCGAATGGAATTTCGTGGCCCGCCTGGCGCGCGAGCTGGGACAGCCGGTTTCACACGGATTGGAGAAACTCGATCCCCCACCCGCCTGGATGATCGACGTCGACGAATCGCACCAGTTGCTGCGCGTCTGGATTCGCGAGCTGGCGCTGCAAGACATGCTGCTGGCCGGACTGGAGGCGTACCTGGTGCCGGCCGGCTCCGGGCGGCCTTCCACGGAAATCTACGGCATCGTGTTTGGGTCCTTCCGCGTCGCCGGCCGCCGCAAGCGTCACACGGCGTTCAGCGTGGTCGATCTGAACGTGGAGCGGGTCTGCATTCAGCACCGGGCGCAGGGCTCGCCGTCGGAAGTGACGGCGGACGAACGCAGCGAGGTGATGCAGCTCGACATGGCCGAGGAGCTGTTTCCGTATTGGCACCTGCTGGGCGATTTTCACACGCATACGTTTAAGACGCTGGAAAGCGTCCATGCGGTGAACGGCTGGAACTACAGCCCGCACGACGAGCGCGTCAACGTGGAGTGGTGCGAGAAGCTGCGCGCGCTGGGGCACCGCCCGCGCGTCGCGTTGATCCTGACGATCGCCCGGGCCGCGCGGCAGACCGCCGACGTGCAGGAAAGCTGGAACGGGCAGCCGCACGTGCTGCGCGCCACGATCGGCAAGTGTCATTGCTTCCTGGCGGCGTTTCGCATCCGCCCGGACGGGCGCTATTCGACCGAGGGAATTGCGTTGAAGTGTCCGCACCTGGCGGGGCAATAGTCCTCGTCGGCGGACGCCTTCGGTTCTTCCAATCAAGCAAGTTCGAGGGCGTTCCAAGCGCCGCGCGATCCGCCGCTGGTGAGATCGCCTTGCGCCTGGTTCGCCTGAACGGAGTACCCGAGCACGAACAGCATGACGAGCAGGACGGGGATCATGAGCGGAATCGTGCGCGACCATTCGCAGAACGTGGACGCGAGAGAGGGCGCCAGATTGCCGGTCACCCCGACAAAGCCGAGAACGAGCAGCCCCGCCCCCTGAATGACGGTGAGGATGATGGGCAGCGACCGCAGGCACACCCAGCGCAGCGACATGCCCAGCGCGGCCCCGAAGACCAGTGCAATCAGCAGGTTCGTGGAGCTTTGGCTGAATCGCGCCACGAGATATTGCACAAGCGTCGCGAACACGAACGTGGACGAGATCATCACGCCAAGCCGGAATCGAACGAGTCCCAGGCAGCCGAGAATTCCCGCGGCGCCGGCGGCTACGGGAAACGCCGGAACGCCCGCCGCCCGCGCCAGCAGGGCGCCGATAACGAACCCGCCGGCGCCCGCCGTCAGGGCGAAGAGCGGGCGCGCGAATCGAAAGCCCTGTAGCGAAAAAAGCAGGCCGAGCGCGAAGATCACGAGCGCCGTCGCGGCCGACTGGCCGCCGGCCCAATAAAAGGCGAGATTCTGATAGTCCTGCATGGCGCGACTCCCTCGGATTGCAGCGGGGCTCTCTTCCATTCATTCAAATCGACGGGAGGGATTGCAAGCAGAATTTGCCGGAGACAAAAAGGCGCTGAAGCGGATCGCCCTGCGCCGCCGGACGCCGGCCGGCGAAATCTGCGTCGGCAGGTGTTACTTCGGCAGCGGGAACGGCGCCTTGCAGTGGCTGCAAGCTTTGGGAATGCTCGCGTGCACTCCGGCGAGCGTCAGGCGTTTGCACTGTTCGCAGACGTAGGCGATCGCCGACTCGGTGCTGCCGCACTTGGGACAGGCGATTTCCTTGTTTTCGCGCGCGGCTTGACGAGCCTGGGCGCGCGTGTACGAAAACTCGTTGCGGCAATCGGCATTGCCGCAGATGCGCCAGGTAGTCTCTTCGTCCGCCGGATCAGACCGGAAAGAGCGCGAAACCAGAAATGCCGCGACGGCGAGGATGCCGATTGCGGCCACGATTTTGGCAACGTCACTTTGTTTCACGGTTTCTCACGTCGGACGTTCACGCCGCACGTTCAGAATCGTTCACAAACACCGGCGTCAGGCCGTGCAGCGGCGCCAATCACCATGCTTCCTGGTGGGGATCGTGGTCGTTGTTCCAGCGCCGCCGCTCCACCTCGTCTTCCTCGACCAGTCGCTCGCTCTTCATGCGGACGACGTGTTGGTCCGCAAAGACGACATTGGCGGCGCCGTTGTGCCGTTTTCCCGGGCGGGCGCGGGGAATCGCGCGCGCGGTGGTCATGTACGAATCCATGATTCCGTCCGCGTCGCTGTCCGCGAGAACGATCATGTCATCCGGTTTCGTGATTTTGCGCTCCGGCAACTCGCACTGCTGCGGCTCGTCATCCATCCTTCCGCGAAGTGCGTGTCCGCCCAGGCCCCAGTGCGGCTCGTCCCAAAAAGTCATGCGGATGCCGTAGCCGTTGTACGAATAGGAAAAGAACGAGTTGTTCTCCTGCACCAGCGGGCGCTCCCATTGCTGGCCGGGCTGGCTCGGCGGTTCATAGCCGACGGCCTTCATGTCCGCCGCCACCGTCGGACTGGAAGGCGTGAAATCCATGGGCGGATTCCACTGCGTCTCGATTTCGCCGGAAGGACAGTTGAAGACCTTCCGTTCCTGCCCGAGGTAGAACCGCCAGATCCGCGGCACCCAACACACCAGCGAGAACCGTCCGGTCATCAGGTGGTCGGCCGGATAGTGCTTCTGCCTGCTCCCGCGCCGCGGCGAGCGACGGCAGCAGAATGCTGATCAGCAGCGCGATGATGGCGACGACGACCAGCAACTCAATGAGCGTAAACGCCCGGCGAAAGGACATGTTGTTGCTCCCAAGAAAGACGAATCGGCCAGAACAGCTTGGTATTCTGACCGTTCGAGCGGCTTGGAGCAAGCAAAAAGAGAGAAGCAAACCCGGTTTTTGAAAATCGCGGCCGTCCAATTGCGGGGCCGGTTTCCTGGGTGAGTCGAGCCGCACGTCGCAGGAGATCGGCTGAAGGCCCGCCCACGGAGTTCAGGACGGATCACCGCCGCGTCGTGGGCACTGGTAAGGTTTGACAGTGGAACGGGCGTCTCTGCCCATTTTCGGCGGGCACGGAGGCCCGCACCACTCAAACCTTGCCACCGCCGCGGCGTGCAATACCGGGAGCGGAGGTTGACGCGCCGGGCGTCGCGCGAGAGGATGCAGTTTCGTGTCTGCGCAGGCCTCTATGGCGCAGGAGTGCGCCCGGAGACGGGGCCGGCGGACGGCCAATGTAGTGCTTGGAATTCTCCTGAGAACGGAGTGCGCGCGATGCTCCTGAACGCTCTTGCCGGTTCACTGCTCATCCTTTTCAACCTCTGGCTCCCGCAGCAACCGCCGACGCCCGAGGGCGCCAGGACCGGGCGGCAGCTTCCGCCGCATGTTCGGGATCCGCAGAATCCTGAGGCCATGCCGCGGACCGCGAGCGCGCCGGCCCCGACCGGCCCGATGCGGGTCGAGCCCTTCGGCATTCAGGACATTCGGATCGCATTCATCGGCGGGGCGCCCGAAGGCGCCCGCGGTCCGACCACCCGTTTTCTCTTCAAGCTCACCGGCGAAAAGGTCGCCAGCGTGGACCGGGCCGGCAAGCTCATCATCGAGCAGATGGCGGACGACACCGGAGCCGACTTGCTGGATCCCAAGGCCTACACCGACCGTGATCGCACGGGTACGAACCCCGTCAGCCCGTCGGCGAATGTCGCTCAGAACGGCTTCCTGGCGCTGGATTACGCCTGCAACACCCCGCCGACGCGCGCTGCCAAGAAAGTCGCCAAGGTCAAGGGTTACGTGAACATCGTCTACGGCGGCCCGAGCGAGGAAATCACCATCGATAATCCGATGCAATACGCCGGCCGGACTGTCGAGAACCCGCGCCTCAAGGAACTCGGGATTGAAGTTCGTGTTCTCAAGCCCGGCGAAGAAGCGATCGAGCCGGCGGACGGGCGCGGTTTGGCGTTGCGCATCGAGAAGGGCGAAGACTCGGTCAAGAACATCGATATCTACGACGACTGGATGAAACGCATGAACGTCCGCCCGCGCGTCAGCAAGACGGCCAAGGACGAGGTGTATTTCTACTACCAGGTCATGGGCGGCATCGTCACCAACGACCACCAACTGGTCCTTACGGTCTACAAGTCAATCGAGAAACAGAAGGTGCCGTTCGAGGCGTCGGACATCGAGCTGCCCTGAGATGACGCCCCCAACGCGCTCGCTGAAAGCCGGCGCGCTGTACGTTCTCCTGGGAAACGGGGCGTTCAACCTCTGCCGCCTGACGGCCGTCGTGCTGCTCGCCAAGACGGCTTCCGCTGAAATACTGGGACAATTCGAGACCGGGTTGGCCATCGCCGCCCCGGTCTCTGTCTTTTGCTGCCTGGAGCTTCGCGCGGCGTATGTCGCCGACGCACGCGGCCGGGCGCCCTACAGCGCGTTCCGGCGCTGGCGCGACCTTGGATTGCTCGTCGCTGCGCTGAGCCTGCTGGCCGTAGCAGTCGTCAGACTGGCGCACGATCCGCTTGTGATGGTGCTGCTCATGGCGGGCGCGTTCGCGATGCGCCTGATCCTGCAATCCGCAGAGCTTGGCTGGGGCGTATTTCAGCGAATTGAGCGATTGGAGTGGCTGGGGCTCTCGAACTTGCTGCGCGGGGGCGTGATGCTGCTTGCCTTCGGCGGGTTTCTCGGCCTGGGCCGCGGGTTGGGCCTGGCGGTTGAGCCGTCCCAATTGGCCGTTGCCGCCGCCTGGACGACCGCCGCTGGATGGCTGCTCGTCTCTTTGTGCTATGACCGACCGCGTAGCCGCGCGGAATCGGATCCATCCGAACTCGCCGCGGCTCCAAGCGGGCTTGGCAACGTGCTGCGAGATTCGCTTCCGCTGGCCGCGGTTGCGCTCATGATCAGCCTGTGCGATGCGCTCCCGCGGCTGGTTGTCCGTGGTCAGGACCAGGGCGCTCGCTCCCTCGGCCACTTCGGGGCCCTGTCATACATCCCGATGATCGCGCACTTCGTCATGCTCCAGATCGGGCTGGCAGCGAGCCGCCGCCTCGCGGTCGCGCACGAAACGGATCCCGCGCGTTTTCGCCGGCTGGCAATCCGCCTCACGGGAATCGCTTTCGGGCTGGGTGGTTCGATGGTGATTCTCATTTCGCTGCTGGGCCGCACGCTGCTATCCGCGCTTTACCGGCCCGAATACGCCGAGCATTTCGTCGCCCTTCGCACCCTCGCGATCGCACAGGCCATCCTGCTGCTCGCCAGCATCTGGGGCTTCCTTTTGACGCAGATGCGGTGGTTCTGGGTTCAGGTGCCGATCCACGTGGCAGTTATGGCTGTCACGAGCCTGGCTGCCTGGTCGCTGATACCCGATAATCCGATCGAGGGCGCATCGCAAACCGCTTTGATCCGCGCGATTGTGCATTGCGCGCTGTACGGTGCCGCCCTCTTCGTCGCCTCCCGGCTTGGAACGACCCGGATCACTGCGTAAAATCGCGCACTCGCTCGAACGGGTGCGTAAAATCACGCAGTCGAGGCTCCGAAGTCCTCTCCGCGTTGCCGGGACGGGAGTGCCGGATGTGGCCGTCGCTGGCGCGCAGTTTGCCTTGAAGAGCGTTCGCGTATTTGGCATCGGGCGTCGCTGCGCGAACTGCAATGGAAGCTGTTTTTCACGACCGCCGCGCCCTTTTTGGGGGCGCTGATGGCGCCGATTTTCGGCGCGCCGAATCGGTGTGCGCAATGTCCTACGAGATCTTTCGCGAGTTGATCAGCTACATCGGATTCGACCAGGTCGACGCCGAGCGTTTGCGCGCCGCGGGGCCGGTCGTCCGGTCTCGTTTTCCCATGGTCGTCGAGCGCTTCTATGCCGAAATCCACCGCCACCCCGGGGCCCGCGCCGTCATCGACGATGAACTCCAGCTTGAGCGCCTGAAACAGACGCTGCACCGCTGGATGGAAGGTCTCTTCGGCGGCGAGTACGGCGAAGCCTATTACGAGGATCGCGCCCGGGTCGGCCGGATGCACGTGCGTGTGGGCCTGGCGCAACACTACATGTTCGCTGCGATGGACGTTCTGCGGCAGGAGCTGGAGAGCAGCTTCCGCGAGTGCCTTCCCCACAATTATGAAGCGACGGAGTCGTCGTTGCGAAAGCTGTTGGCGATCGAGTTGGCGGTCATGCTCGAGTCCTACAAGGCGGCGAACGTCGAGCAGGTCCGTTTAATGGAACGGCAGGAGGTTCAGGAACGCTTGACGCAGGCCGAGCACCTGGCCCGCATCGGGAGACTGGCCGCGTCGCTGGCGCACGAGATCAAGAACCCGCTGGCCGGGATCAGCGGCGCGATCCAGGTCATCCGCGACAACATGCGGCACGAGGACGCTCATCGCCCCGTGCTGAACGAGGTGCTCCGGCAGATCGACCGCCTCGACGGCACCGTCAAGGATCTGCTGATCTTCGCCCGCCCGACGCCGCCGCGCTTCGAACGCTGCGACCTGCATCGCGTCATCGCGCGGATGGTCGGGATTCTCTCGCAGGAGCAGGAATGCCAGCGCGTGCGCCTGGTGCACGCGGCGATCCGGCCGGCGCCGGCGGCGGAAATCGACGAGCATCAAGTCGAGCAGGTGCTGATGAACCTGGTGCTCAACGCAGTACATGCCTCGCGCGACGGCGGAATTGTGACCGTCTCGGCCGGCGGCGACGGGGAACACGTGGTCATCGATGTAGAGGATGAAGGATGCGGAATGGACCCAGAAACGCGGAGACGCGCGACGGAAGCGTTCTTCACGACCAAGGCCAAGGGCACGGGGCTGGGCTTGTCGATCTGCGCTCGCATCATCGAGCGGCATCACGGCTCGCTGATCATCCGAAGCGCGGTGGGGAAGGGAACGACGGTTCGCATACGCCTGCCGCTGACGCAGCCGATCGAGAAGCAAGGACCAACGCCATGAGCATCCGGGTTTTGATCGTGGAAGACGAAGCGCTCATCCGCTGGTCGCTGCGCCAGAAGTTCGAGGAGCGCGGCTACCGCGTGACCGAAGCGGAAAACGGCGCCCTGGGCCTGGCCGCCGCCGACGGGACTCTGTTCGACCTGATCGTGCTGGATTTCAAGCTGCCGGACATGACCGGCCTGGACATTCTCCGCAAGCTGCGCGAGAGCGACAACGACAGCGTCTTCATCATGATGACGGCGTACAGCACGATCGAAAGCGCCGTCGAAGCGATCAAGCTCGGCGCCTACGACTACGTCAGCAAACCGTTCCAGATGGAGCACCTGCTGTTCGTCGTCGACAAGGCCCTGGAGACGACCAAGCTCCGCCGCGAAATCCGCGAGCTCAAGCGCAGCCTCGAGTCGCAATTCGGCACCAGCACCATCATCGGCCAGGACGCGAGCATGCTGCGGCTGATGGAGATGATCACCCAGGTGGCCCGCACCGGCGTCTCGACCGTTTTCCTGCGCGGCGAAACCGGAACCGGAAAAGACCTCGTCGCCCGCGAGATTCACCAGCAATCGGAGCGCGCCCCGCGGCCCTTCGTCAACATCACCTGCACCGCGCTTTCCGAGACGCTTCTGGAAAGCGAGCTGTTCGGACACGAGCGCGGCGCATTCACCGACGCCAAGCAGCAGAAGAAGGGCCTTTTCGAGATGGCCGACGGCGGCACGGTCTTCCTGGACGAGATCGGCGACATGCCCGCGGCGCTTCAGGCCAAGCTGCTGCGATTCCTCGAAGAGCGAAAGTTCCGCCGCGTCGGCGGCACACGCGAGATCGGCGTCGACGTGCGAGTCATCGCGGCGACGAACCGCGACATCGAAAAGGCGATCGAGGACGGCAAGTTCCGCAGCGACCTGCTCTACCGACTGAACGTGGTTACGATCGACCTGCCGCCGCTGCGGTCCCGCGGCAACGACGTGCGCCTGCTCGCCCAGCATTTCGCCCAGCGATTCGCACACGAATTCAAGAAGGTCGTCGGCGGCTTCGACGCCGCCGCGTACGAAGTGCTCGAGGGCTATACGTGGCCGGGCAACGTCCGCGAATTGAAGAACGTCATCGAACGGGCCGTGCTGCTGTGCCGCGCCGAGCAGGTCGGCGCCGCGGACATCGTGCTGGGCAAGAGCGATCAACGCTCCGCGGAGTTCGATTTCGACCACTTCAATCTGCCGGCCGCCGGCTTCGATTTTGAGAAAATCCGACGGCTCGAGCGCAACCTTCTACAGCAGGCGCTCGATCGAACCCATCGAAACCAGAGCCAGGCCGCAAAGATGCTGAACCTGTCCCGCGACCGGCTCCGCTACCGGTTGCAGAAACACGGACTAATCTGACCTCTCATGCGGACGATCGCCGTCATCGGTTCGATCAACATGGACCTGGTGGTCGGAGCGGCGACGCTGCCGCGGCCGGGCGAGACCGTGCTCGGCAGCGAGTTTCGCGTGGTCTGCGGCGGCAAGGGCGCGAATCAGGCTGTCGCTGCGGCGCGGCTCGGCGGCCGTGTGCACATGGTCGGCTGCGTCGGGACCGACGAGTACGGGCGGATCGCCAGAAAGAATCTCGCCGCGTCCGGCGTCGGGGTGCGAGCGGTTCGCAAAGTCGCCGGCGCCACGGGAGTCGCGCTGATCGTCGTCGACGCGGCAGGCCGCAACCTGATCGCCGTCGCGCCGAATGCGAACGCACAGGTCCGCGTTCCGCGGCGAGCGTTCGATATCGTGGTCATGCAGCTCGAAACGCCGTTTGCATTTCCGCACGCGCGCTGCTTCATCCTGAACCCCGCGCCGGCACGATTGGACGCGATCCGCTCCGGGGCTCGATCGCGGCGCCGACCGTTGGAAGGCGTCGATTTCGTGATTCCGAACGAGCACGAGGCGAAATCCCTGACGGGCTGTGGTTCGCCGGCGCGGGCGGCACGGGAATTGCGGCGAATGGGCGCGCGGCGGGCGATCATCACGCTCGGCGAAGCCGGCGTCTTCGACGACTCAACAGGGCGAACTCACCCTGCAATTCGCGTCCGGGCGGTCGACACGGTGGGCGCCGGCGACGCCTTTGTCGGCGCGTTCGCGGCCGCCATCGCAGCGGACCGCGACGATCCGATTCGCTTCGCCCAAGCTGCCGCAGCCATCAAATGCACACGCCGGGGAGCCCAGTCCGTCCCGAGCGCGGCGGAAGTGGATCGGTTACTCGCGCATCGCCCTTTGCGAAAGGAGCGGTTCCATGAATGAGAAAGATGCCCGCCTGAAGGCCTTCTGCACACTCGGCAATTTCGACGGCGTTCTGCTCCGCCGCCGTGCGAACATTGCATGGATCACCGATGGCGCCGACACGCACGTCGATTTGCATTCCCAATTCGGGATCGCGTCCGTGCTATGGACGCCCGAGCGGAAGGTCGTCTACACCGACAACATCGAGGCCGCCCGCCTCCGCGACGAGGAGCTGGGCCCCGAATGGGAGGTCCAGGCATGCAATTGGTGGGAGCCGCCGCCCGCGGAATGGGCCCAATCCGCGGACCGACGCTACGCCACGGACTATCCCGAGGACTGCATCGGCGAATTGCGGAGCACGCTGACCACGACGGAAATCGAACGCATCCGGGGTCTGGGACACGACGCGGCCGAAGTGATGCAGCGCGTGCTCATGCACGACCTGAAGCCGGGCATGACGGAGCAGCACCTGGCGGGCGCTTTGAGCGGGTGGCTGCGCGACCGCGGGGTCTTCGCACCGGTCGTCCTGATCGCCGCCGATGATCGCATCGCCAAGTACCGGCACCCGACGCCGACGGCGCGGAAGATCGAGAAGGTCGTCATGGCGGCAGTGTGCGCACAGCGTCACGGCCTGATCGTCTCGCTCACGCGGCTCGTTCATTTCGGACCGATCTCCGGCGAACTTCGCCGCCGGCACGACGCGGTCTGCACGGTCGATCGCGCCCTGCACGACCGCACGCGCCCGGGCGAGCGCTGGTGCGACCTTCTGGAGGAAGCCGTCACGGCCTACCGCGAAACGGGCTTTGCCGAGGAATGGAAGCTGCACCACCAGGGCGGGCCGATGGGCTACGAATGCCGCGACTTCAAGGCGACGCCGACGGAGACCCGCCGCGTGGTCGAAAGCCAGGTCGTGGGCTGGAACCCCAGCATCACCGGGACGAAATCGGAAGACACGATCCTGAGCAACGGCGAGGCGCTGACATCGTTGCCGGACTGGCCCGCGACGAGCCGGCACCGCCCGGATATTCTAGTCCGCTAGCGATCCGCGACTGATCGCCGGTCTGTGTAGCGCCGGACCTCGTAGCGTCGGACCCGGTAGCGTCGGACCTCCGAGTCCGACGGGTGAAACGGAACCCCAAGCGCAGGCGCGCGGGGCCAATTCCCCCTCTCCCGGTAATCCGGGAGAGGGCCGGGGTGAGGGCAGCAGCCGAGGGCGGCTGCGGTACTTCAGGACCCCAAGCGCCGGCGCGCGGGGCCGTTTTTTTCGTCGGACTCGGAGGTCCGACGCTACTGTACGCCGCAAGACGCTCATCGACGGGCCGACAGATGTCCAACGACGCACAACACCTTCGACAGATCCTGATCGCGCGTCATCCGTGCGTGACGATCCACACGTACGAGGAGCAGGAGGCCCTCGGCGTGATCCGCGACACGGCCCTCGCGCTCGGGCGGCCGCTGTGGATCTGGTCCGGAAGCGGCGGAGTTCAGGAAGGACTGCTGGCCGAGAGCCCGCCGCTCCCGCAAACCGAGGATGCCGCCGCCGCGTTTGCGTTCATGGCGTCGCGCGACCACTATCCGATCTTCGCAACGCTCGATTTGTGCGGGTTCCTGCGAAATGACAGGGTACTGCGGGCTTTTCGCAACTTGCTCAACCACTGCCGCAACAACGGCGCGCAGATCGTCCTGATCGACCATGACAGCGAGCTGCCGCCGGTCATTCGGGCGACCAGCGTGTGCCTGGAGCTTTCGCTGCCGAGCGAGCAGGAGCTGGAGACGCTCGTGCGCTCGACGTTGCGGCGCGAGAACGAATCGATGCCCGTCCAGGTCGACATCAGCCGCCGCGGCTTGCAGGCGATCGTGCGGAATCTGGCCGGCCTGTCCCGCCGCCAGGCTGAGCAGGTCGTGCGCGAGCTGGTCGCCGTCGATCGGCGCTTCGACGACAACGACGTAAACCACGTCGTCGCCGCCAAGCGCCGCGCCCTGTTCAACACCGGACTCCTGGAGTTCATCGAAACGCCGGTTGATCTCAGCGAAATCGGCGGTCTGAAACGACTGAAGAGCTGGCTCAAGCAGCGGCAGGATTGCCTCTCGCAGCAGGCGGTCGAGTTCGGCCTGCCCGCGCCGCGCGGCGTGCTGCTGCTGGGCGTGCAGGGGGCGGGCAAGAGCCTTTGCGCCAAGGCGATTGCGACGGCGTGGCGCCGGCCGCTGCTGCGGATGGACGTCGGGGCGCTGTACGACCGCTATGTAGGCGAATCGGAACGCCGCCTGCGCGACGCTTTTCGCCAGGCCGAACAGATGGCGCCGCTGGTGCTTTGGGTCGACGAGATCGAAAAGGCCTTCGCCTCCGCGGCCAGCCGCAGCACGGACGGCGGCCTGTCGCAGCGCATGTTCGGATCGCTGCTCACGTGGATGCAGGAGCACCAGCAGCCGGTGTTTCTCGTGGCGACGGCCAACGACATCGAGGCTCTTCCGCCGGAGCTGCTCCGCAAGGGGCGTTTTGACGAGATCTTCTTCGTCGATCTGCCGGACGAGAAAGTGCGCCGCGAGATTCTGAAGATTCACCTCAAACGCCGCGGCCGCGAACCGGCGAAATTCGACCTGGCCAAACTCGCGGCCGGCAGCGATGGATACAGCGGCGCGGAGATCGAGCAGGCGATCGTTGCTTCGCTGCACGATGCGTTCGCGAGCGGCAAGGAACTCGACACACCGATGCTGCTCGGCGCGATCAGCAATTCTCCGCCGCTGTCCGTCACAATGGCCGAGCGCGTCGCCGCCCTGCGCGCCTGGGCCGCGTCCCGGTGCGTGCCGGCGGACTGACGCTCCGCGCTGAGCGCCGTCTCCCCATCACGCCGCACCCGTTCCGGCCGGCGGCGCGTATGACGCCATGCACTGGCGCTCGAAGCTCTGTCGGGACGTGCCCATATTTCCGGGCGAAGCGGTTGTCGGAGCGCCTGGACGGTCCGGTTCGCGATCGACCTGTTCGTGGAAATCCGCTCGCGCACACCACGCGTTCCGCGCGCCCACTAACCGCAGAGCGCGCGGAGAACGCAGAGACGAGAAACGGCGAAGGGAAACTCATTTTCCTCCCTCTGCGTCCACCGCGCTCGCTGCGGTGAAACGGCTGAAGAATCAACCGCAGAGCACGCAAAGAGCGCAGAGAGGAAAGACGGAGCAGAGCCAAAAAGCACGGGGCCACCCCGCGAGAACACGATTCCGCCGCTCAGGCTTTGCGCAGCGCCTCGATGACCTGAACCCGCGAGGCCCGCAGCGCCGGGGCAAGCGCGCCGACCACCGCGACGAAGATCGCGACAAACGAAGCGAAAAGCACGATTTCCGGCGTGACTTTCATCTCGAACGCCAGCACCGACCAGGTCTGATCGGAAAGGTAGTCCTGCCGATACCCATCGAACCAGAGGCCGCCCAGCAGGCCGACCGTTGCGCCGGCCGCTCCGATCAGAGCGGACTCGAACACGAAGCTGGTCAGGATGTCCTTGCGCGAAAAGCCGATCGTCCGCAGCATGGCGATCTCTCGCCGTCGGCCATCCACCGCCGCGTAGAGCGTATTCGCCACCGCAAACGCCGCGCCGATGCCCATGATGACCACCAGCACGCTCGTGATTTTCACGATGTCGAGCATCCGGGCGGACAGGTCGGCGAAGTAGCGGCGCTCAGTGCGGGCGTCGAGCGCGACCGACGGTCCGTTCAAGTATTCCAAGGCCGCGTCGACCTGCCCGGGATCCGACAGCCGAGCAGCGATGCTGCTGATGAACTGACGATTGAACGAATTCGTGATCGCCGCGCGGCTGGCCAGAATTTCACTTTCGAGCGAGCCGCCGTTGCTTTCGACTACGCCGACGATCTTGTAGGCGTGGTTGCCCACGCGCCCCATCACGAGCGACTTTCCAACTTCCAGGCCTTCGAAGTGAGCCCGAGCCGCCTTGCCCACGATGCACTCCAGCTCCCCGGTCTGCAAATCGCGCCCTTCGACGATACGGATTTCGGGGTGAACCTGAAACGCCACGGGGTCTACGCCCCGGACCGCGACGTAAGCCAGTTTGTCGGTGCCCTTGCGGTTGATGTTGGTCTGCACGCACAACTCGTAGCTGACGAGCAACTCGCCCGCAGCGCCCTGCCCGATCCCGGGCGTCTGAACCGCGCGAATCCACTCAACCTGGCGGAGGATGCTGGTTGACTCGGCGGTGGCGCCGGGTTTGAGGACGACCAGGTTCAGCGGCGACCCGTTCGCGGAAAGCGTCTCCCGAATTCCGACCGCGTAGGCCAGCAGAACGACGAGCATGAAGACGACGACCGCGACGACCGCCAGCGTGAGACCGGTGCTGAGCTTGCGGACCGCCAGGTTCCTCAGGTTGTAGATCAGCGGCAGGGTCAAGAGGCGCGGCTCCGGCTGGGCGGCTATTCGAGGTTTCGCAACGCGGCGACAACGTGAAGTCGGAAGGCCAGGATCGAGGGCCAGATCGACGCGATGACGCCGATCAGCATCGCGATCCCCACGCCGGCGACGCACACCGACTCGCGGATGATCAGAGTCTGAATCAGCGGAACGGTGAAGTTGCGCAGCGGCGTGAACGTAAACAGAACGTACGGCAGCGCCGCCCCGAGCACTCCGCCCGCGCCGCAGAGCACCATGGCCTCGCTCTGCACCAGGCCGAAAATCGTGCGCCGGCCGAATCCCATGCTCTTGAGCGTCGCGTATTCCCCGATGCGGTCGCGGAAGTTCATGCTCATGGTGTTGGCCGCGGCCATGATCGCGACGAACACCGTCACCATCGACAGAATGGTCAGATTCCTGGGCAGATCGAACTGCTGCGAGATGAACTGATTCATGAAGGTCTTCTCATCGAGCGTGTTGGTCTCGTCCGGCGTGCGCGCGAAGATCCGGTCGATTTCGACGCGATACTTGTCGATGTCCGCCATGCTGGCGCAGCGCACGAAAAAGAAGTTGATCCAGCCGGGCACGGCGCTGGTTCCCGCGATCCGATCCTCCCAATAATCGCGCCGAAACCAGTTGGTGGTCGGGTCGGGTACGTCGCCGGTCGGCACGATCGCGCGGAATTCGATCGGCTCATATGGCGGAACGGAGGGCCGGATGGTCAGACGGTCGCCGTCCTGCCAATTGAACTGCCGGGCCGTTCCGGGCCCGACGATGATCGCCATCTTGTCGCGCCGCCAATGTTCGATCTGCTCCGCGGTCAGGTGGTATTCCGGGAACATGTCCACGAACGTGTCCGCGTCGGCGCCAAGCGACGAAAGCTGCCGCGAATCGTTCGGGATCTTCCCGCCGATCCAGAGCACGGCGCACACGCCGAGGATGTGCTTGCGTTCCGGGTCCAATCCTTCGATTTTCGCGCGATGTCCGAAGGGAAGGTTGTTCACCACGCCGGCCTTGTGCGTCACCGCGAGCCGAAGCTGCTTGGCCGAGTTGTTCAGGAAGCGCTCGATGCCGTCGACCGCGGCGACGGACAGGACGAAGATCATGATCGGCAGGCCCACGGCGGCGCAGGTGAGCAGCGTCCGCAACGGGTTGCGGAGCAGGTTCCGCAGCAGGTAGGCGGCTTTCAAGCCCATCGGGGGATGATATCGCCAAGCGCGCCGCGCTGAGACCCCGGCCATGCGGCGAGTGAATCGATCAGTCCGGCGCCGAGTCCTCGCCCTCGATTCCCAACTCGTGCTGGAGCCAGGCGCGAATGAACCGCCAATCGCGCTCGACCGTGCGGGCGCTGACCTCGAAAAGCGCGGCGATCTCCTCGATCGTCATCCCGGCGAAGTAGCGCAGCGTGACGATCGCCGCTTTTTTCGGGTCGAGGCGCTCGAGTTTCTTGAGCACGTCGTCGAGTGCCAGCAAGTCGATCTTCCCCGCGCTGGCGGCCAGGAGGCGATCGTCGAATTCCACCCGCTTGTATCCGGCGCCGTGTTTGAATCGCGCCCGCCGCCGGGCCCGCTCAACGACGATGTTGCGCATGGATTGGGCGGCGGCGGCAAAGAAGTGCCCGCGGCCGTCCCAGCCCGGATCCTTCTTGCCGACGAGCCGCAGATACGCTTCGTGTACCAGCGCGGTCGCCTGGAGCGTCTGATTGGAGGGCATGCGGGCCAGCTTGCGGCGGGCGAGCTTTCGCAGCTCGTCATATACAAGCGGCAGCAGCGCGGAGGCGGCGTCCCGGTCGCCGCCGATCGTGCGATCCAGTAGAACGACGATATTCCCTTCACTACCTATGCTCATGTTTGCCCGGGTCCGCGTTCGGTGACGAGGGATTCTCCGGCGGCAAGCGCCCGCCCGCAACCCGGTGCGAAGCCGGCCTTGCCGGGAGGCCGGGTTCCGAAACATGGGCAATCCGCGTCTTTCGGCATGAAAACGCTTGATTCGCAGCCAAGGCGCGAGTAGGCTACGTCTGTTCGGGCTGGCGATTGTTCAGACCTATTCCGCCGCGCCCGCCTTTCGGCTTTGTTCATGAATCAAGTTCGGACCTGGGAGAGCCACAATGTATTCTCGTCGCGCAAGTGGGTTCACGCTCATTGAGTTGCTCGTGGTGGTTGCGATTATCGCCCTTCTGATCAGCATCCTGCTGCCGTCGCTGAAAAAGGCCCGCGATCAGGCCAAGGCCGCCGTCTGCCTGAGCAATCTGAAGGCGATGGGGACCGCGCTTCAGTTGTACAAGGACGACAACCGCTCGTTTTTTCCCGGCGACCATCTTCAGGACGGTCGCATCGGCATTTTCACCTGGGTAGGGCGTTTGTGGCGCCACTACGCCGGCCAGAAACGCGAATTGTGGGACTGCCCCTCGACCGAGTCTCACGTTCGATGGATCAAGTTGCAGACGAAGGGCGCATCCCAGACACCCCCGCCGGCGAACGTGATCGCGCTCTCGACCAGCGTCGGGTATGACAACGACGAGTGGCCGCTGATGGGCGACCGCGTCGCAGGCGTGGAAGAGTATTTCTCCTATGGCTACAACGGTTACGGCGGGCGGAATTTCATCGCCAGCGGCCCTCCCACGGGCCTCGGCGGCCACATCAAGGGTGAATGGAACGCCGGACTGCCGGAGGCGCAGAATGAGCACGACCAGTGGGAGCCCAGCGAGAAAGACGTGGTCCGCCCGTCGGAAATGATTGCCATCACGGACGCCGAGGCCAACGGCCGTTGGGACGCCACCATCTCGCCGGAAGATCAGATGAGCTTCCCCGGCGGCCGGCACAATCGCGGCGCCAGCGTTCTTTTTGCCGATGCGCATGCCGTTGCGAATTCGTTCGAGCGGCTGGTGAGAGACGATGATGTGGAGCGCCGGCGTTGGAATCGCGACTATGAACCGCATCCGGAGTGGTTCGCCCCGTCGGTTCCGTCCGCGGGTTGGGAGCCAGGCGAGTAAACGATGAGAATTCAAGAAGCCGGAAAGCTGGGTTTCGCCGTCGTCGTGCTGGGCGTGTCCGCCGCGGTCGCGTACAGCGTGCTGTTTCGTCCGACGCCCGCCGATCTTCGCGTAATCGAGAACATCTGCCTGAATCCGAAGTGCGGCGCGGAGTTCCAGATGGAGCAGCGCGAGATGGACCGGAAGATGAAGGCACGCGAGTCCATCACCTGCCCGAAGTGCGGATCGGTCGACACGGAAAGCGCCCACCGCTGCGGAAACTGCGGCAAGTTGAATCGCGCGGTCGGACACGGAAGCGCCCCGCCCGCGTGCGCGTTCTGCAAGAAGCCCTGGACTTTCGCGCCGCTGCGGAAATAGAATTCGCCGACGACTGCCGGAGGGCGCTGTCATGGCGAGACGCTCGTTTTTCGGCCTGCTGGCGGCGATTTTTTCGGTCGCCGGCTCGGCTGCGGCGCAGACCTGGTACGTCGACGCCGCAAATGTGGACGACCCCGCCGCAGACGGCAGCGCCGCCCATCCTTTCTGGCAGGTGCAAACCGCGCTGAACACCGCCTCGAACAGCGACACCATCCTCGTGCTGCCTGGTCAGTACGTCGAAAACATCGACTTTGTCGGCAAGAACGTGCTGCTGGTCAGCCGCGACGGACCGGCCGCAACGATCCTGGACGGCGTCCACTATTTGCTGAGCACCGTCACCTTCGCCGCCGGTGAGACCCGCGCCGCCGAAGTCCGCGGCTTCACGATCACAAACGGCTCCGGCACCGGCAACGGCAGCTTCAACATCGGCGGCGGAATCCGCGTCTACCAGGCCTCGCCGACCATCCGCGACAACTGGATCATCCAGAACACAGCCCACTTCGGCGGAGGAATCGACTGCGAAGAATCCGATCCGCTGATCGTGGGTAACCTCATTTCCGGAAACTTCGTAGGCGACAACCACTTGCGCCACATCACGGGCGACGGCGGCGGAATCTCCGTCTACAACTCCTCGGCGCACATCTACGCGAACCGGATCATCAACAACACCGCGAACCGCCAGGGCGGCGGGATCGTGGTCCAGGATGACGTGGGAACGGATACGTTCCCGATGAACGTGATCTGCGCGAACAACGAGATCATCGGCAACGTCGTCGAGACGCGCGTCGGCGGCGGAATCGCTTTTTTCTTCCGCGGAAACCTCGACGTCTCCGGCTGCACCATCGTCGGGAATACCGCCGTGAGCGCCAACGGAATATTCGCCACCGGAAGCTCCGTGCCTGCGACGATGACGCTGACGAACTCCATCCTTTACGCGAATAACAACGCGACCGGCTCCGGCCAGGGATTCGTAAACTCGGGCGCGACGCTCGATGTCAGCTACTCCGACGTCGAGAACGGCGAGTCGACGTTTGTTGTGGGCGGCAGTGCCGTCCTGAATTGGGGAAGCGGAAACATCAGTGCAGGTCCGCTGTTCCGCAACGACGACGGCGGCGATTATCGCCTCACGGATTGTTCGCCATGCGTTCAGGCGGGCGACCCGGCCGCGACCGGCGCCGGAGAGACCGACGTCGACGCCGAGCCGCGCGTGTTCGCCGGTCGAATCGACATGGGTGCGCATGAGCTGATCTTCGCCGACTGCGACGGCGACGGCATCCCGAATTCGTGCGATTGCCCCGGCGACCTGAACGGCGACTGCACGATCAGCCTGCAAGATCTGGCGAACCTGCTCGCGAACTTCGGCTCGTCCGGCTCGGCCACGGTTGAGCAAGGCGACCTGGATGGCGACGCCGACGTTGACCTTCAGGATCTCGCCACGCTGCTCTCGCGCTTCGGCGCCGCGTGCTCTTGATCATCAGTTGCCGGACGATTCGTAGCGTCGAATCTCCGAGTCCGACG
The DNA here is from genome assembly GCA_016235145.1 of Planctomycetota bacterium. GTDB lineage: Bacteria > Planctomycetota > Phycisphaerae > UBA1845 > Fen-1342 > JACRLV01. The sequence goes on from JACRLV010000044.1 coordinate 26,665, forward strand.
GCGGATCTGCTGCCGAAATTGACCGTCGGACTCGGAGGTCCGACGCTACGGGTAGTCCGCAACGGCGCTTACTCGTCGTCCGGCGCGTCAATTTCGCAGCGTTCGATGTCTGCTCCGACGCCGCGGAGCTTGTCGTCCAGCTTTTCGTAGCCGCGTTCGAGGTGATAGATGCGATTGACGCGCGTCTCGCCGCGGGCCGCGAGCCCCGCGAGCACCAGGGCCGCCGAGGCGCGCAAGTCCGACGCCATGACCGGCGCGCCGCTCAGCCGCTTCACTCCCTGCACGATGACCGTCGGCCCTTCCTTGTGCAAGTGGGCGCCCATTCGCGACAGCTCGGGCACGTGCATGAATCGGTCCGGGAAGATTTTCTCGGTGATGATGCTGTTGCCGTCCGCCAGGCAGAGCAGCGTCATCAGTTGGGCCTGAAGGTCGGTCGGCATGCCGGGGAACGGCTGCGTCACGACCTCGACCGGCTCGAGCCGGCGGGCCGACGAGACGATCACGACGTTGTCCTTTCGCTCGACTTCGACGCCCACCGCGGCCAGCCGATCGACGAACGCCATCAGGTGGTCGAGCCGGCAATTCTCCAGCCGCATCTCGCCGTTGGTGATCGCCGCCGCGACCATCAGCGTGCCGGCTTCGATGCGGTCGGGGATCACGCGCCACTCGCAGCCGTTGAGCTGCTTGACGCCCTCGATGACGACCCGCGGCGTCCCCTGTCCGTTGATCGACGCGCCGCACTGGTTGAGGAAGTTCGCGAGATCGACCACCTCCGGCTCGCAGGCGGCCATCTCGATGACAGTCAGACCCTCGGCGAGCACCGCTGCGCACATCGCGTTGGCCGTGCCGAGCACGCTCGAGCCGAACGGGCCGCCGAGGAACATCTCGCAGCCGCGCATGCGTTTTGCGCGGGCGACGATGTCGCCGTTGACCAGATCGATCTCGGCCCCGAGCTTTCGCATCGCGCGCAGGTGGATATCGACCGGCCGGTCGCCGATCGCACAGCCGCCGGGCATGGAGATTTGTGCGGTATGTCGTTTCGCCAGCAGCGGCCCGAGCACGCAGATGCTCGCGCGCATCTTGCGGACGAAATCGTATTCGGCGCGGACGTTCATCTCGTCGCGCACGAGCAGGCGGATCGCGCCGTCGCTGCGCCGCTCCACGTCGACGCCGAGCTTTATGAGCAACTCGGCCAGCGAGCGAATGTCGGCGATGTTCGGCACGTCGTGCAGGAGGACTTCGCCGTCGCACAGGATCGCCGCCGCCATGATCGGCAGCGACGCGTTCTTCGATCCGCTGACACGAACATTGCCGCGCAGCCGATTGCCGCCGGTGATGCGAAAGAAAGGAAGGGCCACGATCCACTCTCCCGGCAATCCCTTGCCTAGTGGGGCTGACCTCTCGCCGAGGGCTGCTTCGTGCGAACCCACCTCCGCGGCGAGCGCCCGTATTTTACGCAAAAACGGCGGCGGCCGCGCGGGCGCCCGAGCTGCCGCCGCCGCTGCTTGGCGCGCCGGCCGCCGGCGAACCCGCGAATGGGCACAAGCGACGGCGGGCCGGAGATGTAATCCCATGACCGCGACCGGCCTTATCCGATCCCAACACGCCAACGAGGGCGAGGAGCATCGGTGGGGTGGGCTCAACCCACCATTCGCAGTCGATTTGAGGCCGTACGATTGGTGGGCCGAGTCCGCCCTACAAAACTCGCGCACATCGCCGGCGAGGGCGTCTTGCGACCGTACGGCCAGGCCGGAAATCCGCCGCAGACTGCGCCGTTGCGACGATCTGCCGAAATGACCACGACGCCCCGAGGCATGCCCGCGCCCGCTGGCGAGCATGCTCTCGGAGCGTCATGTGATGACGAAAACTGGCGCGGCATTGCCGTCCGTACGGACAGCGACGCCGGAGCGAAACTCTTACGCACGTCGGCGAGCGAGCAGGCCGGCGCCGATCGCCAGCAGCGCCAGCGACGACGGCTCCGGAATCCCGTGCAGGGTGAACGACGTGTTCCAGACGTCTCCAGGATCCTGACCGGCGGCGGGTGCGATCGCCGCCGATGTGTAGGCCTGGAATCCCGGGCTCGGGAACTGCGCCGAACGCCACATGAACGCCTGCTCCAGCGACTCGTCCTGTCCGACCGCGCCGGTCAGCCACGCCGCGTTGTTGGGCGCCGTGCCGCCGTCGCCGTAGACCGTCAGGTAATAGTCGCCGGCCGGAATCGGGATATTCACCGTATAGGTATGCAGGTAGTTGTCTATCGCTGCAATGCGCGGATCATCCAGACCGGGGTCCATCGGCCCAAGCACGCCGCTGAGGAACTGATTGCCGTTGACCGGCGCAGCCAGCCCCGTGCGGTTCCAGATGATGAAGTTGACGTTATCGAACTCTCCACCCGCCGGGATGAAGTAGTCGATGTCGATCTGTTGGATGACGGTTCCGGCGGCGTCAATGCGGAAAGGCTGCGCGGCCCAGCGCTGCTCCGAGCCGGCGCCGAGATTGCCCGACGAGAAGCCGAGGTACGTCAGATTGCCGTTGAACATGACTGGATTCGGCGCGCCGGTATCCCACAACACCGTAGCGCTCGCTGAACCCGCCAGCGCCGCTACCGCCGCGCCGGCCAACCATCGAACTGCCTGTACTCGCATTGGACTTCCTCCTCCAGACGTGTGGGCGTTCGCGCTGCCTCGCCCACGCGGGCGAGATCCCTGAAAAGCACGTATGCCCGGCACACACCCCCACAGGACGACGATTCCGCCAACGCCATGTGGAGGGCATTCTTGTGTGCGATCAAAACACAACACGGCGGCGTCTTTCGGCAGCCGCACGGAAACGCTCAAGATGATTGCGATGCCCCTGCTGACTTGGAGCCAACCTCAACAGCAGTCTATACGCGGGCGAGCGATTGGGTCAAGAAAAAACGGGGATTCTTGCGAACGAACCGCTCCGCCAAATTGGCCTGGCGCATCGGTTTGCGGACGGAATCCTTGCGCGAACCCGCTCGTCGAGCGGGCCGCCATCGGACTGTCTGCTAAAATACGAACCACCGCCGCTTCTCCCTCCACCGGCTTTAAGGGGAAACACTATTCCGAGTGATGAGAACGCAACCTTCGAGTGGGGCTTCGGTTGTGTGGAGGGTTGGAACGGGTTCAGCGTTTCTCGCTCGTGTCAATTGGCGCGCGGGATCGCCGCGCGGGGTTCGCTGGCGTGAATACGTTATCGGGCATGCTGAATCCGGCGCGACACGAAATCGACGAGAAGCTCGCCAGTGATAACACCGCAAAGCACGAGTGGTTCGGCCCGGCGAAATGTGGGGCCGGCCTCCGGCCGGTCTCCTCGGAAACAGGCCCGCGCGTTGCGGCGAAGTCCCCGCCAGAGAGACGGGCCGGAGGCCTGCGTTCGCCGGTGTTTGGCTCGGGGCTTCGTTTGGCTCGCGGCGCGAGGCGTGATAAGCAGCGACGCAGCCAACTTCGTGAAACTGACGCGGTTTCGGCCGCGCGGTGTGCTCAGCGACGCCCGCTCTCACGGCCCGTACGTCAGATTGACGTGCCGCACGCCATGGCACGTCAGCGTGCAGCTTCCGCTGAACCGGCCGCGGTCGACGAACTGCCGCTCGCCGCTCACGATCGAAACGTCGAAGTTGATCAGGTGGCTATGCTCGGCCCGGCTGCCGCTGACGCCGTGCGGCGTGTGGCAGGCGCTGCATGGAGCCCGCCCGCGGACGACGTGCTGGCGGTGCAGGCGGAAGCTCTCGTCCGCCAGGATCGAGTTGCGGTCGTGGCACTGGTAGCAAAGCTCGAACGTCTGCGGCGACTCGGTCGTGAAATCGTTGGTGTCATAGCGGGCCGCCAGCAAACGCGGGAAGCGCGAGCCGTGCGGGCCGTTGGCGCTCCCGCCGCCGAGGCTGCGGGCGTCGGGATTGTTGTGGCAGTCCATGCAGGTCATCGTCGTCAGCGTGCGGGCGGCCGGCAGCAGGCTCGGCGTGTCGGCGGTCGAGCGGGACGCGAACGTGACCGGGTGGGCCGACGCCGCGGTCGGCAGAAACTGCCGGCGGATGTTGCCGAAATCGTCGCGGTCGCGAACGATCCGGTCGCGCGACGGGGCCGGATGATCCGCGTGGCAGCGGAAGCACACTTCGTAATCATGCCGCGCGGTCTCGATCGGCGCCCCGCCGACGGTCACGCCCGGCGTCTCCTGCAACGCGGGAGAAATCGCAAATCCCGGCTTGCGGATTCCGGCGATTCCCATACCGAGCGGGTTCGTCTGCACGGCGTGCGGGTTGTGGCAATCGACGCAATCCACGTGGAAAGGCATGCTGCGCGGATCTTCCTTCGGGTCGTGCCGATCGGTGTAGCGGTTGAAGCGGTGGCCGCTGCGCTGCCCGACGACGCCCACGACGTCGATCGCCGTGATGCCGTTGTGGCATTCGATGCACAGGTCGCTCGAACGAGCACGCAACAGCCGCTCATTGTGATCCGCCCCGTGCGGCGTATGGCAGCTCGCGCAGGCGTTCTCCGCCATGCTGGTGAACGGCAGCGGCTCGTCGCCGCTGAGCGTGTTCGGCACCGGCTTGCCGCTGAGTGCGTGGCTGCCGGTGCGCCAGCCGGCCATGTCGTGGCACGTGTTGCACAGGGCGCCGTCGCGGGTCGGAATTCGCAGGAAGTTGCCCAGCTCGTTGTTGTGCGGGTTGTGGCAGGCGGTGCATTCGAGCTCGCCGCGCGGGCCGAGCTGAATGCGGTGGTCCACCATGTCGGGCGAGCGTAGTTGGGGATCGCGATTCGCCAGTTGCCGATCGAATCGCAGTCCAATCGGGTGATCGTTCGACAAGTCGTTCGTGAGGTCGGCCCGGCCGGTCGGCATGTACGTGTGCGTCGTGGCGATCGGATCGGTGCGGCTGAGCACCATGCCCAGCGCGATGCTGCCGTCGTGGCGGCTCAGGCAGAGCTTGCTGCCGCCCGTCGGCTGGCCGATGCGGGCGTCCAGCGTGCTGCTTTGGTAGATGCGGTAGTGCGTCTGCGGCAAAGTGCGGTTCCAGAGCGGCGCGGCGGGGCTGGCCCCGTGCGGCGTGTGGCAAAAGATGCAGACTTCGCTCTCGTTCACCGCGCGAACCGGCCCAGGCCCGCCCGT
>JACRLV010000133.1 GCA_016235145.1 Planctomycetota bacterium
ATTCGAGCGGATCCGGATCGCGGGGACGGTCCCACGCTCTACGGCCGGCGGGACGCCGGCCGCTACATTTTCCCTCCGACCGTAGGCGCGTGGGCTGCGGGCCAAGCCCGCGCTGAGGGCTCCGATTTAGGGATGTGCCGGAGTCTTGAACTACTCCCCGACGACACTGAAATTTGATTAGGACCGCGCCGCTGCGGCCATTGGACCGTAGCATGCTACCGCCCCACTTCCAGAATTCGTCGCAGTGGCGTGGCCGCGGGCTTGCGACGCCGGCGAGTACCGTGCAAATCACCCTACACGGATTCACTGCTCATCACGGCCGAGCCAGCCGAGCCGAGCGGACGAAATCATCAAACCGAGCGGTTTCCTGACGGTCGATGATCGCGTGGACGCGGCGGAGAACGGTCTCGGCGCTGGCCTGCTCCGCGAACGCCTTGGCCGCCCCGGAAGGCAGGGCAAATTCCGCGACGGCCGCCTTCGGCGAAATCACGATCAGCCGACCCGTACATCGCGCGACCGTGACGTACTGGTCGCCCTCATCCCGCGCCACTCTGAATCGGGCCTGGTCGACTCCGAGGCCGCATAGCTCGCCGGTCGGCGCCCGCCTTTCCGCCGCCATGACGATCACCAGACAGTTGTCCTCGAAATCCGACCAGCATTGATTTCCCGCCGAGTCCGCCATCGGAAGCGGCCGCCGCCAGCTCGGGAGCAGCGTCTCCTGACCCGGTCCGAATTTGTTGTGAAACATGGGTCGCGCCGGCGGGAAGGAACTCAGGAAAACGGTGATCAAGTACGTTTCGAGGAGCAGCAAAAAGCACACGACAATGGGCGACGCGATCCACACGGCCAGGATCCGCATGAAACTCGATCCGAACGAAAACGAACCGAGGACCGCGAGCACGAGCGCCGCGCCGCACCCAAAACAGACCGCGTAACTGATCCGGTCCATGCCGATCCGCGAAGCGATCCACGCCCACGCTCCGGCGGTGCACACCAGCGTGATAATACACACCACCACGCCGGCCCGGCCGTCCGGGTCGCTGCGCGACGTTTGAATGACCGGCTTCTCAGCCATCACTTCCCGCCACCAGCCCCCAGGATCACCCGGCGTCGTTGCGGTCCTGCTTGCGCGATGCGCGGCTAGGATATGGCCGAGTTCCCTATCTCCCGAATCGGACGATTCCAAGGTAGACCAAACCCGTGTCAGTCAATTCTACAACCAACCCGGCTTCCCTTGGTCAATTTGGCTCCCCCATTTCGCGAACTGCAGCGAAGCCGACCTCGGATAGCCGTCGTTCGCACAGGGTCCGGTCAAGTTCGGTCGATCACAAGATCAGCACCAGCGCACGCCCAGGTGATGAATAAGGTCGGGACCAGGAACTTCCCAGCATGCTCCGCCGACAACCATCTGAACTCGTACAGGAATATCGACAAAGCCATCTGAATCAGCACCAGGGCGAATAAACAAAGCGTGATGCGGCTTGAGCCGAAGCCCCAACCCGGGGGGCGGTGCAGCCAGCGACAACCACGGAGACGAACCAGCACGTAGTAGCTCAGCCCGACGCCTGCGAGGCCGAACACTGCCGCAATCAGCAACAGGCCCATGTTTCGTTCGCCCATGCGACGCAGCTCCGACCCCCTCAGTTCTCTCAGAACCACCACGCCCCGCCGGCCTTCTCCTTGATCAGCACCCCGCGCAGATACGAAACCGCCTTCTCAAAACCCTCCTGCACGCTCATGTAAGAATCCTCGTGCTCGATCGAGATCACCCCGTCGTAACCCTTCGCCCGCAGCATGCTCACGAACGGCTTCCAGAATTCGTCGCCGTGCCCGTAGCCGCACGTGCGGAATACCCAGCTCCGGTTGTGCAGGTCGCCATAGCTCTTCGTGTCGAGCGTGCCGTTACGTCGCGTGTTGTGCGGGTCGATGCCGCAGTCCTTGCCGTGGACGTGGAAGATGCAGCCGGCGTCGCCGAGCACGCGGGCCGATTCGACCGGGTCGATGCCCTGCCAGAAGAAGTGCGACGGGTCGAGGTTCGCGCCGAGATTCTTGCCGGCCCCGTCGCGGAGCCGCAGGATCGTCTCCGGGTTGTAGACGCAAAAGCCCGGGTGAGCCTCGAACGCGATCTTCACGCCTTCGCAAGCCGCCTCTTTTGCCTTCTTCGACCAGAACGGCAGCAGCACCTCGTTCCATTGATATTCGAGAATCTTGCCGTACTCCGGCGGCCAGGCGCACGTGACCCAGTTCGGCATCGCGTCCTTGCGCGATCCGCCGGGGCAGCCGCTGAAGTTGATCACCACGTTCGTGCCGAGCTTGGGAGCCAGCCGCACGGCGATGTCGTGGGCGGCGACGTGGTCCTTGCGCATGGCAGGGTCCGGACTGACCGGATTGCCGTGTACGGCGAGCCCGATGATCTGTAAGTCCCGTCGTTTCACATCATCGCGGATCTTCTGCTGGAGTTTGGCGGATTTGAGCACCTCGGCGGGTTCAAAAAAAGGCTTGCCGGGGTAGGCCCCGCAGGGCAATTCGATCGCGTCCAGGCCGACTTTCTTGCAATAGTCCAGCGCCTTATCCCAACTCATCGAACCGAGACCAGCGCCCATTACACCGAGTTTCATGAAGTGTCTCCTCGAAAGTGATTCCAAGCCGGACGGTATGCGAAAACGGCGCGGTTGGCGAGATGGTGGCGGATCAGCGCCCGAGCGCCTGAAGTGGGCGGCCGGGCGTCGAAATTGGGGGGCGGCAGACCTGACCAGCGCAACTCACCGCCGCCGCATGTTTCGCCGATGTCGATAGACCATCCAAACCAAGACCGGCGGCAGAAACAGCGCACAGAACGGACCGAAAAACTCGGCCGTCGAAACCGGTCGCGGGTAACGCTTGATTTCAACGAGACTCGGTCGCTGCGACTGGCCACCCAACAGGCCGCCAAGCTGATGCAACGACTGCTCGATTTTGCCCGTTGCTGCACCGTAACGAGGACCCTCGATTTGCTGAAAGACAGCGCGCGAGACCGCGTCAACGGCGGTTCTTTGATCTGTCGGCGCACCCGCGACCCAACTCGCCAGCCCGCCCGCGGAATACGCCAGCGGCACGGGGCCGGAAACTCTCTTGATGCCGGGCGGCGATTTGGTGAGGTCGATTTCGATCGTATCTGACGATCGTCCCGCGCGGCCCGCGCCGACGGGCGGCAAAGTCAGCGTCGCGGTTTCGCCAGTGATCTGGTCGCCCGCGCCGCTCGCCCATGCGTTCAGCACCAACCCCCGCCACGGACCGACGCCGATTTCCGCGAAATTCGCCGACACGCGAACGCGGCGCGACGCATTCATACCCACGTTCATGAAGCGACCAAAAACCCATCCCAGAACCATTTGTGGCGCCGGTTTTCAACCAATGATGTCCGGCGCGCGACTTGCCGTCGCGTGAATCGGGCGAGGGTTTTTGGCGAATTTGGGCGGCGGCGCGGGGTGGGTGGTGTGTTGGGCGTGCGTGGCGGTCGGGAACGTGGGCGCGCACCGCGAGCCGCGCG
>JACRLV010000134.1 GCA_016235145.1 Planctomycetota bacterium
GAAAGCGGGCAAGCCGCGCGGCAAGGGCAAACGCTAGCGGTCTTTTGGCGACCGAATTTGGCGCAGAGTGTGTAGGCTGGGCTGGCCGCGAGAAAGCCGCGTTGCGTCGGCAAACTTGATCGCGGCCAGCCCAGCTTTTGTCGACGTGGACGCTGATGCGAAAGCTGGGCCGAGCCCGACGAAGCGCTGCGGCGAAATTGCGGCATTTGCGGGCTCGGCCCAGCCTACGTGACTACGTGACTTGCGAGGCACGCGGGAATTCAGGGCCAGGGGACGGCGTGCCGAGCGGAGCAGCCTGCAAGGCCTCTGCTACGCCGTCACAACCAACAATTCCGCTTTCCTGCCGCGGCCCGCCGCCTGGCTCAGGCGATGCTCCATGTTCTCGACGGCATCGGCTTCGAATTCGCGGTGTCCGCAGCTCTTGCAGACCAGCGCTGCTACATTCTCGAACAGGATGTGCCGCCCGCCGCGGCGGCGATAGACGCTCACGCGCGCGAACGAGGCGCTCGCCGCAATATTCACAACGGCCCGCCGCGATGGGGCGAGTCCGGCGTGCGGCGCTGGGCTTGCGCGTAGTCGACTTCATACACTGTAACAGTACGGATCAACCCTGGACCGAGCAACCGAATCATCACGCGGTTCGCCGAAGCCACACGGTTACTTCGCCATACCAAGTTTGGTTTCGTCGAACGAGAAGCCGCACCCGCTGGAGAATATTTCGACTGTGCGAACGAATTCGCCCGTGGGGTTGATCCAAGTTGCGCGACTACGGTTGCGCCGCGATTTCTCGGCCACGGCGCCGTTCCACAGTCGGTTGCACCGATCTGGTGCGCGTGCGGTCGCCTTTGCAACTCGATGCGGCTTGGGAGAATTACGAACGCGTCGTCGTCCAGACCCGCAACGGCGACGTCGATGTGCAGGTCGTGCCCGGGGCCGCCGGCGTCCGCGTGCGCGGCGAAAAATGGGCCGGCGGATTAACCGGCGAGGCGGCGAGCGATCTGCTCGAAGAGATCGCGGTGACCGTGCAACGCGACCCGAGCGACCCGCACTCGCTACGGATCGCGCTCAATCCACCTTCCCTTGACCGTGCTTCCTATGGCGCGGATCTTCAGATCGAGATTCCGACCGCCGCGGCGGCGGAATTGCGATCGAGCAACGGACGAATTTCCGCACGCGGCTTGGCCCGTCGCGTCGTGGCGGACACGAGCAACGGCGACGTGGTCCTTGCGGACGTTGCGGGCGATGCACAGGTGGATACCAGCAATGGGAACGTGACGGCCGAGCGCGTCGCCGGGTCGCTGATCGCCGACACGAGCAATGGAAACATCGCGTGCCACGCGGTTACAGGCCAATGCCGGCTCGACACGTCGAACGGCAACATCGAAGTCGTCGGCGCCAAGGGCGGCATTCATGCGGAGGCGTCGAATGGCTGGCTGCGTGTCGAGGCCGACCCTCCCGCGGACGCGACGATCGCGCTTTCCACCAGCAACGGCAGCATGGCAGTCCAACTCCCGGCAGCGCTGCGCGGCGAACTAGACTTGCGAACTTCAAACGGCGTCATTCAAACCGACTTCGGCAGCGCCGCGCTGAGCGACCCGATTCTGAGCAAGAGCAGAATGACCGCCCGCCTGAACGGCGGAGGTCCGGCCAAGGTGATCGCGTCGACATCAAACGGATCGGTAACGCTCACCCTTCATTGAGATCGGAAGGCGAACAATCAGCAAGCGTAGGCCGCGCTCTCTGCGACTCAACGGCTAACCAGCCGACCAACATCACGGGCGGAAATCGAGCGTCCAGGGCACGTCCGTGCCGGCGCCGGTCCAGAGCGTGTTGTCGCCGTCGAATCCGATGGAGCCGTTTGGGGCGTAGCGGTAACCGAGCGTCTGGAGCGTCAGGCCGTCGCCGTGTCCATCGACGAAGAGCACGCTGGCGCGCTGTCCCGAATGACGCGGGTCCGCCGCTGTGCGGGTCTGGATCGGATCATCGAACCCGGACATCTCGCCGATCACCGGATCGACGCGCGGCGGGTCGAGGTTGATCCCCTCGTTGCCGTATCGGAAGACGTCGCGGGCGTTGTTCTCGTACTCCTGCCGATCCCCCTCGGCGAACGACGCCGCACTGCCCATGCAATCAGCGACCGCGACCGTGCGGGCCGGGTAGCGAATCCGTGTGGCCTGCACCGGCCAGTACTTGAACGAAGTGGGGTTGTTGTTGTCGCGCAGGCGCGAGTTGCCGAGAAACTGATAGTTGTATCCGTAGCTGGAGTTTCGCTCGTCGGTCCACTCGGCGGCTGTGGGGCAGACCAGCGTCCCATCGGCGTAGTTCTGCCGGTCTCCGGCTTCGCCGAATCGGTCGGTCGTGTTCCTGCATTCCATCGGATCGTCGAAGGCCGGGACGCCCGTGCCGAGACTGGTCATCGCGAGGAAGTTCGGGCGGAATTTCCGCCGGCCCTGGAGGTTGACGTTCCAGTTGCAGTTGTCCACCACAGGCAGGCGGCCGGGGACCAGAATGTCGCGGTATTCATTCGTATAAAGCGTCAGGCCCTGTCCGAGCGAGTGGAGGTTCGCCAGACACTTCGCACTGCGGGCCTGTGCTCGCGCGGCGGAGAGCGTCGGCAGCAGAATCGAGATCAGCAGCGCGATGATCGCGACGACGACCAGCAGCTCGATCAGCGTAAAGGCGCGCGCATAGGTTCTGCCCATCTTCATGCCCTCAGACTAGGAGTTCGGCGGCCGGAAAACAACGCCGATTCTGCTGGTTCGAGCAGGTAGTGCAAGGTCAAAATGCCGGCTGCATTGGGATAACGAAGCCGCAGCGACGGACCCCGTGCTGCCAAACCTGGCGCCGCCGGGTTCTCGTCGTGTGGGATCACTGCCATCGACGACAAAACACCAACCGCGCGCCGCGTCGGAGCTGGGAGGGCGAGCCTTAGATCAACTTCGCCCATGAAAATCGCAGGGGATGATACGATTGAGCAACACCCCGAACGGCCGCCGCCCCCGAACGGAACGAAGGCCGCCCTCGTCGCCCCATCGATTGGCCTCGGCTGCTCCGGTTGCGGCTGTCGCCCGAATCGCTTCTCGCGCCGCGAGTTCGGAAATCCACTCCCATCCAATCAGCGTATATGGGATTCCGCACCGTCCTGCCGGCAGGGACGACTGAAACAGTTTCAGCCGATCGCTTCAACCCGAGCGACTTCGCGGAATTCCCGGGAATGACAAGTTCGCGGATGTGAATCCCTGAAATGAGAATGCCGCCCGCTGCTCGAACACGATTCGTTCGGCGGCGCGCGCGAACCCCGCCTCCCCGCGCTACTTGCGCCTTCGCGTCTCTATCTGGCGGCACGGCGCGACGCGCGGCGACGGAAAGGCACACCACTTGCCGGAAACGCTTCCACACAATCAGTTTCTGCATTGTCGGTTCTCGATGGAGGCAAGTCTATGCATGCGATCGTTGGAATCATCATCGCTCAACTCACGTACATTGGTTCGCTAACTCAACAAGTCCACGCCCCCGCGCGGCTCGGCTTGGCGCCGGACAACACCGTCTTAGTCACGGAGCCCGCCGAGAATCGGATCGTGCGCTTCAATGCCGCCGACCTCAGCTTCATCGGCGAGTACGTGGTGGCGAACGGCCCCGTCGGAATCGCGGTCGCGCCGACCAATGATCGCTATTACGTCTCTTTGCAGGACATCGGCAAGATCGCCGTTCTCGACGCCGATTTCTCCTTCGTGAGTTACCTCGGCGAAGGGAATCCGCTGGTGAACTTCGTTCGGCCCACCGACGTGTGCGTCGACAGCCGAAACGGAAACGTCTACGTCGTCGATGGCGGCGGCGATCGCGTCTACGGCTTCAATCCTGACGGAACGCTGGCTCTGCGCCTCGGCGTTCGCGGCAGCGGCGGCAGCCAGTTTCGTTACCCGAGCGCCATCACGATCGACGAAGCGCGAGACCACCTGATCGTGGCAGACCATGACAATTTCCGCGTTCAGGTCTTCACCATGAGCGGCGTTTTCCTGTTCACGTTCGGCGACCGGAACAAATACCCGCTTGGCGGCCCATCTGAGGGTTGGGTCCCGCGAACCCAGGGGCTCGCCGTCGATCCGACCGGCCGCATCCTCGTCTCTGATGCCATGATGAGCACCGTTCGGCGTTTCGACACGAGCGGAAACGAGCTATCCAAGCTGCTGAACTACGGCTTCAACCCAGGCGACCTGCGCACCCCGTGCGACCTGGCTCTGACTCCCGACGGCTTGCGGCTTTTCGTCGTGAGTACGAACGCCTCCGCGGTTGAGGTCTACGGCGTGATCGGATTGCGCGGCGGCGATGACAAGGATCGAACGTTGTCCCAAGATCCCGCCCCAGGCGAGCGCGTCGCCGGCCCAATCGCAATGCCGTTTCCCAGGCCGTTCGGCGGCGGGAATGGCGGACATCGCGGCGACGAATGGCCCGGCGGCGGCCCAATGCCGAGAACCAACTACACCGGTGATCACTTCATCGAGTCACCCATCATCTGCGGCCGCTGCCATGCGATTCGCCAGCAGCCCGGTGAAAGCGAGTTTCTGCCGGACGGCCAGTTCATCCTCTGTACTTCGTGCCACACGGCCGGCGGCCAGGCGATGTTGAAGACCATCCAGGCGCGCGATCTGGCCGATCCGTTCGGCACGAATCCCGCGGCGACTGACTTCAGCGGCTCCTCACACGCCTGGGGAGTGCCGGCGGTCAATGCCAGCGCCGATTCAGTCGGCCCGGTGGCCGGCGGCGAGATGGCGGCCTACCTGACGAACGGCCAGATGAAGTGCACGACCTGCCACAACAACCACAACAGTGATGCGGGCGCGCCCTATCTGCGGGTCAGCAACCGGCACGACGCAATGTGCAAGGAATGCCACGCACCCCGCAACGAGGGACTGGGCCAGCACGGCACCCACCCCGTCGGCTTCGCGTATCCGGCCGGCCAGGGCGAGTTCCCCGCCGCCGCGGCAGTCGCGCCGCTCGTGATTAACGAAGGCAACGTCGAATGCACGACGTGCCACGCTGTCCATAAGGCGACCTCAGGCGGCGCGAACGGCGGCGCCGGCGACGGCAGGCTGCTGCGACAGAGCAACGATGCGACGCTGTGTCTGACCTGTCACACGGAGCACATGGCGCACGCGGTGACCGGTTCCTGGCAGCCGACCTGTCTGGACTGCCACAATCCGCACGACCCCGCCAGCAATAACGGTTCGCTGGTCGCGCGGACGATCCACAGCCAGAACCTGGGTGTCGATCGCACCGTGATCTTCACAGACCCGACAGTCGCCGTGGGACCGGGAGGGTTCGTGGACCCCGATCCGGGCGTTTACGGCATTTGTGAAGCCTGCCACGACTATCCGTCCGCCGACGCGACCCTCGAGGTGCCTCACACGACAGACGGCACCATGCCGGTCTGCACGCAGTGCCACTCGCACAAACAGGCGTTTCAACCCGGCCTGGTTCTGCCGCCCAATCAGTTCGCGGGCGCCGCCAATTGCGCGATTTGCCACTCCGCTTACCACGCCAACTGGGACCAGACGAACCACCAGGCGGCATGGAACAACCTGCCGGCTTTCGCTCAGACCAATCCCGCGTGCCTGCCCTGCCATACCGTTGGTTATGGCGCCCCTGACGGTTACGTGGATCAGGCCACGACGCCGGGCCTGGCGGGCGTGCAGTGCGAAAACTGCCACGGCGCCGCGCGCGAACACGCGGTCAGTCCCCGCACGACGGTTCCGACGATCGACAGGAGTGCCGCTCTCTGCGGCGCCTGCCACCAGGACGTCCACCATCCGACGTTCGAGGAATGGAGCGGCTCCGGCGGACACGCGAACTCGGCCGCCGACGCCCATTCGTCCTCCTGCACGGTCTGCCACGCCCCATTGGGACAGCAGGGCACGCCGCCGGCGTATCTGAACGTCGAGTGCGCGGCCTGTCACAACCCGCACGCCCGGACCGGAAACGCGGCCGACCCGCCGCCGGGCTCGGACTACCAGTTGCGCCGACCCGAGTTCGTCGCGACCGTTCCCTCGAATGTGATCGCGGATACCGAGAACCCGAACCGCTTCAACCTGTGCGGAAGCTGCCACCACACGCGCAGCAGCAATACGTGGCAAACCACCAACCGTCCCCCGCACCATAGCGTGCAGGGCAACATGTTCGTCGGCGAGATGGCCGTGCCGGCCAGCGACCCCGTGGACCTCGTGCCCTTCCTGCCCTCGGTTCACATGACGCTGAACGAGCAATGCAATACTTGCCACATGCACAAAACTGACTACCTGGCCGGGCCGCCGGAAGTGCCTGCCAGCACGGGGCACTCGTGGGCCGTCAACTACGAGGCCTGCGCCCCATGTCACAACTCCGCAGCGGAGGGCGAGGCGCTCGCCGAAAGCGTGCGAGTCCATGTGCAAGCTCGCCTGGACGTGATCACCGCCGCCCTGGGAGATCCGGCGACGTGGGAATACTCCACCGCTGGCGGCCCCGCGGACCAGTCCACCGTCCCGGTCCCCGTGAAGAAGACCCGCTTCTTGAAGAAGTACATCGAGAACGACGGAAGTCTCGGCGTTCACAACGCGGACTATGTGGAGTCGATGCTCGATAAGGCATACGAGCTGATGGGCATTCCGCCGACGCCGTGATGTCTGGCAGAAGACCACACGTGCAGCGTCGCAATCCGGCGCTGCACGTTCTGGTCGGTTGAGTCCTGAATCAAAGCAGTCAGGCAACCCGCGGTGCGGCGTATCCACGCAGCACTGCGGGTGTTCTTTTGGCGGGCCTGCGCAAACAAAGTGAACGGGACGGCCCGTAAGCGCCAGCGCGTGGGACCAGCAGCGTCGGACCAGTAGCGTGGGACCAGTAGCACTGGACCAGTAGCGTGGGACCAGTAGCGTCGGACCTCCGAGTCCGACGGTGAGATCAGCCTCGCGTGGCGCCGGGCCGCTGCTCCCTCTCCCGGTACTCCGGGAGAGGACCGGGGTAAGGGCAACAGCCGAGGGCGGCTGCGGTACAGCAGAACCCCAAGCGCCAGCGCGCGGGGCCAATTCCCCCTCGCCCGGTACTCCGGGAGAGGGCCGGGGTGAGGGCAACAGCCGAGGGCGGCTGCGGTACATCAGAACCCCAAACGCCAGCGCGCGGGGCCGACACCGTCGTGCACGGAGGTCCGACGCTGCGGCTCCGGCGCGGTTCCTTGGATCGCAGTCCCGGTATCCAACTTACGAGAACGCGATTTCGAACCGGCGGAATCCGCGACTGGTTTCCGGGCGTATCCTCGTTCGCCCCGCATATTCCGCTACAGTTACAATGTTCGTAGGTCGCACGCGCGAAAGGATCCCGGCGATGTACGCCTTCTGGCACAACGCCCGCCCGCCGAAGCCGCCCACCGCGGCCCGCTGTGCCGGCCTGCTCGTCCTGATTGTGCTCGGACATGCGGTAACGACTTTCGGTACTTCGGTCGGATACCTGATTGGCATTCCGATCGATCTGCCGAGGGTTACCCGCTACATCTACCTGCTGCACGCCAGCGAACCGGCCGCGAATCACCTGAAAAACCCACTGATGGACGGCTTGGTGATGATCGTGATCGGCGTGGTCGCGTTTCTGATTTGGCGAATCTCTCGGCTCCGCCAGCCGATCGCGGTCTCCCCCGAGTGGTTCGTCCGCTCCTGGGCGTGGAGCACGCTTCTGGGCGTGTTCTTGACGCCCGCGTTGCTGGGGTTGGCTTGGTGGGTCGTTGGCCACCCGCTCGTTGCGGTGCCGTTTCTGTTGCTCTACGCGGTTGCCGCTCCTGCCGCCCTCGCCCCGCGTGTCCTGCCGACGGCGCAGCGATGGCGGCCCGTCTGTCCCGAGTGCGGGCACTCCGCCGCCTTCGCGGTCGAGCCGCGCTGCACCGAGTGCGGCGAGCCCTTCCCATGTGCGGATCGCTTCTATCGCCGCTGGGCGATCCCGCGCCTGCCCTGGGAACGCCGCAGACGGTCAATGCTGGTTGCATATTTCCAGACGCTATTCTTCATTTTGTTTCGTCCCGGGCAAGCCGCCTGGCGGCTGGCGAATCCGGACCGCTTCGGCCGAGCGACGATCTGGTTTGTCGGCCATGTTGCGGTGCTAATCGCGGTCATCTCGTTTGCCGGTTGGTTGGCGACAGTCTTTGGTGAAAACCCGAACGAGCAAATTCTGAAAATCGGAATCACTCCCGTCAGCACGCGGGTCCGGTGGGATGTACTCGCAACCGCCGAATGGGGCGCTGTCTGGGCGCTGGCAGCCGTCGTGATACCGGTGATGCTCGGCCTCGGCGTGGCCCGCGCATTACCCGCGATCACGCCTGATACACGAAGTGGGATCATCAAATGGACGCTGTATTCGAGCGTGATTCCGATGCTCGCGACGGGGCTACTGCTTTGTCGTGCTCTTTGGCGAACGTTTCAAGGCCCATCATTTCTGCTGCCCAAATGGTCCGTGACGGAACGTGCATTGGTTTCGATGACGGCAAATTTCAACCCGGTCAGCATTCCGCTCAACCCGTCTCAGTGCCTTGGCACAGTCGTCATTCTCTTCGCCGCCTGGTGGGCGATCGGCGTTGCGAATCAGCCACGATCACTTGTTCTCCTGGTCGGCCTTCTGCGGCTTATTCCGATGCTCTTTGATCTTCGTGGATTCTCGGAGTTGCTGTGAACACTCGTTACCGTCGCAGAGCCCGTGTTTCCTTGCTCAACTCGGCGCTGCGCCTCGTCGCGTTTCTGGCCGCGTTTGGGACGTTGGTCGCGGCATGGACGGGAGTGCGACCTCTCGCACTCCATCACCTGGCGTGCGCCAATTTGGGAAACCCACGGACGAAGAATCTGATCGCTCGCGCAATTCTGGAGAAACACCCCGACATCGATCCGCTCTCCCGCACCTATCCGAGGCAGTCCTACGTCGAATCGTTCGATACGGGTCGAATCCGATCTGCGATCGTGGAAGCAGGGGGCCGCATTCACGTTTTTGATGACCGACTCGACAAACTCGCGAGCATTGCCAATCCCGGCTTTGTGGTATGCGCTCCCGATGATGCGAACGGCGACGGGCGGCTCGAACTGCTGCTCGAAGTCCACCGGGGCGGTGTTAGCGATGATCCTGGCCTCTTTGCGCTCATCCAACTCGGGCAGCAACAGTATTTGCTAGTTGCCGCTTTCCTGTCCTCTGAGGCGTATGGCGGTGGCTGGTATGAACAGTATTGGATCGACGCACCTAGCGCCCGTCGCTGTGATCTGGCGTTCGTGCGGTCCACTCCGATGCCGAGCGGCGTTCTTGTCCCACAATCAAAGCTCGTATTCCACTGGAATGAGGATGGCATTCTGACAGGCGACGATCCCGCCCTCGCGAAATTCAAGTGCTGGCTGGCCGACAGCAAGGGCCCGATCCCATGCAACCCGGACCAGCCTCTCATCGACATCGTTGAAACGGCTCTGTGGCGACCAGAGAAGCTCCGCCGGTAGTTCTCCGTTGCTCCCTCTCCCGGTACTCCGGGAGAGGGCTGGGGTGAGGGCAGCAGCCGAGGGCGGCTGCGGTACAGAAACACCGACGCTCCGCGCCTGCCCGAGCGTCGCCGCTTCGCCTATAATTGCCGCTTCGATTTCGAAGGGAATTTCGCGCAAAGGACTGCTTCCGAAATGAGCGACACGACCACACCGCCGAGCGCACCGACTCCGCCCGGCAACCTGCTGACCCCCATCACGCAGGAGATGCAGGATTCGTATCTGACCTACGCCATGAGCGTCATCATGGCCCGC
The DNA here is from genome assembly GCA_016235145.1 of Planctomycetota bacterium. Taxonomy (GTDB): domain Bacteria; phylum Planctomycetota; class Phycisphaerae; order UBA1845; family Fen-1342; genus JACRLV01. The sequence continues at coordinate 9,780 of JACRLV010000134.1, forward strand.
GCACTGCCCGACGTCCGCGACGGCCTCAAACCCTCGCAACGCCGCATCCTCGTCGCCATGCACGACCTCAACCTGCGCCCCGGCGCGAAACACCGAAAGTGCGCCAAGATCTGCGGCGACACGAGCGGCAACTACCACCCGCACGGCGAAGGCGTGATCTATCCGACGCTCGTGCGCATGGGCCAGCATTGGGCGATGCGGCACACGCTGATCGATCCGCAGGGAAATTTCGGCAGCATCGACGACGATCCGCCCGCCGCCATGCGATATACCGAGGCCCGGCTGGCCCGGCCCGCCGACGACATGCTCGCCGACCTCGATCGCGAGACGGTCGATTTCGAGCCGAACTACGACGGCACGCGCACCGAACCGGTCGTGTTGCCGAGCAAATTCCCGAACCTGCTCGTGAACGGCAGCGAAGGCATCGCCGTCGGCATGGCGACCAAGCTGCTGCCGCACAATCTCGGCGAAATCTGCGACGCCATCATCGCGGTCATCGACCATCCGGACATCGGCGTCGAGGCGCTGATGAAGATCGTGCCGGGGCCGGATTTTCCGACCGGCGGCGTGATCCACGGGCGTGAGGGAATCCGCCAGGCATACGAGACCGGCCGCGGCGCTGTGACGGTGCGCGGCGTCATTCACACCGAGACGCTCAAGAGCGGCCGGGAACAGATCGTGGTCGATGAGATTCCGTACGGCATTTCGCTCGCGACGGTCAAGGAGCGCATTAACGATGCGGTCGAGGCGGGCCAGGTCAAAGGCATCGACGACATGCGCGACGAATCTGGCCGCCAGGCCCTCGTCCGCGTGGTCATCGAGCTCAAGAAAGACGCCAACCCCGACGTCGTGATCAACCAGCTCTGGCAGTACACGCCGCTGCAAAGCAACATCCACGCGCTGAACATCGTGCTCGTGCGGCGCGTGCCGAAAACGCTCGGCCTGAAGGCCCTGATCGAGCAGTTCATCGAGCACCGCACCGAGGTGATTCGCCGGCGGACGCAGTTCCAGCTTCGCAAGGCCCGCCAGCGGGCGCACATTCTCGAAGGCCTGCTGCTGGCGGTCTGCTCGATCGACGAGGTGATCAAGATCATCCGCTCGTCGAAGGACGTGGACGAGGCCCGCCACCGCCTGATGACCGAAGTGCGCGTCTACCTCGTGCCCGACGCGGTCGGCAAGCTGTCCGGCAAGGCGGCCGAGCTGGTGAGCAGCTTTGAAAGCAGCGAGCGCGGCCTCACGCGGACGCAGGCCGATGCGATTCTCGCCATGCAGCTCCGAAAGCTCACCGGGCTCGAAATCTTCGAGCTCGGCGCCGAATACAACAAGCTGTGCGACGAAATCGCCGATTACGAGATGATCCTGAGCGACAACCGCCTCGTGCTCGACATCATCGCCGAAGACATGCGCGAACTGAAGGAAAAGCACGCCGACCCGCGCCGCACGAAGATCGAAGCCGCGGTCGGCGAAATCGACATGGACGCGCTGATCGAGCAGGAGCAGGTGATCGTCAGCATCTCGCACCAGGGCTATGTGAAGCGCGTGCCGCTGGCGACGTATCGCTCGCAGGGGCGCGGCGGCAAGGGCGTGCGCGGCACCGACAACAAGGAAGAGGACTTCATCGAGCACCTGAAAGTCGCCAGCACGCACGACTACATGCTCTTTTTCACCAACCGCGGCCGCGTCTACTGGCTGCGCGTCTACGACCTGCCGAGCATGAGCCGCACCAGCCGCGGCCGGGCGCTGGCGAACCTGCTCACCATGCAGAGCAACGAACGCCACGTCGCGATTCTGCCGGTCACCAAATTCGAAGAGATGTACGTCTTCTTCTGCACCGAAAAAGGCGTGGTCAAGAAGACGCCTCTCTCCGCTTTCAGCAACCCGCGGCCCAGCGGCATCCAGGCGGTCACGCTCGACCCCGACGATTCGCTGATCGGCGTGCAGCTCACCGACGGCAAGCAGGAAGTCGTGATCGGCACGCGCGACGGGATGGCGTGCCGCTTCAACGAGGACGACGTCCGCCCGATGGGCCGCTCGGCCCGCGGCGTGTGGGGCATCGACCTGGCGGAGGGCGATCGGGTCGTCGATCTGGTCGCGATCACTCCGGGCATGAGCCTGCTGACGGTCTGCGAAAAGGGCATGGGCAAGAAGACGGAGATCGAGGAATACCGCCTGACCAAGCGCGGGGCCAAGGGCGTGATCAACGTGAAGGTCACGGACCGAAATGGCCCGGTAGTAGCGCTGCGGGCGGTGACGCCGGAAGATTCGCTGATGCTGATCACGCAGAAGGGGATTCTGCTGCGGACGACGGTGGATCAAATGCGCGACATCGGCCGCGCGACGCAGGGCGTGAAGTTGATCCGCGTGGAGGACGACGACAAGGTCGTGGCGGTGGCGAAGGTGATCAGCGAGAAGGACGAGAACGGCGGCGAGCCAGGCGGCGAGAACGGAACGTTGCCCTCCTCGCCATCGGGCAATGGACCGCAGCCGCCCTCGGCTGCCGACGACGAGCCGACGGACGATTCGCCGACAGGTGAATAGGATTGGTTGAGGCTGCTACGAAAATCCCCTCCGCGTAAGCAGCCGGGAAAGATAACAGCCGTCGCCACTGCACCCGGCGTAATCCTGAGGACGGGGTGCGAGAAGGGGATTCCCGCTCCCCACAAGCTTGCCGGACTTTGGGGACTACGAGCCGCGCCGGCGCTTGCCGAGCCCGATCCCCTGCCGTCCTGGCTCGGGCTCGACCCCCCTGCCGTCATGGCCCCCGCCACACGCGGTTCCGCCCTGCTTCTATTAATCTCCGCTTAACGTGGGCAACATCCACGCCTAACATGGCCGGGGTTGGATTGAGCGGCGATCCGGGGGCCGCGCGCGGCTGCGCTACCAACCGGAACGAAACCGGCAGAGGCGCGGGATGGGCGGCCAGGCACACAATTCCATTGACCAGGGAAAGCAGATCCTCGTGGTTGAGGACGAGGCGGACATCGCCAGCACGCTCTCGTATCACCTGAGTCGCACCGGCTACACGTGCCGACTGGCCGGCGACGGACAGACCGGCCTCGCAGAGGCCCAGCGGCAACCGCCCGACCTCATCGTGCTCGACCGCATGCTGCCGCGGCTTTCAGGCGATGAGGTGGCCAGGCGGCTGCGAAGCGACCAGCGCACCGCGCGAATTCCGATCCTGATGCTGACGGCGCGGGCCGAAGAATCGGACGAGTTGGTCGGCTTCGCGCTGGGCGCGGACGACTACGTTCGCAAGCCATTCTCGATCAAGCTGCTGATGGCCCGGATACAGGCCCTTCTGCGACGCGACCAACCGCACGGCGAGACGGGCGACGTGCTCACCGCCGGCCCGATCGTGCTCGATCGCGGGCGGCACGAAGTCACCGTTGCCGAGCGGCCGGCCGGCCTCACCGCAATGGAGTTTCGCCTGCTGGCCGCGCTCATGGCCGCTCGCGGCCGCGTGCTCAGCCGCAACCAACTGATCGACGCGGCCTTGGGCGCCGGTGCGGCGGTCACCGACCGAACCATCGACGTTCACGTCGCCGCGCTTCGCAAGAAACTGGGACAATTCCACGACTGGCTCCACACGGTTCGAGGCGTGGGTTATGCGTTCCGTCCAGTCGCTCCTGAGCCAGAGAAGGCGTAGCCGCGAATGAAGCTCGGCGGTCTATCCTGGAAACTGCTGGGCTGGATCGCGGTCGTCGTCGTCGTGGCGCTGGGCACTTTCTTCTGGCTGTTTACCGCGGAAGTCGAGCGGCTTCGTGACGAGGAGCTGTCCGGCCAGCTCCTGGCCGAAGCCCGGCTGCTCGGATACGCGCTTCAGGATTCGTGGTCCGATCGCGACACGCAGCCGATCGCCGGAATGGTCGACGCGCTTCATCGCGAGGGTACGGACGTGGTCGTCATGGTCACGGACGGGACCGCCCTGGTGAATACGACCGAATCGGCCGCGATCGCCGAGGAGCTTCTTCAACAATCCGAGGTGCGAACGGCGCTGATCGATGGCGCTGGCGAGAGCACGCGCGAGGACATTCACGGCGCGGTGCAAAGCCGCGTCGTCGCGGTCCGCGTAGGGCGCGACGTGGATGAGTTGGGCGTCGTCTGGCTGGCACGGCCGCGCTGGACGTTCGTGACAACCGCACGCTCATTTGGGCGCGTGATGTTCCTGATGGGCCTGATCGCATTGGCGACCATCCTCGTGCTGGGACTCACCCTGACGCGCCGCTGGGCAAGGTTGCTGCGGCGACTGACGTACGCGGCGCAGGGCCTGGCGCAAGGCGACCTGTCGGTGAAAGCCGACGTGGGCGGCGCCGACGAATTCGCGCTGCTGGCACATTCACTGAACCGTGCCGGACGTCGGCTGCTGGCACACGCCGAGACGATCGATCGGCAGCGCCTCACGCTGGAGGCGCTGCTGGACCAGCTTCAGGAAGGCGTCGCGGCCGCGGACGCGGATGGCCGCATTCTGCTGATCAATCCGGCGGCGCTGCGGCTGCTCAACGTCGGTCCGCCGGCCGACGGCCATGCGGGGCTCTTGGGAAAAATGGTGGAGGCGTGTGTTCCGTCATACGACTTGCAGCGAATGCTGCACGTTCGACCACAATCCGCGGGTTCGGCGGAGCAGGCGATCGAAGAGCGACACCTGCGGATCGAAACGCCCGCCGGCGTCACGCACGTGCTGGCGCGCGCCGCGGATCTGAACCTGCCCGGCGAATCGCCTGGCGGGCGGCTGGCGGTGCTGACGGACATCACCGCGCTGCGCCGAGCGCTGGAAAGCCAGACCGCCTTTGTAGCCAACGCTTCACACGAGCTTCGCACGCCGCTGTCGTCGATTCGGGCCGCGGTCGAGACGTTGGCACAACTTGATCTGTCAAAGGACCACGCTGAGGCCGGCCAGTTCATCGACATGATCGATCGGCACAGCGCCCGCCTCGCGGCGATGGCGGCGGATCTGCTCGACCTGTCACGCTTACAGTCGTCGGCCACGCCGGTCGAGATGGCTCCCCTGCCGCTCGCGAACATCCTGAACGAACTTCGCGATCGCTTTCAGGACGCCGCCCGCACGAAGAACTTGAACTGGCGGGTAGATTGGCCGCGCCAGGAGCGCGAAACGATCGTTGCCAACACACGGTTGCTGCGTCTGATGCTCGATAACCTGGTCGCCAACGCCATCCAGTTCACCGATCCCGGCGGTCACGTGACGTTCTCATGCCGCTCCGCGCCGGGCGAAGTTGCGTTTGAAGTGGTTGACGACGGGTGCGGAATTCCCGAAGCCGAGCAAGAGCGGATTTTCGAGCGGTTCTATCAGGTAGAGCGGGCTCGCTCGGGGCCGCGGCGAGGGACCGGGCTGGGGCTGTCCATTGTGAAGGACGCCGTCGCCGCGATGCGCGGTTCCATTCAGCTTGAAAGCAAAGTCGGAGTTGGAACGCGTTTCAGCGTTCGTTTTCCGCAACCGTCGGCATCTTCACCCGAAGATATCGACGGCTTAGCGCAATCTTAGCGCTCGCAGGGCATGCTTCGGAAAGGCGATCGCAATACTCACTGAAAGGAGTCTCGACATGGGCAGACCCATCGCAGCCTGGCTGGCCGTCTCGGTCGTGGCGGCCGGCGGAATCACGGCTTTTGCACAAAAGGCGCCGCCCGTAAGCGGCACGGTCAAGGTCGACGGCTCCAGCACCGTCTACCCGATCACCGCCGCCGCTTCCGAACGGGCGGCGGCTTCAAGAAGTTTCTGGACGCCAAGCCCGACCTGCGTACCGACATCTCGGACGCCTCGCGCCCGATCAAGCCGACGGAACTCGCCAAGTCCAAAGAACTCGGCGTCGATTTCATCGAGTTGCCGATCGCGTACGACGGCATCGCGGTGATGGTGAACCCCAAAAATACCTGGTGCGACGCGCTCACGGTGGCCGAGTTGAAAAAGATCTTCGAATCCGGCAGCCGGATCGCCAACTGGAAGGACGTCCGCGCGGGATTTCCGGATGCTCCGCTGAAAATCTACGCTCCCAGCAGCGACAATGGCACCTACGACTATTTCGTCGAAGCGATCATCGGCGGCGACGCCAAAACGCTTCGCTCCGATTCGGTCTACAGCGCCAGCGCGACCCAGACGGCGAACGTCCAGGGCATCGCCGGCGATCGCGGCGCGCTCGGGTTCTTCGGCTTCTCCTATTACGAGAACAACCGCGACCGCCTGAAGCTGCTCGGCATCGACAACGGCGACGGCAAGCCGCTCAAGCCGTCGCTGGAAGCGATCCGGGCAAATGCATACCACCCGCTGGCCCGCCCGCTGTTCATTTACGTGAATCGCAAGGCCGCCGACCGACCGGAAGTGAGTGCGTTCGCCACCTACCTCCTGAAGGACGCTTCAAAAATCGTCGAGCATCCGAAGGTTGGCTACGTCGCCCTTCAACCGGAGATCTACGCGATCGCTCTGAAGCGCTTCGAGAAGCGGATCACGGGCACGGTGTATTCGGATGAACACGTGGTTCATCGCCCGCTCGCTGACTTATTCAAGGCTGTCGATTGACGAAAGCGAGGTCGCATGCGCGGCTGGCAGCGATTGAAGGAAGGCGCGCTTCATGCTGCCTTCTTCGCCTGCGCGCTCATTTCGATCGCCGTGACAGTCGGCATCATCTGGGTGCTGTTCAGCGAATCGCTGCCTTTCTTTCGGAGTGTGCCGATCCGGGACTTCCTGTTCGGCCTGGAATGGGCTCCTCGAACGGGACAGGCCTACGGGATCCTGCCGCTTGTTTGCGGTACGCTGCTCACGTCGGTTCTGGCGCTTGGAGTGGCGATTCCGATTGGTCTGGCGACGGCGCTCTATATGAGCGAGTACGCCTCGCCGACGGTCCGCGGGGTCGCCAAGCCGGTGTTTGAAATCCTGGCCGGCATTCCGACAGTCGTTTATGGTTATTTCGCGCTGAGCTTCATCACTCCCACCCTGCTTCGGCCGCTGTTTCCGACGATCGAAGTGTTCAACGCGCTGAGTGCGGCCATTGTGATGGGAGTGATGATCATTCCCACGATCTCCTCGCTTTGCGACGACGCCTTTCGGGCCGTTCCGCGCCGCCTGCGCGAAGCCGGCTACGCGCTCTCCGCCACGAAACTCGAAGTCTCGACGCGCATCGTGCTGCCGGCGGCGATGTCCGGCGTTGTGGCGGCGGTTCTTTTGGCGCTGGCTCGCGCGGTCGGCGAGACGGGGAGCACGCCCAAGGTTTCGCTGGATCCGCTGGGCAGCACGCAAACCATCGCGGCCTATATCGTGCAGGTCAGCAAAGGCGACGCGCCCGCGGGCACGATCGAATACCAGTCGATCTACATCGTCGGACTGACGCTTTTCGCCATCACGCTCGGCGTAAATCTGCTGGCCCAGCGCGTCATGAGGCGGTTTCGAGAGGTCTATGAATAGCGCCATGACGACCGCCGGCAACCCTGCGTTTTTCCAGCCGCGACTCAATCGTCGCCGCTGGATGGGTAGGCTGTTTGCATGGATGTGCCTGGCTGCGGCGATCGCCGCGGTGCTGGTGCTGGCGGCGTTGCTCTGGCATGTCGGGCGACAGGGCGCGAGCCTGCTGAGCGTGAAGTTCCTGACCAGCGGCGAATCCACGCTTGATCCGCTCACCAGCGGCATCCGGTCGCCGCTCTGGGGCACGATCTGGCTGATGGGCTTGACGACCATTCTCGCCGTACCGATCGGCGTTGCCGCCGCGATCTACCTGGAGGAATACGCTCCGGACAACCGTCTGACCCGCTTCATTCAACTGAATATCGCCAATCTCGCCGGCGTGCCTTCCGTCGTGTACGGCTTGCTGGGCCTGACGGTTTTTGTGCGCGGGTTCGCGTTGAGGCGCAGCGTGGCGGCCGGAGCCGCGGCCCTGGCGCTGCTGGTCCTGCCTGTCGTGATCATCGCCAGCCGGGAAGCGCTGCTGGGCGTGCCGAAGTCGATCCGCGAGGCCGCATACGCGGTTGGCGCCACGCGCTGGCAGACCATCCGCCACCATGTGCTGCCCGCGGCAGTGCCCGGAATTCTGACCGGAGTCATTCTCGCGCTCTCACGGGCCATCGGCGAAGCCGCACCGCTGATCGTCGTCGGGGCGGTGGCGTATATGCGCAAGGTTCCCGCCGGCCCGTTGGATCCGTTCACGGCCCTGCCCATCAAGATCTTCAACTGGTCGGAAATGCCGGCGCCGGAATTCGCACGCCTGGCCGGGGCGGCGATTATCGTTCTCCTTATTCTGCTCTTGAGCATGAACGGCGTCGCCGTGGGGATTCGAGCGTGGCAGCAAAGGCGAAAGTCATGGTAGCCGCTTCCCACTCCATCACTTCAGACGGCATGCCCGGCGTTACGATTAGGCCGAGGACCATCGTGGCCGAAGCTGTCCAACTGACGACGCCCCCGGCGATCCGCGCCGTAGATCTGACAATCCGCTACGGCACATTCGCGGCGGTGAAAAACGTGACGCTGGATATTCCCCCGAATCAGGTCACCGCGATTATCGGCCCATCGGGCTGCGGCAAGAGCACGTTCCTTCGCTCGATGAACCGGATGAATGATTTCGTCGAAGGCGCGCATGTGACCGGGCAGCTTCTTTTCGGCAAGGAGGACGTCTATGCCGCCGCCTGCGATCCGGTCGAGCTGCGCCGCCGAGTCGGGATGGTCTTTCAAAAGCCGAATCCGTTTCCAAAATCAATCTTCTGGAACGTGGCCTGGGGGCCGGCGGTGAACGGATATCGCGGCAATCTGGCGGAGTTGGTGGAGGAAGCGCTGCGAAAAGCCGCCCTGTGGGAAGAGGTCATGGACCGCTTGAACCGCAGCGCGCTGGCGCTTTCCGGCGGTCAGCAGCAGCGCCTCTGCATCGCCCGCGCGGTCGCGATGCAACCCGACGTCCTCCTGATGGACGAGCCCTGCTCCGCGCTCGATCCGATCGCCACCGCCCGCATCGAGGATCTGATCGACAAGCTCAAGAGCCAGTACACCGTGGTGCTGGTCACTCACAACATGCAGCAGGCGGCCCGGATTTCCGACCACACCGCGTTCATGCTGATGGGCGAGCTCGTGGAGGTAGACGCGACCAGCCGCCTGTTCACGATGCCCAGCGACCGCCGGACCCAGGACTACATTACGGGCCGATTTGGCTAGGACACCCGATGACCGCTCATTTCGTAAACCTGCTTGACGACCTGCGCCGGCGTTCGCTCCGCATGGCCAGCGAAGTCGAGGACATGCTCGAAGAGTCCGCGGAGGTCGTGTTCAGCGGCGACAAGAGCCTCGCCCGGCGCATCGTCGCCCGCGACGAAGAGGTCGACGACGAAGAAGTCGGCATCGAGACCGACGTCATCCGGCTGTTGGCGCTCTACCAGCCGGTCGGCCGCGACCTGCGACTGCTGGCGACCATCCTGAAGGTCAACACGGACCTGGAGCGCGTCGCTGACGGCGTCGTCAACATCGCCGAGCGAGCCAAGCACATGGAGGTGCAGGTCCCCGCGAGCGAGTGCGCGGAACTTAAGCAACTCTTTCCGCTGGTGCGCGCCGCGCTGCGAAACGCCGTGCAGTCGTACGCAACGGAGGACGCCGAGGCGGCCCGGAGCGTCATGCGCGAGGACGCCGCCATCGACGCGCTCTACGGACAAATCGTGCGCAAGGCGGTCTCCGCGACTCCCGGGCCGTCCTTGTCGATCGCCGCGCTGCTCGATCTGCTCTCGGTCGCAAAGAACCTGGAGCGAATCGCCGACCACGCCACGAACATCGCCGAAGACGTGATCTTCCTGACGAGCGGCGCAATCGTCCGGCATCGGCATGATGACGCGACAAAATAGTCGGAACCGTCTGTACGGCTTACGCGAGCAGACTTCGATGGGATCGCACCGCCTGGCGAACGAAGTCGCGAAACGCCGGCGTGTCGATCTCGTCGCGGTCATGCACGTAAATCGCGATGGCGTCAACGCCGCCGATGCGCGGCCGCACATCGACGCGCGGCCACGAGCCGTATGCCTGAAAACCACTTTTCGGCGCCGGCCGCGGTGATCTCGACGCTGGCCCGGTCGTTCCAGTTCGTCGGCGCAAACCCGCCCTGCTCCTGCACCAACGTGATGACGAATTCCAGGGCCTCGGGCTTCCAGCGCGTGGCCTTGCCGTCGCGGCTGGTGCGCTGCGACAGGTGCCACTTGCGCCCGTCGATCTGCCAGGGCTGCTTGACCTCCCGGCCGATCTTGCCCAGCCCGGCCCGCTCGATCGCCGCCTCGCGCTCGAGGTGTTCGGCAATGTTGAAGACCTGCCGCTCGGCGACGGGGCCCGCCGCCAGCACCGGCGCCAACGCGGCGGTCGTGTGAGAGACCGCCGCCTGCACCGACGCCGTGCGAACCAGATCCTCCGGCGTCCCCAGCGCCACGATCTGTCCGCCCGCATCGCCCGCCTCGGGTCCGAGGTCGATGATCCAGTCGGCGGATTTGAGCACGTCGAGGTTGTGCTCGACGCACACGATCGTGTTGCCGAGATCGGCCAGCCGGTGCAGCACGTCGAGCAGTTTGCGAACGTCGTCGAAGTGCAGACCGGTGGTCGGCTCGTCGAGGATGTAGAGCGTGCGGCCGGTTCCGGGCTTGCCCAATTCGGAAGCGAGCTTGACGCGCTGCGCCTCGCCGCCCGAGAGCGTCGGCGCCGGCTGGCCCAGTTGCACATATCCCAGTCCGACGTCGACCAGCATCTGAAGCAGCCGCCGTACTTTCGGCACGCTTTCGAACAAGGCCAGGGCCTCTGAAATCGGCAGGTCGAGCACGTCGGAGATGTTCTTTTCCTTGAAGCGGACCTGGAGCGTCTCGGGCTCGTAGCGCCGGCCCTGGCAGACCTCGCATTCGACCCACACGTCCGGCATGAAGTGCATTTCGATGCACTTCTGGCCATAGCCCTCGCAGGCCTCGCAGCGCCCGCCCGGCCGATTGAAGCTGAAACGGTTGGCGTTGTAGCCGCGCAGCTTGCTGTCGGGCAGCCGCGCGAACAGCTCGCGTATCAGGTCGAACACGCCGGTGTATGTGGCGGGATTGCTCGAAGGGGTCGCACCGAGCGGCGATTGATCGACGTTGATCACTTTGTCCAGCGGCAGTCGGGCGCCACGACCGCGCCACGCACCACCGGCCTGATTGAGACGTGCGTTTGCTTTTTGTGCGGACGGCCGGGGCGACTCCTTTTGGGATGATGGACCGGCAAAGTCGATTCCGTCATGCTCGCCCGGCGTCAGGTTCGCCATCATCAGCCTGTTCGCCAGCGCCGGCCACAAGATGTCGTTGATCAGGGAACTCTTGCCGGAGCCCGAAACACCGGTGACGCACACAAACCGGCCGAGCGGAAACGGGACGTTGATGTTCTTCAGATTGTTCTGCCGCGCGCCGCGAATGACCAGCCAGCCGCACGGCGCGGCTTGATCGCGTTCGGCGCTCGATGCCTCGGTTCCGTCGGTGAGCTCGCGGGGCCGGGGCGCCGCAGTGTCTGTTGCCGCTATTTTGCCGCCTCGAAGAGCCTCGCCAAGTTCCCCATTGACCACCCGCCGATTCGACGGAACCGCGATCGCCAGCTCGCTGCTCAAATATCCGCGCGTGAGCGATCGGGGTTGAAATTCCTCCGCGGCGTCGCCCTCGGCAACCGCGGACGGCAATTGCATCCGAAGATCCGCCGGTGTGCCTTGTGCGACGACCTCGCCGCCGAAACGGCCCGCGCGCGGTCCGAAGTCGAGGATTCGATCGGCGGCGGCGATGACTTCGCGGTCGTGCTCGACGAGCAGCAGCGTATTTCCCAGCGCTCGGAGCTTGCTCAGGGCCGCGACGAGTCGCTTTGTATCGCGCGGGTGCAGGCCGATGGTCGGCTCATCCAAGACGTACAGCACGCCGGAAAGCCCGCTGCCGATCTGGCTGGCGAGTCGGATGCGCTGGGCCTCGCCGCCGGACAGCGTCGGCGCGGCGCGATGCAGCGTGAGGTACTCCAATCCGACGTCGAGAAGGAATTGGAGCCGGTTGCGAATCTCGTGCACCAGCTCGCCGGCGATCTCGCGCTGGTGAGCCGAGAGCTTGAGCGTGCGAAAGTACTCGGCGACTTCGTGAAGCGGACGCTGGCAGAGCCCGACTAACGTCGGGGCGTAATCGAGAATCGAGAAGCGAGAATCGAGATCGGAGGGAGAAGCGAGAATCGAAGAGCGAGAATCGAGATCGGAACGTGCGTCCTCCGGTCTTCTCTCGCTTTTCGCGTTTCCGATCTCGCTTCTCGCTTCTCGCTTCTCGCTGTTCGAGCGCTCTCGCTTCTCGCTCTTCACGAGCCGTGTCGCCGCCGCGTCCGCCCGCAGCCTTCCGCCGCGGCAGGTGATGCAGGGGATGTCGGTGACGACGTTGTGCAGGCGGTGGCGCAGCGACCAACTGTTCCGCGTGGCGTTGTCGATCGCGGGGAAGAACCCGCGCCAGTGAAATCGATAAGGCCCGTCGATCGCGGACTCGCCGGCGCTGCGTTTCGACTCGCCCGTCGCACGCCGTGGTTTGCCAGGCGCGTCCGGCGGCACGGCGATCCAATCGCCGGTCGTTCCGTAAAGCAGCGTCTGGCGCTGCTCCGCGGTCCAGTCCTCCAGCGGCGTCTTCGCAGCGACTCCGAGCCGCCGGCAAAGCGCAACCAGCACGCGCCCAAAGGGCGTGGCCGGGTCGATGCGGCCCCAGCCGGCGATCGCGCCATCGAGCAGGCCGCGTGTCGGGTGGCGAATGATCGACGCCGCGGGCGCCCCGCGCTGCACGCCCAGCCCCTCGCACGTTTCGCACCAGCCCATCTGGCTGTTGAAGCTGTAGTTGTGCGGCGAAAGTTCCTCGAAGCTCGTGCCGCACGCGGTGCAAGCCAGGCGCTGCGAAAACAGGATGTCGCGCCCGGCGCGATCGACGTCGACGCCGGACGATTCGGCAAGCGGGGGAGCATCCGCGTCGCCTCTCGGACCGTCCTCGTCCTCCACCGTGTGGCTTTCTTCAATGACCAGCGTCATGAGCCCGTTGCCGAGCATGAGTGCGTGTTCGACGGCTTCGGTGATTCGGCTGCGGGACTTCGGCCGCACGACCGTGCGATCCACGACGACCTCGACGCGGTGTTTGCGGCGAGCGTCAATCGTCGTCGCGTGAGCAGTTTCGAGCACGGCGCCGTCGATCCGCACGCGCGTATAACCGCTGGACTTCAGCCGCGTGAACACGCTCGCCCAGCCCTCGGCCTCGCCCAGCGCGACGGGCGCCAGCAGAATGATCGGCGCGCCGGCCGGCAGCGCCATGATCCGGCTCACGATCTCGTCCACCGTCTGCGATCCGATCGGCAAGTCGCAGCGCGGGCAGTACCGCGTGCCCACGCGAGCCCAGAGCACGCGCAGGTAGTCGTAAATCTCCGTGATCGTCCCGACTGTCGATCGCGGGCTCTTGCTGGCGGCTTTCTGCTCGATGCAAATGGCCGGCGACAGGCCCTCGATATGCTCCACCTTCGGCTTCTGCATCTGCCCGAGAAACTGGCGGGCGTAAGCCGAAAGCGATTCGACGTACCGGCGGTGGCCCTCGGTATAGACGGTGTCGATGGCGAAGCTGGTCTTGCCCGAGCCCGAAACGCCGGTGCAGACGGTCATCCGGTCGCGCGGAAACGCGATGTCAACGTGTTTCAGGTTGTGCTGGGCCGCGCCGCGGA
>JACRLV010000015.1 GCA_016235145.1 Planctomycetota bacterium
ACGGCGATCGAAATTGAGCACATATTGGGCATTTCGAGCGACCACGCCCAGTTTGTCTCGGCCAAGAGCGGCCTGGGCGTGCCGGAGATGATCCGCACCATCGTGAAGGAAATGCCGCCGCCGAAAGGCGATCCGAAGGCGCCGCTCCAAGCCCTGATCTTCGACAGCGAGTACGACGATTACCGCGGCGTGATCTGCTATGTCCGCTTGGTGAACGGCACGCTGCGCAAAGGGCAGAAGATCCTGCTCATGGGCCGCGGGCGGCACTATGTCGTCGGCGAGATCGGCAAATTCCGGCCGAAGATGACCCCGTGCGAGCAACTCGCGGCGGGCGAGACCGGCTACATGGTCGCGGCGATCAAGACGCTGAAAGACGTAACGGTCGGCGACACAATCACGGACGCAAACGCAGCCGCGGTGGAGGCGCTGCCCGGATACAAGCCGCCGATGCAGATGGTGTTCTGCGATTTCTTTCCGTCGAGCGGCGAAGCGTACGACGAGCTGCGCGACGCGCTGAACCGGCTGAGCCTGAACGACGCGAGCTTCACCTTTCAGCCGCAGCACTCCGACGCCCTGGGCTTCGGCTATCGCTGCGGGTTCCTCGGTCTGCTGCACATGGACATCGTGCAGGAGCGGCTGGAGCGCGAGGCGGGCATCGACACGGTGCAGACCGCGCCGAGCGTCACCTACGAGATCGTGCTGCGCGACGGCGAGGTCAAACGCGTCGACGCGGCCGGCGATCTGCCCGACATGGGCGCCATCGAGGAGTTGCGCGAGCCCTGGATCGAAATGCAGATCATCACGCCGGCCGATTCGATCGGTTCGATCATGCAACTGGCCGAGGGCCGCCGCGGCGAGTTCAAGCGGCAGGAATACCTTTCGCCGCAGCGGGTGATGATCACGTACGAGTTCCCGTTCAACGAAATCCTCTACGACTTTTACGACAAGCTGAAGAGCGTGACGCGCGGCTACGGAACGATGGACTATCACCTGACCGGCTACCGTCCCGGCGATCTGGTGAAGCTCGACATCCTGGTGAACGGCGTGGCGGTGGACGCGCTCAGCCTCATCTGCCACCGGGGCGCCGCCGAACGCCGCGGCCGCAAAATGATCAACCGCCTGCGCGAGGAGATCGACCGGCACATGTTCGAGATTCCGCTCCAGGCGGCGATCGGCGGCAAGATCATCGCCCGGGAGACGATCAAGGCGATGCGCAAGAACGTGACGGCCAAGTGCTACGGCGGCGACGTGACCCGCAAGCGGAAGCTGCTGGAGAAGCAGAAGGAAGGTAAGAAGCGGATGAAGACGGTGGGGCGGGTGGATATTCCGCAGAAGGCGTTCATGACGGTGCTGGAGCCGGAGGAGTAGGCGGGGTTGGCGGCCGTTGTCGCCGCCCGGGGTTGAGTGATTTGTCTAGTAGGGCGCATTGTCCGTGGATATACTCGTTAGGATCAAGCGGCTCGTGCTCGCGGGGCGCGTTCGCTTCACGGCGAAGGCGCAGTCCGAGATCGATCGCGACGACTTGACGAGAAGCGAGGTTCTGGAATCGATCATCAATGCCCAGTCGATCGCAAAGACGATTCGCGCGCGAAGTCGTTTCCGCGCGACGGCGGGAGAAAAGCTCTATGTCATCCGCAGCCTCAGCTACTCGGGCACGCTCATCTACACCAAAGGCAAAATCGGGCCCAGCGCGGAAGGCCCGGTGCTCTACGTCCTCATCTCGTCGAAAGTCGCGACCCTTGGAGACTAAGCCGGCGGTGCTCGGGCGATGCGTGCAATGCGGATCGACGCGCATTCGACGCGGCCCCCTGGTTGTCACGCTGAAAAACGGCGCCACGCGAACCGTCGATGCGGAAACCTGCCAGCGCTGCGGCGAAATCTACTTCGACTTGACCGCGATGGAGATCCTCGACGCGGCCCGTACTCGGCGTCGGCGGGCGCGGACGGCGACGTGACGCGCAAGCGCAAGCTGCTGGAAAAGCAGAAGGAAGGCAAGAAGCGGATGAAGACGGTGGGGCGGGTGGATATTCCGCAGAAGGCGTTCATGACGGTGCTGGAGCTGGAGGAGTAGACCGAGTGCCAAAGATCTCGGGGGCGCTAATTGTGGTCTAACAGCTTGATTGCATTGGAAGGACTTGACGCGACTTTCGACCGAAGACTCGGGTCGGCTTCATGGACAACGGCGCGCAGATGCCGCTCGGTCAGAACCACGTCAACGTAAGGAATAGACGGGATGAACTCCCAGTCGTGGACGTCATTCGGACTGACGTCTGGCGAGCGCCCTTGCGCAGCAGCATCTCCCGTGCGCGGAGCCAGAGGTTGACTCCCGGACAGCGTTCAATCTCGACGCGCCTGAGGAGAGAAGTGGCGTCGAACCCTGGTGCCAGACGTGCCAGGATTCGGTCCATCTTCAGAACGCGCAGGGCTCACGCCGGAAAATGTGCGGGGAGCGAGGCGCTGGGTCGAAAGGCCTTGAGATCCTCCTGGAGCGCGGCAGCGAACCCGTCAGTTCTTTCGCGGTAAGCGCGTGGCCGGCGTTTTCGGAATTCGAGGGCGCTCGCTGCGACGTTTTCGAACGATTCGTTGGGAACGAGTGTGGGCACCGTCGGCGACAAAGGCGGCCCGTCGATGAAGGACTCTCTCTCAACGAAGTCCGGACCGTGCGTCGCGATGATCCCGAGCGCCCGCGAGACCATATCGCCGAGCCGCCTGACCCAGATCACCGGCAGTTCGAGGGCTGGGACGCTCGGCTCGATTCGGTGGAGTTCACGAAGCACTTCCGAGGTCCAGATCATCGAGTCGCCTTTAATCTGATAGACGAGCGATGCACTCGCGAAAATCGCCGCGATCTCGCGTGCGGACTCCGGCGTGGCGGCCCCTTCCACCCACTCCAGCGGCGAAAACTCGGAAAACACGAGCCCACAGCGTTGCTCCCGTA
Source organism: Planctomycetota bacterium (assembly GCA_016235145.1). Lineage (GTDB taxonomy): Bacteria > Planctomycetota > Phycisphaerae > UBA1845 > Fen-1342 > JACRLV01. Next base: position 2,939 of record JACRLV010000015.1, read on the forward strand.
TACGACGATCGATCTCGCGGTACGACTGGATGTCGCCGCGCAACTTGTTCCTGCGCAGTTGCGCGAGATTGATGAGGTGGTTCGTGTCGAGATAGAGTTTCTGAGGCGCGTGAATCGTCGTCGGGCCGTACGCATGAGATGTGTCGTTCTTCTGCATGACCGCGCGCAATCGGAGTTTGCCGTTGGGGCGATTCGCTTCATATGATACCATAGCTTAGGAGCACCGAGCGTCTGGGTACGCCGAACACGACGAGTTACGAGGACGAGCGATGACACTTCACGTTCCACTCAGCGACGCCTCCGAGGCTCGTCTTCGCGCGTACGCAGCGGCCTCGGGCAAAGACGTCCCCAGCGTCATCGCCGAGGCGATCGAAGAGAAGCTCGCCATTTTCGAAGAGGAAGCGACCGAACAAAAGCACCGGTCGCGAACGACCGAGCAGTGGCTAGCCGAGTTCCGCCGCTGGGTCGCCAGCCACAAACGCGTTGACCATTTCGTCGACGATAGCCGCGAGAGCATCTATGAAGGTCGCGGGGAATGAGAATCCTGCTGGACACGAACGTCCTGGCCCGCCTCGCGCAACCGACACACCGCCAACACGCGATCGCAGCGCGAGCCGTTGAGGGTGTACGACTTCGCGGCAACGAGCTTTGCATCGTGCCGCAGGTGCTGTACGAGCTGTGGGTTGTCTGTACTCGGCCCGCGGCTTCCAACGGGCTTGCGATGGGTGTCGCAGAGGCCCGCGCCGAGATTTCAGGAGTCAAGCAGTTTTCGACGTTTTATCGCGACGAGCGGGCGATTTTTGGGGAATGGGAGCGCCTAGTCGCGGAGCATGACGTGAAGGGAAAAAACGCGCACGATGCGCGGCTCGTCGCCGCGATGCTGCGGCACGGCCTGACACACATTCTCACGTTCAACGCCGAGGACTTTCAGCGATTCGACGAAATCACGGTTCTGACGCCGGAGGTGATTGCCGGCTCCGTGGGTGGCGGATGATCACGCGATTGCGGCAGGAGATTGACCACCACATGTTCGAGGCTCCGCTCCAGACGCGATCGGGGGCAAGGTCATCGTCCGAGAGACGATCAGCCGTCGAACCGCTGGAGCAACTCCATGAACGGCCAGCCATCGCAGGCGAGAATTGTCGCCGCCGAGTCGCTCGCTGATTTTCGCGTGCAACTCCGCTACGACGACGGGCTGGATGTGACCGTGGACTTTCGCCCGATCATCGAGCGCGGCGGCGTATTCGCGCGGCTCGGCGACGCATCGGTATTCGCGCAATTGCGGATCGATTCCCGTGGACGGTCGATCTGTTGGCCGGGTGAAATCGACTTTTGCGCCGATTCTCTGCGGGAAATGGCGTCGAGCAGTGTTGTGGCGTAGGTGCGGCACGCACGTCGCCGGCGCGCAGCCAACGGAAGGCTGGGAATGAGGCATTCACGCAAGGCCGCTCTCGATCAGCGAAATCGGAACGGTTGCTCGCCATGTGTATTCAAGGGTTCATTCCAGATCGCGCGCCCACCCATAGATTGCCGCCGGCGCAGCGCGCCGGAAGTTCCGGCATTCCGCCCGTGCCCGGATTTGGAGGAACCCCTGGGGCACAGGAGAAGCCAGAGTCCTACGTCCGAGTTGCTCTTTCGCGACGTGGATCAAGAACCACATCGCCGTTCGAATGCCGGAGGGAGGAACCGAATTCGCATTCGATCGGGATTAGGGGGAAATCCTATCCTGACTTGGGCTATTGCCCGGGCACTTTCCTGACGAAGAAACCGACACGGGCGAATGAGGCGTTGAAACGAACGTCAGGTGCAGCGTGGACCGATCCGCAAGAGACTCAGTACGGCTGACGGACCAGTCGCTGGGCCATCTCTTGAAGAAACTCGACGACGGCAAGGTCAGCGAAGTGGCCCGGAACGCCCGCCGTTCCCAGCGATACCAGTTCCGGATGCGCGCCATCGTCGAGTTTGTAACCGGCAAAGAATCGTCTGTGGAAGCCGTACCTTGCCGAAATCTCAGCCGGGACGGAATCTCATTCTTGACGGGCCGGTTCGTCTATCCGGGCACACTCTGCCGCATTCGGCTGGTGAGCGAGTTCAATCAATCGAATATCGTGGAAGCCAAAGTTATTCGCTGCCGGTACATTTCCGGCACCGCGGGCGTGCATGAGGTCGGGGCGGTTTTTTCCGATCCGGTTGATATCGGACTTTATCACCGGGGAGCGAACTCCGTCCGGGCGCTCCTGGTCACGGATGATCGGACCTCTTCCGGACTGATCGCCGGCCAACTGACACGCCACGGCGCAGAGACGACGATCGCAGACTCCCCCGAGGCGGGGATTTCCGCGGCCCTATCCGGTGCGTTCGAGCTTGTGGTTCTGGACCATGATTCGCCGACCCTGAACTCATGCGAAGTGATTGAGCAGTTGCGCGCGCGAGGCTACGTGCGCCCCCTTGCCAGTTTGTCCATCAATCCTTCCGACGCGGCGGCGCCGAAATGTCCAAGCGCAACCAAGGACGTGGAACCACAAGGCGGCGAAAAGGGGGAATGTCGGCAGTGCGGCGCGTGCATGCGGGTGTCGCTCATGGGGCCGTCACTGGGAAAGCTCATTGAATCGCTCCATTGCGAGCCGGTGATCAGTTCCCTCGCCTCGTCGCCGGAAACCGCATCATTGATCAATTCATTCGTGTTTTCCTTGCAGGAACGCGTCGCGGCCATCGAGCGAGCGTGCGCCGCCAAGAAGATGGATGACGTGCGCGCGCTGATAACGCGGCTCGGGGCGTTCGCCGGCGCCTGCGGTTTTGAGCCGATCGTCGATGCGGCCGAAGCCCTGGTGGCGGAGGTGAACGAAGCGGAAGGTCTCAGCTCGACGGGCCGCGAGAAGCTGACCCTGCTTGTGCAGCGGTGTCTGGCAGCCCGTCCGTTGACGCTGATCGACGAAACCGTGGCGATCCCGCCCAGAAGATCACCCTGACAGGGCGTTTCGATCCTCCGCTCGCCGCAGCGCCCTGGCGCCGCACGGTCGAATGGCGAAGTCCGTGAAATTCGGCGGCGCGATGTCCAGCTCGTAGATCAACTGCGTGAGCGTGAGAATCTCGGTCGCTGCCGGCAGCGCCTTTGCGGCTTTGGCGGCGATCTGGTCTTCGTAGTCGAAGCTGCTCGCCAGGCAGACATCCGGGCGGAACAATGCGAGTTTCTGCGGCGGCACACAGGTAACGCCGTGGATCGTCCCCGCTGGCGCCGTATCGTCTGCGACGGCCAGCGGCTCGATCCCCTGCGGTCGGAAAACGTCCAGAAAATAGCCGAAATCCCGACCCGCGCCATAGCAGACGACCCGCTTGCCGCGGAGCTTGTTTCGCATCGCGGTTTGCATGTCATGCAGCAGGCGCTGGTAGTACGCCATCAGACCGTGGTGGTATTGCACCAGGTCGGGAAAATCCATCTGGGATGGAGCGGCGTCGCCGGGCGCTGCGAGATACCACAGCCCGGAGATGTTCGCCATCTGGCAAACTTCCAATCCCGCAACGGACAGATACCGTTTCAGGCTCGCCGGCGAAAAGTGGTTGACGTGCTGGGCATAGCACAGGAAGAAGTTGCGATAGAAGAAAACCAGCGGCGCGCAGCCGTAGCGGTCTCGGTCCGCCGGCTTGACCTGGTAAGCCGGCGTGTACTGGGCCAGATCGGGCACGAGAAGAAACAGGCGGCCATGCTCGCTGAGCGCCGGCCGGATCGCACGAAGGACCGCCATCGGTTCGGTCATGTGCTCGAAGACCGATGTCAGGATCACGAGGTCGAAATGCCCTTCGGGATACTGCTGAATCCACTCCGGCGAGAAAAAGCCCTGATCGAGTCGGGCTTTCGGCATGCGCCGCTGGGCGAACTCGACGTTCTTGCGGCCCGGCTCGACGCCGTGGCACTCGAACCCGAAATCGTAGAAGTGCTGGAGCAGCGCGCCGCGGTTGAATCCGATTTCGAGAACACGGGCGGGCCGCTGCTTCGTGCGCGGCATCGCCTGGAGGCAGAACGTCGTGTACGCGTCATAGATCGGCAGCGACGTTTCGCAGGTCGTGTATTCCTCGTCCACGTACTGCTGCGTGTGGTCGTGGTCCCAGTCGCCGAACACGTGGCCGCAACGGCGGCATAGCGCGACGCGGTACGGGAAAGGCTTGCCCAGCGAAGGCTCGTAACAGTGCCAGGTGCCGGCGCCTTCGATGCAGATCGCGGCGTCGGTTCCGTTGCAGACGTTGCACGTGGGCATGGGCTCTCCTGTCGCCGGCGGGCTGCATGGCGGTCGCTACGGCGCGCGTCTGTCTTATCGGCAGCCGGCGGGGAGCGACCTGAGAGCCAAAGCTCGACGCGACCGAGGCGCCGGTGGCCCCCGGTTTGCGGCTGCATCGTGCGCGGGTAGTGTGACAGGCATGAGCGGTGCGAATCTCTATTCCGACGGCCGCATTTACGACCTTCTCTACCGCGGCGACGGCGAGGACACTGCATTCTACATCTCGCTCGCGGACCGGTTCGGCGGGCCCGTACTCGAACTCGCGTGCGGAACCGGCAAGTACCTCCTTCCGCTCGCCCGCGGCGGGCACGATGTCTGGGGCATGGACCTGGCGGCGGCGATGCTGGAACACGCGGCGGCCAAGGCGCGGGGGGCCGGCGTGCCGCTGCGGCTATCCGCGTCCGACATGCGGGATTTTCGGCTCGACAAGCAGTTCCGGCTGATCATGCTCGCGGGGAATTCGGCTTGCCATCTCGTCAGCGCGGATGAATTCAGCCGCTGCGCGAAATGCGTGCGCGAGCACCTGGCGCCGGATGGAGTGTTCGTGGTGGACGTGTTCGTTCCCGACGCGCGGTTGTTGGCGCGAGATTCGAACACCGAGTACGCGTTCGGCGCTTACGACGACCCGGACGATGGCGCGAGAGTCGCCGTTACGTACAGGGCGAGCTACGACCCGATTTCGCAGATATCGCACGTGACCCTGCTGGCGAGCCGCGACGGCGGGCCGACTCAGCCCTTCAGCGAACTGACGCTGAAAATGTGGTACCCGTGTGAACTGGAGGCGGCGTTGCGGCAGGCCGGGTTTCACGTCGATGAGCGATACGGCAACCATCACGGCGGCGAGCTGAACGCAAATTCCGGAAAGCAAATTCTCATCTGCCGGCCGGGCGTTTCGTAGCGTCCGACCTCCGAGTCCGACGGTGTTTTCGCCGTCCGAAACAAATCTGTCGTCGGACTCGGAGGGCCGACGCCACGAATACGGCGGCCACGTGCCGCGTCAATCGCCGAGCACGAACCGCTGTCCACGCGCCGGCCGCGAGACTCCGGTGAATCCTGCCTCGTCCAGCTTCGCCGCGAGCGCCGCGGCCTGCTCCGGCTCGCCGTGTACAAGAAATACGCGTCGGGCCGACCGTGCGTGGGGTGAAAGCAGCCGCAGCAGGTCCGCCTGGTCGGCATGCCCGCTGAATCCGTGTATCTGCACGACCTCCGCCCGCACCGGCAGCGTCTCGTGAAAGAGCGTGATCTCCTTCGTACCGTCCACCAGCCGCCGGCCGAGCGTGTTCTGGGCCTGATAGCCGGGAAACAGGATCGTATTCCGCGGCGAAGCGACGTTGTTCTTGATGTGGTGCCGAATGCGCCCCGCTTCGCACATGCCGCTGGCCGAGATGATCGTGCAAGGCGATCGCCGGCGGTGCAGGGCCTTGCTTTCCTCCACGTCGCGGATGTACGTGCAGCAGTCGCCGCCGAGGATGTCGCCGTTTTTCCTGCGGAACTCGCGGGCCTCGGAATCGTAGCATTCCGGGTGCATTTTGAAGACGTCCGTCGCGTTGACGGCCAGTGGGCTGTCGATAAACACAGGATGACGCGGCAGGGCCCCCGCGGCCATCATCTGGTGCAGCGAATAGACGATCGTCTGCGTGCGGCCGACGGAGAATGCGGGGATGATCACCTTTCCGCCGCGCTCGAACGTGCGTTTCATCACGTCGAGCATGATCTGCCGTGCATCGCCGACGGGCTCGTTGACCCGGCCGCCGTACGTGCTCTCGCTGATGATCACGTCACAGGACGGGAGGGGGGCCGGATCCCGCAGAATCGGCGCGTTGTTTCGCCCCACGTCGCCGGTGAAGTAGAGCGTCTTCGGGCCGCCGTTGCGGTTGGCGAATTCCACCCGGATTCCGGCTGAGCCCAGCATGTGCCCGGCCTCGTGAAACGACGCCGACAACCCCGGAACGACCTGGAACGGCCGCTCGTATGAGATCGTCTGCATCAGCCGCACGGACTTGATCGCGTCGTTGTAATCGTAGAGCGGCTCGATCGGCGGCAGGTTATTCCGGCGGCGCTTCTTGTTCACGTACTCGGAATCTTCCTGTTGGATGTGGGCCGAGTCGGGCAGCATGATCGCGGAGAGGTCGCGCGTCGCCGGCGTGCAGAAGATCGGTCCGTCGAATCCGTCCGCCGCCAGCTTGGGCAGCCGGCCGCTGTGATCCGTGTGTGCGTGCGACAGGATCACCGCGTCTATTTCCCGCGCCGGCATCGGCCACTGGCGGTTCTTGGCTTCGGATTCCTCGCGCCGCCCCTGATAGAGGCCGCAATCCAGCGCGACCCAGCGGCCCTCGACGTGGATCAGGTGCATGGACCCGGTGACTTCGCCCGCGGCGCCGTGAAAGAGAAGCTCCGGCATTTCCTGGCTCCGTAGCCCGCGGCTCGCGCTGGATCCGCTGGGATGATTCCGCTATTGCTCGCGCAGGCGGAAGATACACGAACTCCCAAACGACGAAAACGAGCAGCGGCTTCGCTTGCGGGTTCTGGTCGCAACTTGATTCTCAGCAGTGTGGGGCACGCCTTCGGCCTGTCTCTTGTGGGGCAGGCCTCCGGCCTGTCTCTTGCGTGGGCCGGCCCGGTTTCGTAGAAGAGGCCGGCCGGAGTCCGACCCCACATTCATACCTGACTAGCACCCGCTCTCGCCGCGAATGTCGGCCGCCTTGTAAATCCGCCGGCGTTCGGGCACACTCCGCCGCGTTGAGCACGAGCAACGACACCCCGCCACTCGACGCCGGAATCATCGGATTGAGCCGCTTTGCCCGGGTCGTCCGGTTTCAGGTCCGACTTTGGCAATACTGCGCTCAGCGGCTCCGCCGCAACAACCTGATCGCGATGGCCGCGGCGCTCTCGTTTCACACGATCTTCGCCCTGATCCCCACGCTGGTTCTTTCGCTCCTGTGGCTGAGTTCGCTCGGACTGCTCGAAAACAGCAAGGAGAGCCTGCGTCAGTTTCTCGTCGCGACGGGAGTAGCGCGGATCGGCGTAACGGCGGATACGCAGCCAGCGGGCGACTCTTCGAGCAGCGCGCCCGCCGGCGGCGAGGTGAATGTCGCCGACCAGATCATCGCTCTGGTCTCCGACGTTCAAGCCAAGCTGACCATCGAGCGGATCGGACCGATCGGCATCGCGTTGTTCATCTGGTCGGCCATCAGCCTGCTGTCCACGATTGAGGACGCGCTCAATCGGGTCTTCGGCGCGGCCCGCAACCGCTCCGTCGTCCGCCGCTCGCTGTTGTATTGGTCGATCCTGACGCTCGGCCCGATCGCGCTGGCGATCACGATTTACTTCGGCCAAGTGGCGATTCGCTCGGCGTCGGGCGTGCCGTGGCTGGCTTCGGTCGCGCACGTGGCCGGATGGCTCGGACCGACGATGGTCGGAATTTTGCTTTTGTCGGCGACGTATTCGCTGCTGCCGAACACGCACGTCAATCGACAGGCGGCCCTCGGCGGCGCGGTCGCGGCGGTGCTGCTGTGGCTCGTGGCCCGCTGGGCTTTCGCGCTCTACGTCGGCCGGTTCGTTCTCAACGGCAACCTCTACGGCATCCTCGGCGCGCTGCCGCTGTTTCTATTCTGGTTGTACCTGTCGTGGCTCGTCTTCTTGTTCGGGGCCGAGCTGACGCACACGGCGGCCAACCTGCGCCAACTCGACATGGTCGAAGCCGCGGAGCCGCAGGTCATCTCATCCGCGACCGCGATCGCAATCATTCTGTCGGTCGTGCGGAAGTTTCAATCCGGGCAGGGCCCGATCGAACCGCACAGCGTCACCGTTCCCGCGAGCCTGCGGCCCGAAACAGTCGAGTGGCTGCTCGAGCGCCTGACCGCGGCAGGCTTGCTGGTCGAGGTCGGCGCCGGCGATTCGAAACAATACCTTCCCACGAAACCGGCCGACCAGATTCCGGTTATGGACGTGCTCAACGCCTGCGAGGTAATAGCGGCGTCTGGCGGAGACGCGAAGGCCCGCGAAGGTGCGCTGTCCAAGCCGTTTCACATTCGGCTAACTCAGGCGTTTCATGGCGCGACGCTGGCGGATTTGATGGTTCAGCCGCCATGCAACAGTTGATCCTGGAATATTGGCTCAGTGAAACTCGCGAACTTCCAGGGTGGTACGGGCGTCTCGCCCGGTCCTGACGACGGGCGAGACGCCCGTACCACCCGTGATGCACAGTTGTTTACTAGCTACGCTAATCGCCGTCGCCCGACGGTGGTTGGCGAAACATGGTGCCGAGGCGTTGATACGTGACGCGGCCGCGCATCTGGGCCGCTAGCGAGACCAGCACCAGCCCGATGAACACGAACCCCCCGCCCACGACATACGCCAGCATCAGCGGGTTGTAGAAAATCAACAATCCCAATCCGATGAGCAGGATTCCGAACGCCGCGGGCGCGAACCAGAATCCACGCCGAAATCGCCCGTGCCGTTGTCGCATGGGCCTCCTTTCGTTTTTCCGGCGGCCCCAGCTTGTACGTCCGCCGCCGTACACGGATGATATCCCGGCTCGGGGTCGCGAACCACGAACCGAGACGAGGCACCATGGCGGAAACGCTGCTCAGCATCCAAAACCTGCGGGTTCAATATGGGCGACTGCTGGCGGTCGACGACGTCACGTTCGAGCTTAAGGCCGGGCAATTGCTCGGAATGAGCGGCCCGAACGGCGCCGGCAAGACGACTACGCTCCGGGCGGCCGCCGGTCTTCAGCCCGTCACGACCGGCTACGTCCGCATTCACGGCCGCGACGTGTTTCGCGAGCCGCGCTTCGTCGGCGCCCACATCGGCTTCACCGCCGACAACCCGGCCGTGTACGACAACATCACGGTCGAGCAGCACCTGTGGTTCATCGCCCGCTGCTACGGGCTGTCGCGCAACCTGGCCGGCCAGCGGATCGACCACTGGCTCGAAAGCCTGTGGATCGCGGACAAGAAAAAGAGCAAGATCTCGACGCTCTCGCGCGGCATGAAACAGCGGCTCGGCGTCGCACGCACGCTCATCCCCGATCCGACCGTCATTCTTCTCGACGAGCCGGCCGCCGGCCTCGACCCCGCCGGCCGGGCCCAGTTCCGGCAGCTTCTCGCGGACCTGCGCGATCAGGGAAAGACGCTGGTCGTGTCGTCGCACATCCTGGCGGACCTGGCCGAATACTGCACGCACATCGGGATCATGGGCCACGGAAAGCTGCTGCAATTCGGAACGGTCGCAACCGTAGCCGGCGCCCAGGCGGTCGACAC
>JACRLV010000016.1 GCA_016235145.1 Planctomycetota bacterium
CGTGCCCGCGTGTTGTGCGTCTACCCGCCGGACAGGTTCATCGTTCGGAGCCGGTCAGAACGCGCTTGGCCGAAGGGCGCCGAAGCCGAATGACCTGCATTTTCTTGAGCGAGGTCCACTACTCGGCGATGAGATTCTCAAGGGTGCGGAAAGGGACGGATTCTCCGCACTCCGGACAGACGCCCGACACGTTTCCGGTCAGGTCGTACTCGCATTTGCGGCAGGCGAGAACGCTCCCTGGCGGCGCCCGCAGTGCACGAAACGCGGCCAGCAGCCACGGTAGGCCGAGTATCGCAACGATCAGCCAGATTTGAGCAAGCGCCTCGTAGTAGACGCCGTGAATGAGAATCGTCCCAGGCGGCTCGTAGCTTCCGCCGTAATAGAAACCGATCTGATTCCCAAGGCAAACCGCCCACCTGTCCTCGCGTTCCTGCTGGGGCGGTCGTCCAGGCCAAAAGCGGTAGCAAATCTCGCCCCGGGAAACGGACAGGCAATACGCCGGAACGCTGGTCCAGCGATTCCATACCCACCCTCGATCGCCCGCAGCAACCCATGCAACCATCCATCCAATCGCCCACAGCATCAGCAGGCTGCGGACCGGGTGCTTGAGTGTAAATCGCCGGAAGTTTCGGAACCGCCTGCTCATTGCTCCAATCCGTCCTAACGCGTCAGAACTTCCGCGTCGGTTCGAGACCTCACAAAGAATGTGCCGGAATGAGGCGAAGCGCAACGCGTTGCAAATGCCGCCGAATCGATCGAGCGCCGGCTGTGTCGCTCCCACTCGCCAGTATTGAAAGTGATCAGCCTTCCGCCGCCGCCGCCCTGATCCTCACGCAAGTTTCCAGAAGCGGCTCGAGCCGCTCGAGCGGCCAGACCGTAGCGGCGTCGCTTTTCGCATTCTTCCAGTCGTTGTGGACTTCCAAGAACAGGGCGTCGATGCCCGCCGCCACGGCGGCACGAGCCAGCAGCGGGATCGATTCGCGGTCGCCGCCGGTTGTGTCGCCTTTCGCGCCGGGATGTTGGACGGAGTGCGTGGCGTCAAACACAACGGGTGCGAAGACGCGCATGACGGCCAGACCCGTCATATCATTGACGAGCCGCTCGTAGCCGAAGGTCGTCCCGCGATCGGTCAGCAGCACGTTCGCGTTTCCGGAGTCGCGCACCTTCGCCGCCGCCAATTGCATCTTCTCCGGCGAAAGAAACTGGCCTGTCTTGATGTTCACGCACTTGCCGCCGCGGCCGCAGGCCACGAGCAGATCCGTCTGGCGGCACAGAAACGCCGGCACCTGAAGGCAGTCGAGCACGGTCGCCGCGGCTTCCGCCTGGGCGGGCTCATGCACATCGGAGAGCACAGGCACGCCGATGCGCTGCCGCACTTTCGCCAGAACGGCGAGGCCGTCATCGAGGCCCGGGCCGCGCGGCGAGGTGATGGCGGAGCGGTTCGCCTTGTCAAAGCTGGCCTTGAAGACATAGGGCATGTCGAGCCGCTTGGCGATCGCGGCGATGCGCTCGGCGAGCATCAGGCAATGTTCGAGCGACTCGATGACGCAGGGCCCGGCGATGAGTACGAGCGGATTGCCCGGACCGAGTGTGTAGGGGCCAAGTTTCGCGGAGACGTTGGTGGACATGGCCGCATGATAATCAGCGCAGCGGCGCGGCGAAATCGCCAGCAGGCGGTCGTCAGTACACGCCCTCGATGAGCGGCGTCGCGAATCCGCTGAACGGCCGAACGTCTCCCGCCCCGTCCCAGGGATAAGCCTCGCACGGCGGATGCCGTACAGCCTCGTCGCGCTCCAGGAAACGCGGCATGAAGAACTCGCGCGTTAGCGTCGTCAGGCGCACACGGCCGACCTGGCCGTACTCCACGACGCGATGGCGGACGCCGCGCGTCTGGCCGTTCGGTGCGATATGCCAGGCCTGCGGCTGTTCGGTACTGGACGGATCGACGACCTCGATCACCGCGCGCGGCAGCGGCGGGTGATAGATGACGCTGTAGCGATCCGCCGGCGCGAACGGCTTGTGCGTCGCCAGCCCCATCAGCGTGTTGCCATAGGTGGGAACAAAGTCGATCTTGGCGCGTTTCCGGCCGTCGATGGAATTGGGATCGGGCTTCCACCAATCCGCCCCGCCTTCCAGAAGCTCCTCGCACGCGAAGCGGTAGAACTGGGCCGTCATCGAAGTGCCGCCGCCGAAGACGCCGGGGATGCCCGCCTTCACGAGCGAGATCTTCTCGCACAGCGCTTCGAGCAACTTGGGCGTGGTGAAGAGGCAGCGGATGTTGGGGTGCGCCCGCAGGATCGTGAGCCCCTGCTGAATCACGTGCTCCTTGTATTCGTGCATGAGGTCCATGCGGCCGGTTTTGATGAGCTTCGTGACCCAGCGCGGGTCGAGGTCGACGCCGAAGCTGATTCCGCCGCGATGCTGCGCGAGGTGCTCAATCGCCAGGCGCAGGCGGCGCGGCCCGCTCGGGCCGAGCATCAGCCAATCGCCGCCTTTGGGGAAGTAGTGATCGCTCAGAGTCTCGCTGAACAACTCGTAGTCAGTGCGATAATCCTCGATATTCACGCGGCTTTTCGGAATGCCGGTCGTGCCGCCGGTCTCAAACGTGGTGACGGGGCGTCCGGCGAGCGCTCGCGGCACCCAGCGTCGAACCGGGCCGCCGCGGAGCCATTCGTCCTGAAAGGGAGGGAACTTGTCGAGGTCGTCGTAACACTGAACCTCGCGACGTGGATCCCAGCCGAGCCGGGCGGCATGGTCGAGCCAGAACGGGCAACCGCTGGCAGGATCAAAGTGCCAGGCGACGATTTCGCGCACATGCGCGTCGAGCCGCTCGCGTGCGGCGGCTATTCGGTTCTGAAGCGATGCGGGTTCCATGCACTCTCCCGAAACGCGGCCGATTTCCGCTCCGGTTACGTGCCTGGGGCGTACTCGCGGCACAGATCGTCCGCAAGGCGGCGCAGCTCCTCCTGCCGCTTACCCTGAAACGCCCGGCAACCGACTTCGTCGAACTTCGTGCAGAGATTCGCCTGCGCCTCGGGCGGCAGAATCTGCTCGCCCATGCGAAACAGCACGTTGTCCTCCTTGTCGATGTGCTGCGTGAGCATGCGGTAAAAGTCCATCGCCGCGGTCGTGGCCCGTTTCTCCGCGTCCGGATCGCCTTCGGCGCGGGCCTTGATCGCCTCGGCGATCTGGGTGACGAGCTTGCGGCCAACGTTGTGCTCATAGAGCATTACCGCGATCGGACCGCCTTCGCCGGGCATGCCGCGCTCGATCAGCGCCGGGAAGAGCAGGTCTTCTTCTTTTCCATGATGGCACGCGTCGGCGAACAGGCGGAAGAACTCGACGCACCGGGAAAAACCGCCCTCGTCAAACCCCTCGCCGCGATCCGAACGCCGCGCCAAAACCGCCAGCACTTGCAGCACGCGCTCGATGACGCGGTGCTCCTCTTTCAGCGTGTCGCACGGCGGAGTCGAACCAAATGAACCAGCCATGGCTTCTCCCGAATCAGCAGGTTGAGGCAGGCTCCCACGAGCCAGTCGACGGCGATGAACAGAAACGACCGCCGCACAGGGACAATACCGTTGCCGTGGAAACCGGCAAGTGGTTCCCATGCTTTGAGACTCAAGCGGGTGAAGTAAGCAGCTCCGGCACCATCCGATCCCCAAGCGCCAGGGCGTGGGTGTTCGCGCGATTGGGTACAACACTCGAAAATACCCGCGCGCTGGCGCTTGATTCATCTCCCGAAAAATCCTCGCGGCGCGAGAGGATTTTTCGGGCGGCGACTGGATCGCCGGTGCACGGAGCGAGGTAGCGGCCTGCGTCTCGCAGGCCGTATTTCGGGAACGACCCCGA
>JACRLV010000089.1:0-4494 GCA_016235145.1 Planctomycetota bacterium
ATCATTGCGTGGAATCTCACTGGCATACGGACATGCCCGACTACCGACGCGCTTACGCCCCAGGTGGAACGTGGTTCTTCACCGTCAATCTCCTGCACCGCGACGGCAACGATCTGCTCGTGCGTGAAATCGAGCTCCTGCGCTCGTCCGTTCGTGCGGTGCGTTCCAAGTATCCTTTTCGTATCGATGCATGGGTCGTACTTCCGGAGCACATGCACTGCATCTTGACGTTGCCCCGAGGCGATTCCGACTTCAGCATGCGCTGGCGCCTCATCAAGTCGAAGTTCACAACGGCATACCTCGCAAGCGGCGGTGCCGAGACCGCTCGTACGGCGGATGAAATGCGGCAAGGTCGGCGCGGTGTGTGGCAGCCGCGTTACTGGGAACATCGCATCCGCGACCTGAAGGATTACGAGCAACATCGCGACTACATTCACCTCAATCCGGTGAAGCACGGCTTCGCGCAGACGCCCGCGAAGTGGCCGTGGTCTTCGATCCATGAGCACTTGAAACGAGGCGAACTGGCGGCGGATTGGTGGATTCACACGCGGGTCAACGTCCCCGATCGTGAGTAGGGCAGGTTCCGGCCGTATGGAACCTGCCGTTTGGGTCGCTCACGCGCTGTCACGATATTCCGCGAACGGCAGGTCGCGTTCCGGCCGTATGGAACCTGCCGTTTGGGTCGCTCACGCGCTGTCACGATATTCCGCGAACGGCAGGTCGCGAACAGCCGCGAACTGCCCTACATCTGCAATGTTTCCAGCCGAGTGATCGCGTCGCGGACGATCTCATCCCAGGTGCGGAAATGCTGCTCGACGCGCTTCCGTCCGCATGCGACGAGCGCAGGTCCGATCGATGGATCGGCCCGGAATCGCATCACCGCCTCGAACGCCGAATCGGCGTTCCACGGATCGAAATAGAAAGCCGCGTCGCCGCACATTTCCCGCGAGAAGTCCAGATCGCCCGTCAGGATGGGTGTTCCGTACTGCATCGCCTCGAGATACGGTAAGCACGTGGTCTCAAGGACTGTCGGCGTAATGAGAGCCGCTGCGCCGTTGTAGTAGGCCGCAAGTTCGGTTCGGCGGACCGGGCCAACGTTGACGAAGTGCTCCCTGGCCGGCGAATTTGCGATCCGCCGCAGGAATTCATCCGCGCCGTAGCCCTGCGGCGGGTCGATCGTCAGCACGACCGAAACATCCGCCAACTCGGCGGGATGGCGCTCGAACATCTCGATCAGCAGCTCGAGGTTCTTGTGCCGGTAGTAGCGCGTCAGTGCCAGCAGCACGAACCTCCCTTTGAGCTGCTCATAAATCCGCGGCGGCGCGTCGTTCGGCTCCGACGCGATGCGCGAGACGGCGGCCGGAAACAGCGACATTTCGCCGGCAAATTGAAAGGTCTCGCGAAAACGCCGGATCATCACGTTCGTCTGACAGAAGACCAGCTGCGAATTCGGCAGGCTGCGGCGCAGCCGCGTGCGCGCCACGCGCAGGTCTGATGTAAAGGTCCAGAGCACGCGCGGCTGCTGAGTCGGTTCATAGACAAAGTGAGCGTCCTGGCAAAGGACCGCCTGCGGGCAGGGCGGCCGCGGCAGTCCGAAATTCCCGAGTCCCCACACCACGTCCGGTCGCCGGGCCGCGACCAATCCGTTCAGGCGGACGAAATCAAGCCAGAGCTGCGCCGCCACGCCCCGGGCGCCCGGCCGGCGACGGAAAAACAGCGGCTTGCTGCGAGTCGGTAGCGCGATCGCCTCGTAACCGGCGTCAGCCGGCAGCGTCAGGAAATACTCATGCTCATCCGCGACGCGCCGCAGCGCGGCGATCGTGTTGCTGCCGACCGTAAGTCCGCCGGCGGTCCGCAGATTGTGGGCGATGATGGCGATCTTCATCAGGACGACCTGGCGGGCGACAGACGGAGCAACTCGGCAAAGAAGCGGTTTGAAACAAGGTCCGGCGAAAAACGTTCCTGAGCCAGCTCGCGCGAGCGCGCGCCGAATTGCAGCCGTTGCTGGATCGGCATGCTCACCATCTTGCGAAGCGTCTCCGCAACGTCGCCGATGCAACTCGCGTCGAACCGGAAGCCGCTCTGACCCGGCTCGACCGTTTCCGGGGCGTTCCCGGTCTGGTTTGCGACGGCGAGCGGCAGGCCGGCGGTCGCCGCTTCGATCGTGACCAGCGGAGAGGGATCCTCCAGTGCGGGATGGATGAACCAATCCGCCGCGGCGAGGCGACGAACCACCTCCGCCTCGGGCTGCTGTCCTGCGAAAGTGACGCGACGCTCCAGCTTGAGCGCTCGCACGCGTTCCCGCCATGAATCGAGCCGCTCGCCCTCTCCGAGGAACATCAGGCGGTAATTTCCATCGACCTGGGCAGCGGCTTCGAGCACCTGGCCGAAGCCCTTGTAATCCACCATTCGGCCCACGCCGAGGATGAGCTGCTGGTCCGCGTCGAAATCCAACTCGCGCCGAATCGCGTCGCGCTGCGATCGCAATTGTCCGACGCGCTGTTCGAAAAGCGCGGTATCCACGAGATTCGGCAGGTGGATGACCGGCAGCGCGCGGGCCTTCGGCCGCAGCGTGTAGACGTACTCGAGCGCTCTCTCGCCGGGGCAGGCCAGGACGTGGCAGGGCGCCAGCAAGAATCTCTTGAATGCCCGCGCGAAGCCGGACATGTAGCGCGTCGAGTGCAGATTGCTCTCCGACCAGACGACTTTCTTCGAGCGGCCGGCGGGCAGCCACGACACGAACCACCCGTTCATGGAGTTCAACGGAGCGTAGAGAATCCAGTCATACGCACCGCTCATCACGCGCCGCAGAATGTCGATATTCACGGTCGGATAGGTGAAGAACTTCCGCGGCCGCTTCGACCAGAATCGCAATCCGGACGAATAGAAGTGCGGCGTGCGGAGCGCAAAATCCTCGGCCTTCCAGACCCGCCGGGCCTCGCGCTCCGCCTGAAACGCGATCGTCGTTTCCACCCCATGCTCGCGCCCCACGTCGTAGAGCTTGTGAAACATGTACGTGCGATACGGCGTTGGGATGTTGTTAATGATCAGCAGCTTGCGCATAAAGAAACGTGGGGTTGAGGCGGCGCGCGGATTACGGTCCGAACGCCGAAGGCGGCCGGGTCGCGCGGATGGCGCGCACCACGTTGGCGGGCGCCGGGCGGCCGCGCCGCGGCGGTCCGGCCGTCATCCGGGGCGCTGGTTTCGACGCCATCTTTCCGGCGGCCCAGGCCAGGAACAGGAACATCATGATGCGCAGCAGCCCCTGGACCGTCATGCTTGTGAAATCACCGCGCCATTCGGTCGCGAAATCGGGCAGCACCAGGAGCCATGCCGGCCAGAGGACCTTGTTGTTAATGTTGCTCCGCATCCACGTATTGATCGTCCGGACGATGATCCCGATCAACAGCATCCCGACGGCCACGCCGAAATACCCGAAGTTCGCATACCACTCTCCGATGATGGTCAGGGCGAGGTTGTTGTCCGGATGTTCGGTGTGGTACCACATCGTCGTCACGACCCACCCGGTCCCAACGGGCTTCGATGACCAGATGGCGCGGGGAATCCAGAAGGTGAATGCGGGCACGAACCCGCTGCCCCACAAATAGGACCGCGTCGACGGGATCTCCTGCACCGCGAATTCAGCTACCTCGTAGTTGATCGTGACGCCGGCAAGGAAATCCATGTAGTTCTGCGCGGACAAAATCTCGTACTCTCCGCCGGCTTTGCCGTGGAAGCGACGGCCGCGCGTTCCTCCCAGATACAGCACAAGCAGAGCCGAACAGACGACGACGGCCGTCAGGACCAGCACACGGGTATTGAGCGAACGATGGGCGATCCGGGCC
Source organism: Planctomycetota bacterium (assembly GCA_016235145.1). Classification (GTDB taxonomy): domain Bacteria; phylum Planctomycetota; class Phycisphaerae; order UBA1845; family Fen-1342; genus JACRLV01. Next base: position 3,846 of record JACRLV010000089.1, read on the forward strand.
CGATAGAAGTAGGCTCCCGCGGCGACCAGCACGCCGACCAGCGGCCGGCGCGACCAGGACCACGCGAGCGTGAGGGCGGCGACGGAGGCGAGCGTCAGAATCATGACCGCCTTGGTGGGAAGGCGCCCGCGATAACCCACCAGCACCATCACGGACAGCAGCGCCGCCGCGCCCATCGAACCGTCCACCAAGCCCTTGAGCGGATTGAACAGTGCGGACTGAGGCGGGACGACCAGCAGCAGCCCGCACGAGGAAAAGAAGCTTACGACGCTGACCAGCCACATCATCCAGATCTGCGCGTCGGTCAGGACGGCCTGCGGCGTCGGAATCGCCCGGGCGAGGGATTTTTGTTTTCCCAGATACAAACCAATCGTGTAACAGACCGTTCCGACCAGCATCATGAGAACGCAGGGCAGGGCGACACTCTCGCGGCCTCGTTCGGGCAGGAAGATGCCGGTGAAGAACATCCCGCCGCCGATGAACAGCCCGCATCCCGCCCAACTGATGAACACCGGATCGAGCATCGACCCGCGCTCCTGAAGCAGATAGACGGCGGCCATCACCACTGCGTGCAGCAGCAGCAGCAGGCCGACTCCGACCAGCATTCCATCAATTCCCAACCGACGTCTCCATCCTCGAGCCGCCCGGC
>JACRLV010000089.1:4585-12722 GCA_016235145.1 Planctomycetota bacterium
TCAACCCGAATCCCTTCACGCACCACCACACAATCGGCACCGTCGCCAGCCCGCCCAGAATGCGGATCGCCATCGATTCGTACATACGCTGATGGACGGCGAAGAAAATCTGGACCAGGAAGCCCAGACATTGGATGAAACGCCCCAAGGTGATGATCGTGATCGTCCCGGACGAGAGTGCGAAATCCTTCTGCGTCAGAATCTGCACCACCCAGACGCCGGCCACCGAGTACACGCCCAGCATGATGACCCCGCCCGCCAGGTACGCTCCCACGGCCGCCAACAGAGTCCGGTCGGCCGACCAAAGTCCGGCGGCGTTCGACAGGTCGGCCGCCCTGTGGTACGCAATCGGCATTACCAGCCAGTGAACCGTCATGAAGAACACCATATAGGGAACGCCGCAGGCTTGAAACGCCGCGGTGTACTGGCCGACCGTTTCGAGGTTGAGGTAGGCGCCCAACAGGTACCGGTCGGCGAAGGTCTGTAGCCACTGAAAGCTCAGCAGCACAGCGTATGGAACGCCGAAGGTCCGGATCATCGTGCCCAGGGCGCTTGGAGTTCGGCCCTCGCCCGGCAGCATGTCTGGAAGGAGGCGGCGCACGCTCCAAATCGCCGCTGGAACGCCCGCGATGGCGCCTGCAAGCAGGGCAGCGCCGGCCGTCTGGCTCCAGCCGCGCACGAGCAGCAGCAGTCCGCCGATCGTAAGGCAGTGCCACATCAGGTTGAACAGCGCGCCTGCGCGGCGGCGCCGCAGCAGGTCGAACATCTCGAGCCCAAAACCGCGCCAACGCTCCGTCAGGAAGAAAAAGCCGGCCGCGATGATGGTCCAGCGCCCGATGCCGAACAGCGACTGAAACGCCGTTCCCAGGATCACAGCCGCCGCCGCCACCGATGCCGTGCAGATCACCAGCCAGCGCAGCGCCTGTGCGCCGGACGACCGTGCCGAGCCGTCGGCCCGCGCTCCGTGAAAGCTGCGCAGATAGGCGTTGCTCATCGGCGCGATGAGCACGCTTGTGAGTCTCGCCGCGGAAGAAAACAGTGCCGCCAGGCGTGCGCGGTGCAGAATGGAATTCGCGCCGCTCGTCATTTCGGCCGGCTCTCCGCGACCCCGTCCTTGCCCAGCACGGCGATCATCAGCCGTTCGCCGCCCATCTGCACCTCGCGCCCGCGAAATCGAAACGTGGGCTTCGCCTGCTGCGCCCAGTTATCGACGACGAAAAGCTCTTCTCCGTTCTTTCCGGTGAAACGCCGCACGTCAGTTCCTCGCGAAACGTCCGAAATCTCCAGCACGTCGCGATAGACCGGCTCGCGCCGCCACCAGTCCGATCGCCGTCTGGCGACGACAATCGCCTCGATCGCGGCGTTCAGGCGGCCGGAATTCGGCTCGTCTTCCATCTCCAGCGCATCGAGCTTGGCGCCCAGCAGAAAGGCGTTCCGCTCCGCCCGGTACATCGCCTTGCGGCCCCACCAGACAGAGTCGCCGTTCACGCCGCCGAAGAACACGATCCGATCGCGAAACAGCGCCCGGCTCAACCGCGGGAAAGGTGCGCGATCCGCCGGAGTCGACTGAACAGCCTTTTCGGGCGTGTAGGCTCCCCCGCAATTCAGTGAGCCGCTGAACATCATTGCCGCCGGGTAGCAGTCGATTCCGTATTCAATGACCGTTCCCGCCGGAAAACGGTCGCGAATCAGCCGGGCTATGGTGAGGATGTCGCCGCAATAGCGGTTCCCAATGATGTCGACATAGCCGGCGTTCGCGCCGTACTCGTCCCGGTTCCGTGCGATCCAGCCAAGCAGCGCTTGCTGGTTCGCGCCGGGGCCGCCGTCCGGCGTGGTACTGTCGAGCCGCGGCCATTCTCCGCTTGGTCGGGCGTAATAGCCGATCCGTCCCTCGAGCGCCACATGCCGGGCAAAAGCCGGCAACTCCGGCAGATAGCGGGCGTGCATCTGCAAATTGTCCAGGCAGCAGCCGGTCTCTTCGCTGATTCCGACGGGCGGCGACGCGAGATGGCGCGGGCCGTCGTAGTTGCTCATCTGGCCCCAGATCTGCATCCACGGCAGCACAGGGCTCCATCGCTGCCACTTGGATTCAAGCTCGGAAACATCGAAGCGCGGCATATTCGCCACGTTTACGAAGATCCAGCCGTCGGATTCGCGCAGCCACTGGGGATATTCGATCGGCAGAAGATGCTCTTCGCGCATCCGCGCCACGAGCCACTCGCGATACTCGTCAACGGCGAGCAACCAGGGCGGCCGCCCGGCGGCTTCGTCGCCCGCGACATCGCGCACCATCGCCCGACGCGTGACGGTCGCGCCCGCCGCTACATGCTCGTCATACCGGAGCGCCAGGCGGTCGAGGGAGTAAAGCGGTCGAACCGGGCGGGGAGGCCAGTTGATCGCCGCGACCAGATGCGCCGCACGCCCGTCGGCGTGAATGACCAGCGGTGCAAAGCACCCGGTCGGGTACATCGCACCCGCCCAGGCGAATTCCTTCAAAGAGTCCGCGCGGACTCGGGCTCCGCCGACTTCCGCCATGTACACAAACGCGCCGCCCGCTGCGCGCGGCGCGATGCGATCCGCCGGCCACGGAAACCAGATTTCGCTCAGCGCGGTTCGCGCCTTAAGCGTCAACTCCCATTGACCCGCACCCGTGCTCGCAACCGTGGCTTCAACGTGGTCGTCCTGGATCGCATACCCGCTCGGAGTCGCCGATTTCGGTTCGCAGGCATGAAATCGGCCATCTGCGGACCGCACGGCGAATCGAGGCGCGTCGCCGAGCGCCGCGGCCGCCGCCGCAAGAGAAAGCGCGACTTGAACCACCACTGCTTGCACGCTGAGTTTTTGTTGAAAACGCACGAGGTAGGGCAGGTTCCGGCCATATGGAACCTGCCGTGTTGCGCGCTCCAGAAACCGTCTCGCGAATGCACCGGCGGCAGGTCGCAAACGGCCGCGACCTGCCCTACCTGACAAACACGTGCAACTCGCGATAGCGATACGACCGAAACGCGTGTCGGCTCGTTGCGGCGTACACCGCCGCGTGGGCCGCCGGCGAGTGAATCTCTACCATGATCGCGTCTATTCGTTCCAGCCACCCGTCCGGCGTCTGCGAAAAGAGGGCCTCTTCGCCACCCTCGATGTCGCACTTGAAGATGCTGATCCGCTCCGCCCCGCAATCGCGCAACAAGGTCAGCGGATCGACGCCGACGCAATCGAACGGTTCGCCGGCCCCCACCGGCACGACCGTGATTCCGTCCGCCCGCGCGCTCGGCTGCACCCGCAAATTCGTGCTCGTCGGCCAGACGGCCGCCATTACGGTCCGCACCCGCTCGCCATATACCGCGGCGTTCTCCTGCACCATCGCGAAATTGCCGCTGTCCGGCTCGATCGCGACGATTCGGCTTTGAGGGAACCGATTTAGGAAGTACGCGCTGGCAAACCCGGCGTTCGCACCGGCGTCAATAATGAATCGCGGCGGAACTCCAGGGGAATAGCAGCCGTACATATCGCGCAAGATCACGTCTTCGAGCACATTGGCGTCGGTCGTGCCCGGACGGACGAAGAAGGGGTGCGAATAGCCGGCGACGCGAAAACTCTCAAGCGGGCCCCCGGTCGGGCTCGCTTCCACTTTTTTCAGGCGTCGGAATTCGCCCGATCCCAACCGTCTGGCTGCGGCCCAGCCGCCATAAGCCCGCGCGGCGGCGAGATAGGCCCGCTTCGGAACGAGGTTTCGGGCAAGTTGTCTAATCCGTTCGCTGAGCATAGCTCACAAGGTAGGGCAGGTTCCGGCGGTATCGAACCTGCCGCTTCGCGCGATCGGAAATCCTCGCCGCGCGTCCGCAGCGGCAGGTCGCCAACGGCCGCGACCTGCCCTACGTCTTCGCCAGGATCTCCGCAATCCGCTCCGCGGCCCGACCGTCCCATTTGTCCGGCACCGGCCGGTTGCTCAGTTTGCTCGCCCGCCGCTTGCGGTACGCGCTGAGGATCGCCGCCGTGTCCGTCCCGACCAGTTCGTTCGTGCCCTGCGAGATCGTCACGGGCCGCTCGGTGTTTTCGCGCAGCGTCAGGCACCACACACCCAGAATCGTCGTTTCTTCCTGAATCCCGCCGGAGTCCGTCAGGACGACCGCCGCGCTGGCCGTGAGCTTGGTGAAGTCGAGATAACCGAGCGGCTCGATGATCTTCAGGCCGCTCATTCCCGCCAGTTTGTCGGCGAAGCCGAGCTTCTTCGTGTTGGCCAGCGTGCGCGGGTGAATGGGAAAGACGACGGGCAGATCGCGCTGAATCTCGTCAATCGCCGCCAGAATCCGCCCGAAGATGGCCGGATGGTCCACGTTGCTCGGCCGGTGCAGCGTCAGCACGTTGTACCGTCCGGCCTTCAACCCGAGCGTATCGAGCACCGCGGATTTCTCCGCTTCGGCGCGGCTGGCCTTGAGCGTGTCGATCATCACGTTGCCGACGAAGTGAATCTTCGCCGGGTCGACGCCCTCGCGTTTCAGATTCTCGACGCCGCTCGGCTCGGTGACGAACAGTAGATCAGAAATCGAATCCGTCAATACGCGATTGATTTCCTCGGGCATGCCGCGATCAAAGCTGCGCAGCCCCGCCTCGACGTGCGCGACCCGCACGCCGAGCTTCGTCGCCACGAGGGCGCACGCGATGGTGCTGTTCACGTCGCCGACCCCCAGAACCCAGTCCGGTTTCTGCTCCAGCACGATCGGCTCGAAGCGCCGCATGATCTCGGCGGTCTGCACGGCGTGGCTGGCCGAACCCACTTCGAGGTTGATGTCCGGCTCGGGGATGCGGAGCTGCTTGAAGAACAGATCCGACATGTTCTTGTCGTAGTGCTGGCCCGTATGGACGAGCAACGGCGTGATGTTCTTGTGTGCGCCGAACGCGCGCATCAGCGGCGCGATCTTCATGAAATTCGGCCGCGCTCCGCAGATGTTCAGGATCTTCATAGGCGAGTTTCCACGGTCTGCTTGCACGAAAGGCCGTTCGGGCAGACTCCGTCCCCGTCAGCCGCGGGCGGCCCGCCGTGCAAGTGCCTTTGTCGTCAAGACTTGTGGCCGCACTCGTGGCGCACAGCCCTGTAACAATATCGGTCGATAAACGGAATCGCTAGACCGCTGATGGCCGTACCGCAGCCGCCCTCGGCTGCATTCCCGTTCGTGTACCGCAGCCGCCCCGGCTGCATTCCGGTTCGTGCATCGCAGCCGCCCCCGGCTGCATTTCTACCGCCGAATTGGCCGCCCGTTTTCTTGCAGTTGATACCCGAGACCAGAAACACGATCGGCGCTCAGCCGCCCGCGACGAGCGGGAGGAGGCAACCCGCTGTCGTCGCGCCCGCGGCGAGCGCCATCGCATGACTCAAGCGTCATCGGAGAATACGTCTACCAGGGTCGGGGGTTCGCGCGGTTTCAGGCGAAGGGCGGAAAGGGGCGCTTCGGCGGGCCCGCCGGGTCGCGCAAGTCCGCCTGCATCGGCAGAAAAACGGACCAGTCGAAGCGGGACATGCACAAGCCGTGCTCAAACCCGTCAAACGGAATCGTCGGCGACCGTCCGAGAAGCTCCTGAATCAGCCAGCCCGGATAATCCGCGCCGGCCGCGATGCCCAGTGGAGCGCCGCCGCCGAAACGCGGGTTGATCTCGATGAAGCGAATCTGCTGCTGCGGCGTCACGATGCACTGGAGCGTCACCAGCCCGCGCGCGGATGGCCCCATGCGCTCGACGACCTTGCGGCCGGCGTCCATGATCGCCCGGTCCTTCACGACGACGCCCTTTGAAACTTCGCCGCCGCGCGTTTCCCAACGCCGCCGGGGAACCACGCACCGCGGCGCGCCGCCCAGGCCGACATAGACGTCGAGCGTGTGCTCGGCCCCATCCACGAATTCCTGAACGATCGGGTCCACGCCCTTGGCCAGCCAGTAGTCGAGATCGGTCTGGTCGAGGGCTTTGCTGACGTTGTGGCTCGCCGAGCCGAAACGCGGCTTGACGATGTAGGGGAATCGCCGCGACGCTTGGGCGCGAATCTGGTCCGGCGTGTACGTCTCCGGCGTGTCGATCCCACTACGCCGGAGAAATGCGAACGTCTCGAGCTTGTCGCGGCACATGGCGATCACGGACGGCTCGGCGATCAGTGCGTGGCAATTGCGGCGTTGAAACTCCGCCCGGTGCGCGGCGAGCACGGGCAAATCCGTGTCGATGGTCGGCAAGACCGCCCGGACGTTCCAGCGTTCGACAAGCTCCAGCAGCGCGGTGATGTAGCGAGGATCGTCAATCGGCGGCGTCCGCTCGGCGACGTCGACACACGACATGCCCGGGGCGGTAAGGGAGCGATCGGCGCCGATCAGCCTCAGCGCCACGCCCAGCCGGGCCGCCGCCGCCCGAAAGGCCTGCAAAAGCTCGACGCGCCGGCCGACGCAGGTGATGAGCACCGTCAGGGGCGAGCTGGAATTCGTGTTTGTCGTCATGCGCGTAGATCGTCCCTGAGCGGCCGCGTCATTTCAGTCGGCGGCTGGTTGACACTTTAGCGGGCGAGGCGGGCAGGTTCCAAGGGCGCTGAAACAGACCCGGCCGACCGGTCCCAATCGGGCGATGCGACGGTTCCGGGGTAGAGGGCAGGGCCGAGGGGCATTTCCGAGGCCGACGCGCCAGCGAGGGCAGAATCGAGGATCGAGGATCGAGAATCGAAAAGCGCGAATCGAAAATCGAGGATCGAGAATCGAGAATCGAAAAGCGAGAAGCGAGATTCAGACCAAGCAGCCACGGAACCACGAAGGGGAGCCTGGGCCTCCGGCCCGTAGTTCGAGACACGGAGCTGCGAAGGAAAATCCAGAACCTCACGGTTCATCGCGCCGGGCCACTCCCCCTCTCCCGGAAATCCAGCATGGCGGCCGCTCTCGCACCCTCGCCCGGTACGCCGGTAGAGTGGCCGCTCTCGCACCCTCGCCCGGTACTCCGGGAGAGGGCAGGGGTGAGGGCCCGCCGCCGGTCGTGTACACTGAACTGGCCAGTCGATTCAGGACGGAGATCGCGGCTGGGCAACCGAAACCTGGACTGATCCGCTTTCATTCCCCCGCGCCGGAAAACAAGACGGTCAAGCCGCGCCGGCGGGTACAATTCAGATAAAAGACGACGGGAGCGCGACAACGAAATACGAAACGAAAATAGGTGGCTGTCCCCGGTTTTCCCGCTCTGCTTCTCGCGGCGGTGCTTTTCGGCCCAGCGGCCGCGTTCCGGCAGCCGCAGCGCGAACCAGGCCTTCGGCGAGATTGCATGAATCGGCGCCGGCGGCTCTGCCCATGTGATTGGACCGATCAGGCGAGCAGTGCTAATATCCTCTGCGCGGCATGGGCTGGAGAAGTATGGAAACCTCCGCAAGATTTCGCGAACTCAGCAAAACCGTGTCCCACGCCCTTCGTCATGAGCCGTGGCTATATGAACTTGAATTGGATTCCGGGGGCTGGGTGGACTGTGAGCAACTGATCGATGTGTTGCGCTCCGGTTCCGAGGAATGGGCCAACCTGACGGTGGACGACCTTCGCGCGATGATCGCAGGGTCGGACAAGGTCCGGCACGAAATCAGCGGCGGTCGCATTCGTGCAATCTACGGGCATTCCGTTCCCGGCAAATTCGCCTGCGCGCGGCAAGCGCCTCCCGCTCAGTTGTTTCATGGAACCGCACAGCACTGCGTGGCGCAGATTCGGCAGGATGGCCTGAAGCCGATGGCGAGGCAGTATGTGCACCTTTCGGTGGATCACGAGACCGCGACGCGGGTTGCACTCAGAAAGTCAAAAACTATCGCGATTCTGCGGGTCGATGCCGGCCGGGCACACCGCGAGGGAATCGCCTTTTACAACGCCAGCCCGGTGATCTGGCTCGCCGATCAAATTCCTTCACCTTACATCGAGGCGACCTAACGCGACGACTCGCCCGGAGCGGGCTGTGGCCGTGGGTTGGCAGACAAGAGATCCTCCTCCCAGTACCATCTGGAGCGGCCTTCTAGTGTGTAATAGTACCTCTTGTGGACTGTGTGCCAAGCGATGCACGCCAAGCGTCTTCGCTTGTTCGGATGGCCCGGCAAAACCAGTACGTCGTCAAATCCCCATATCGGCACGAAATCGCGTTCGAGCTCGAA
>JACRLV010000090.1 GCA_016235145.1 Planctomycetota bacterium
GATAAATAGGGACAGATAAATAGGGACAGATAAATAGGGACAGTCACCTCATTTCCCTTGACCGGTGCGGCCGATCGCTCTTACGATGCAGCCATGCCCCGAACCGCTCGCATTGTCGTGCCCGGCTGTCCGCACCACGTCACCCAGCGCGGCAATAACCGCCAGCCGGTCTTTTTCGTCAGGGATGACTATCGCGTCTATCTCGATCTGCTCGTTGAGCGCACGGCCGCCGCCGGCGTGGACCTGCTCGGCTACTGCCTGATGCCCAACCACGTGCACCTCATCGTGACGCCGCGCAGCGCGCCCGCTCTCGCCCGGGCCCTCGGCCGCACGCACTTCCTGTACGCGCAGTACGTGAATCGCCTGCATCGCCGGAGCGGACACCTGTGGCAAAACCGCTTCTTTTCGTGCCCGCTGGACGAAGCGTACCTCTGGACGGCCATGCGGTATGTCGAACGCAACCCGCTTCGGGCCGGCCTGGCCCGCACGCCGGAGACGTATCTTTGGTCCAGCGCGGCGGCTCACGTTGGGCGAGTCGCGGCCCCGGCCTGGCTGGCGCTGGACGAGTGGTCCGCCGTCTGGACGCCGACCCGCTGGCGGGCCGCGCTGCAGACGCCGCCGGAGGACACGGAAGTGACGCGCATGCGGCGTCATCTGCATACGGGCCGGCCGCTGGGAAGCGACAGCTTCGTCAGCAAGCTGGAACACAAGCTCGGCCGCCGGCTGCGGCCTCTGAAGGTCGGACGACCCAAGAAAGCCGCAAAGCCGCGCCGGCGGTTAGAATCCAGGTCGAAGCCGATGGGGACGCGAAAATGAGATGCGGCCTGAAAATAGGTGGCTGTCCCTGGTTTTCCGGGCAAAATCCAGTATGCGCGGCAGTTGAGGTGTCCTTCCCGATTCCAGTCGAGTGGGTTGAAGAAGGGCAAGCGTACTTGTTAGAGAAACTCCAAGGCCTTGTGGACGAATATGTACGCACGCACCCATGGAATGGCAAGTTCGTTAATCGCAACTGCAAAGGGATTGAGGACTAAGTTGAAGAAGCAAGCGGGAAACCGCAGGGCGGAATCACTGAATAGTCATGTGGAGCCTTGATGGCGACGTACAGCCTAATCGGAGAGCGCGACACCTGTATTCGCGGAGGTTGCGGGTGGTCATTGTAGTTCCTATGGAATATGACCGAATTAAGCCATTGTGCATTAGACATGGTGTGTTCACTGCAAATGTTGACTATACAGCTTACGCTGCTCGCTTGCCGAACGAGGAAAAGGCGGACCTTGCGGCTGCTGTTGCGTCACTATGGCGCGTGGACGGGTTTGTGGCTCTTCGACGGTTAGTCGGAAGCACGCCTGCCATGTATTGTTGGATCGGGTTTGCGAGATTAATCTTCAACTTGAGTTATGTCCTGCGAGAGCTTGCTGTTCTCGACGGCTCTCCATTCGGACTAGGCTATCCATATCCATGGGACGGCGTCAACACCCGGTTCGCGTCAGAGGTTTACGACGACTTTCCTGCGTGGGCGTTGCTGTGGTTTTCTGCGATGGCGGATTCTCCGAATCCGGGTGACGATCCACTGGCCGCGCAGGCCTGTACGGACCTTGCAACGCACATGCAGGACAAGGCAGCATTACAGCGGTGGTGTAGTGTGCTCTGCTCAAATGGATACGGGCGGATGGCGGCGGAAATCGATGGCATCAGCGATGGGGCATCTGGTAAGGCGCGACGACGAGGGAAAGCGAGGCCTCGGCACACTATGTCCGAGGACCGTGAGCAGACAATTGTCGGGCTGGGAGCTGGGCACTGGTATGCGCCATGGAAGCTCGGCAGGTCGTTGGATTTGGCGGGACTGTGCAGGCAAATGGAAGAAGGGAACTCGTGGTCGACAGTACGAGACGCGGCGATTGTGGCTCAATACTGGCCTGCTGAATCGAAAAGTGAAGCCGTAGAGGTTATTGTCCAGTTGTGCCGCTGTTTGGGGACGGGCAGGCCGAGCAGTGCGGTTGTGGGGCCGCTGTGGTCGCGCGTACGCCAACTGGTCTCCGCTTGGAACATCGAGACGGTCCAGCAGACGCTTGCGGACATATCGGAAGTGGAATATGAGACAGGTGGACCGAACTTCGTGCCCCGCCGGGCAGGTCGGATTGTGGGCCGGGTCGAGCTCGGCCAACGTCCAGGCGGACGTTTTCCAGGTGCTGAGCCAATCGGCCGTCGCCGAGGTTGACGGGCGTTGGTACAGCACCGTCGGCAACGTCGGCATCGCCAGCGGGGCCTTGCGGTTCAGCGTTTCCAGCGCCTCAAGCGCCGGCGGCTCGTCGGCCGAGAAGCTCGCCATCCGCCGCGGCTTCCGCGGCAGCGTGTACGTCGTCCAGGCCCGCGTGCCGACCGCTTCCAACGACTCCACCGGCGTCCTGCTGCACTACCAGGACCCGGAAAACTACATGGCCGTCGTGTTCGAGAACGGCGGCGGTCGCGAGGTACGACGGGCGGGGACGCCCGTACCACCCTGGTCCGCCCGTACCGCCGTGGTCTACCGGTGCCAGATTGGTCCGCCGCAAGGCCGGGGCCTGGAGCACGATCTACTCCGGCACGGCGTTCACGATGAGCAGCGGCGACGTTCGTAGCGGCGGACACTCGTAGCGTCGGACATTCGTAGCGTCGGACCTGCGAGTCCGACGATGCTCTCGGCACGGTTTCCTCGTCGCACTCGGGGATTCGATTTACATTTCACCGCGTTTTCCTCAGCGCACTCGGAAGTCCGACTTGCATTTCACCGCGGTTTCCCGTCGGACTCTGAGGTCCGACGCTACGACAGCTTCCGCCGCGGCCAGCGGCTGAACGTCTACGTCAACGGCACGGCCCGCGTCAGCAACCGCGACGAGATCGACAACACCTGGCTCGGCGGGGCCGCGGCGATCCCCTCACCCTGCCCTCTCCCAGCGTACCGGGAGAGGGGTCGCCGCGGTTCGACGCGGGAACGCCGCCGCCGCGATTCGCCGGCAGCCCAAAGCGACGGACTCCGCTTTCGCATCCGGACCGCCGGGTCGTTACGGCTGCCCGCCGCGCAGAACCTCGGCGTAGCGAGAATCCAGGCTCGCCGCGGTCTTGAGGTGTTCTTCGCCCGCCGCCTGCTGCCCCGTTTTCAGCAACAGCCGCCCGAGATTGAAGTGTGCATTGGCGTTCTTCGGGGCCGCCCGCAGCGCGTGTTCAAAGTGTCCGCGGGCCTCGTCGAGCTTCCCGCCCTGTTCGAGCAGAAAGCCCAGGTTGTTGTGCGCGTCCGCATCATCCGGCGCCAGCTTCAGCGTCTCGCCATACTGGGCGCTCGCCTCGTCCGTGCGGCCGAGCATCGCCAGCATCACCCCCGCGTTGAAATGAGCGGGTGCAAACTTCGGCGACGCCGCGATCGCGATGTTGAACCGCCGCAGCGCCTCTTCGATGTCGCCCTGTGATGCGATCAGCTCGCCCAGCTCCATCTGCACCTGGACGCGCGTATTGCGGATCAGCGGCACCTCGCGGCCGGCCGGATCGACCGCGACCGCCGCGGCGACCGAATCCAGAATCGCGCGGGCCTGCGGCACGCGGCCCTGCGCCCGCACAACGCGCCCCAGCGCGAGCCCGATCGACACGTCGTCCGGCACCACCTTCGCCAGCCGCGTCAGCATCGCTTCCGCCCGCGGATACTCCCCGCGCAGCTCGTGCAGCCGCGCCAGCCGCTGCTGAAGCCGTGGCGGCTGAAAAAGGCCCCAATCGGCGCACGCGTTGAGATGCGCGCCGGCCCGCTGGATCAGCTCGGCCGGAGCGTTATGGGCTCCCGCGCCGCCGCCGATCGCACGCTCGAGTTCATTGAACGTCCGGTCGCCGAAGTACTCGTGATAGCGAACGAACCCGCAATGGGCGGAAAAGAGCGTCCCGGCGAAAATGATGACCGCGAAAGCCTGCCCGGCCAGCGTCAGCCGTTTGTCTCGTCGCAGCCAGAAGACATTCAGCCGCACGTCCTTGAGGCGGAACAGGCGCAGCGTCGTCACCGCTGCATACGCCGTGATTCCTCCCAGTCCGAGCGTCAGCAGGAACGGGATCGCGTCGTAGATTCCGCGGAAGATCAGCAGCGTCGCGATGAAAACCACCGCCGTAATCACTTCTTCCGTGATGGTAAAGTCCCACTGCTTGCGGAGCGGCCGCGTTTCGAACCAGGAGCGCAGCAGCGGCGGGCGTTTGAATCCGTAGTGGATGCGCCCATCCGGGCAGGCGGCGACGCAATCCAGGTCGCGCATGCACGCCGGATTGACGACCATGCCGTACTTGTCCAGTTCGTCGTGCACGCGCACATCGGACGTGCAAGCCGCCGTGCAGTGCCCGCAATGGGCGCACTCGCCGACCGCGGTGATCCGTCCGGGCGCGACTCGATCCAAACTGCGGAAAATCGCGCCGTAGGGACATCCATAAACGCAAAACGCACGCGAGCCGAGCACATAGATGGCGGCGAATCCAACCACGAAAAACGTGAGCAGCGCCATCGCCGGCGTGGGCAGATTCCGCCAGAAATCGCTCGTGACGAACGAAGCCCAGCCGTCAGCGTCCGTCAGCATGCGGAAATTCGGCATCGGCTGGCCGGCGAGCATGCGTTCGGCTTGCGGCCACAGAAACATGTAGAACAACGCCGCCGCCGGCACGAACATCAGCAGCCGCATGCGGATGGGGCGCGGACGAATGCCCAGTTTCTCGAGAATCCAGGCCGACAGATCTTCCAGTGCGAGGATGTGGCATCCCCACGAACAGAAGAACCGTCCGAAGATCACGGTCGCGACGCAGGAGACCGCCATGAACAAAAAGCCCGCCGTCACGATTCCCAGCTCGAGCGTATACATCACCTCGTTCAGTTCGAGCGGGGCGAGCGTTTTGCCGGCGATCTTCCAGTGGGCGATGTGCAACCCGAAGAGCAAATAGACGCTCGCAAGCGTGGCCGCCCGCCAGCGGGAATAATTCCGGACCTTGCGGGTTCTCAACGGTTTCTTGTGTTCCGCGGCGCGCGAAACGCCAGCGGCTGTCGGCTGGGCTGCCATGGTGAACCTCCGGCTCGTGACGTGTCTGCTGGCAAACACTGTGCCGCGCCGGCAAAAATTGCGGAATTTCCCATGTTGCGGCGGGCTGAAATTCGCCGGCCAGCGGCGGGAACGTTGCGGCATCGGATCGGCAGGCCGGAGATACGGTACGCGCGAAATGCGCTCCTGGCCCAGGTTCGCGGGCCCCGATCCGCTACGGACAACGTGTGCAGAATGCGGACAACAGGATCGCCAAGTCCTGTAGATCGATCGCGTGGTTGCCGCTCAGGTCCGCCATTCCGGCGTAATGCTCATCGCCGGCGTACAGCCCGAACGAACTCAGCAGGATTTGGAAATCGCTCAGACCCACTTCGCAATCGCAGTCCAAATCGCCGACGAGAAAGCCGCTCAGATCGAGTGCGCCCTGCGTGATCAGGTCCGGCGGCGCCATGCCGGTCTGTGTGTATAGATCCCACAGCGTCTGGCCCCAGTGATCGGTGTGATTGTTGTCCCGCAGAATCTCCATGTAATGTCGCGGCAGATTCTGATAGTAGACCGTGACATCGGCCCGGACCGCGCCGCCGGGAATCGCAAACCACGAATCGTCCCAGTGCTGGCCGTCCGCGAAGTGCGCATCCACCGCCGGCGCGCCGCAGCTCTCGTACATGGCGTTGTCGAATCCCCGCGGCGGAATGCGGTTGTCCTTGACAATCACGTCGGCCAGGGCCATGTGAGCCGTTTCGCCCGGCGGGAAGCCGGTCACCTGCGACGCATACGGGCTCAGCCCGACCTTCATCTCGTACACCTTGGTCGAAGCCTCGTCGAGATGCGCTTCGGCCGCGTCGTAATGCCCATACTCGCGCAGCACCGCCCCGCCGGCGTCGAGCAAGCGCACGTTGACCCACACGCGGCGGCCTTCGATGTGCCCGGTCGGCAGCTTGTGGCCGCTTTCGTTCGTGACCCGCGTCCGCAGCGCGCCGCACTCCTGATTCAACCCCAGCGTGGCAGCTCGTTGCAGCATGTCCACCGAGCGAGCCCGCGACCGCGCGATCGCCTCCTGGTCCACGTCGGGGTCGCCCTGCGTGTGCGCGGAGATAATGTCCAGCAGCGACGTCGCCGCGCCGGAGAAATCGTGCCGCTTCATCCCCACGCGCTCCGGCCCGAAGATGCAGGCCCGCGAGGTCTTCTTGGGCATGTGGCAATCCTGGCAGGTCGAGACGATCGGGCTGCCTTCGCCGCCGAACCGCCCGCCCATGTCCACGCCGCCGTTGGCGAACGCGCTCAGCTTCCATTCCGTGAAAGTGCGCTCCAGCGGAAACTGATTGCACAGATCCTCGGTCGGCGTCGGCGTATCGAGCGCGTTGTACTGGTACGTGCCGTCCGGCAGCTTGGTGCACTCCACGTTTCCGACGTCGTGGCACGTCCCGCAGAATTCGCCGCGCAGGTGGAACGGCGAGTAGATCCAGTCGTGCGGCGCCATCGTTGCGTCCGTGTACGGCCCGCGGCGCGTGCCCGTCGGATCCAGCACGAACATCGAATTCCCGAAAAACGCGGGAACCTCAGACATGCCGGCCAGAATCGCTTCGTCCTGCGGCGGACTGATGCCGGGGCGATAGATCGGATCGACCATGCTGTGGCAGAAATGGCAGTTCACGCCGTCGCGGTCGTATTCGTCGATCGTGCTGCCGTCCGCCTGAAGTGCGTGCCCGCTGACGTAGGTGAGCGGCACGTGGCAACGCATGCAGAAATACCCGACGTAGGACACGTCCTGGTTGGCCGTCGCCATCTGCGCGTAAAAGAGCGGATCGCGGCCCGCCTGGCCCATCAGGCTGCCGGACCAGGTCGAATAGGGGTCGTTCATCGGCTCATAACCCCCGTGGCAGAAGACGCACTCGTTGGAGCGCAGGATCGCGTCCGGACTGACGTCGCCCACCTGCGTGCCCGGCAGGTGAAAATCGCGAATCGTGGTTGGAATGAGGCCGGCCAGAACCAAACTGCCGACGCCCGCGAGGATTGCTGCCGGGGCGCCGACGGTCAGCGAGCGGTAGACGAATTCCCGTGTGCCGGACATCGGATTTTCTCCATGACTCGCCCCGTCGCACACGACGGGAACAGGCTCCAATGGCATTGCGCCTCGAACGAAAGAAGCGCGAATTGAATTCGGACATTTATGTCCAGATTCTAGCCGGCGGCGGCGGCCCGGTCAACGGAAATCGCTTGCGAATCCCTTGCACAATCACGGAAATCGATCCGCGAACCCGCGAATCGCGTTCGATCGACGGCGGCCAGACCGCACCACGCGAGAGGTGGTTCGCGGCGATCGTGTGACCCCATTGAGGCGCGTCCATCACCGCACGCCACGCGCGCGACAAAAGCGCCGCGACCACCGGCGGCTCGTTCGCCGCCGGTGGTCGATGCGGGCACTCTCGAGTCTTCAAGCTTTCGGGGAAGGCCTTCAGTCGGTCCTCTGCGAGATGCGGCCCGCGTTCACGGGCGGTCCCGGGCGAATGTCCGGCCCGCGCTCAGGATCCGCCAGGAACCGACGCGGCCGCCATGCTCATCCGTGCTTCGCGCTGTTGACGCGGAACGCGCCGACCAGTTCTCGCAGTTGTTGGGCCTGACCGGACAGTTCCTCGGCCGAACCCGACATCTCCTCCGCTGCCGACGCGTTGCTTTCCGTGCCCGCCGCGATGTTCTGAATCGCCGACGACACTTCCCGCGCCGTCTGCGCCTGCTCCTCGGTCGCCTGCGCAATCTCGGCGATGCTCTTGGCCGTCGTCTCCGCGCCGACGATGATCTGCTTGAGCGCGTTTCCGGCTTCCGAGCTGACCGCGGAGCCTTCTTTCACCCGCTGCGTCGATTCGCGGATCAGCGACTCGATTTCCTTGGCCGCCTGGCTGCTGCGCTCGGCCAGCTTGCGGACCTCTTCAGCCACGACCGCAAAGCCCATGCCGTGCTCGCCCGCCCGCGCCGCCTCGATCGCCGCGTTCAACGCCAGCAGGTTCGTCTGCGAAGCGATCTCGGCGATCACGTTGATGATCTCGCCGATCTGCTCGGCGGACTTCTCGATCAACTTCATCGCGTCAACGCTCTTCTCGACCGCCGCCCCGCCCGTTTCCGCCTGCCGGGCCGTCGTGATCGCCAGCTCGTTGGACTTGCGGGCGTTGTCAGCCACGCCGCTGATCATCTTGTTCAGCGTCTCGACGGCGGCGGTCATTTCCTCGACGCTCGACGACTGCGTTTGCGCCGAGCTCGACAGTGAAACGGAACCTTCCGACACGACCCGCGCTCCCTCCGTGAACTGGTTGCAGGACTCCTGGATTTGCAGCACCAGCTTGGCCAGCGAGTCGATCATCGACGTCAGCTCGTTGCCGAGTTGGCCGACGGTGTCCTCGCCGCGAACCTCAACACTAGTGGTCAGATCGCCGGCCGCGGCGGCCCGCACGTTGGCCAGAAGCAAGTCGACCTTGCTCTGTAGTTCCCGGGCCCGGGCGGTCGTGTCGGCGATCTGCTGCTCGATCTGCTCCGCCATCTTGTCGACTCCGGCTGCCAGCAGCCCGACCTCGCGAATGCCGTCAAGCTTCACGCCGAGCTTCGTGCTTCGTGCGGCGTAGTCGCCCCCGCCGATCTGCCCAACCAGTTGCGTCACGCCGGCGACCGGCCGCGTGATGCCGCGCGTCGTGATGACGGCCAGGGCGATCCCCGCCAGGATCCCGCCGATCACGCCGGCCAGGCTGAGGTTGCGCATCGCGGTCAAAACGCCGGTCGCCTGCCGAGTCTCCTCGGTCTGATCCTTGGTCGACTGGGCTGCGAGATCCGCGGCGTGTTTTTCGAGTGCTTCGGCCTTGGCGATGCAACGTTCGCTGCTCCCGTCCAGTGTCCGCCAGGTTGAAACCAACGATTTCAGTTCGGTCTCGTAGTTCTTGAGCGCGGTGTCAATGTTGGTGACAGACTGAATATCCGCCGGATCCTTGAACAAGGGGCGCAATTTCTCAATGACCGCGGCAGCGGCTTCAAGCTCCTTGAACGCCTCCTCGGAGAGCTTGACGTCGCGGAGGGCCTGACCTTTGAAGTTGGCGATTCGCGCGCGGTTTCCCGCAGTGCGAATCTCCGACAAATAGCTTAGTTTGCTCAGCCTCACCTGAAGCTTCTCCGCACCCGCGTTGTTCTCGACGTCGGCCTTCGCTTTCTCCTCCTGAACCCCTTGCAGCGTATCGATGCTGGAGGCAAACTGCCTTGCCTTCTCGTCCAACTCCGTCCGGTGCTTCGTGAGCGACGTGACCGCCTGGTCCATCGCGGCGATTTCGTCGGAAAGCTCTTTCGTCAGCTTCTCACCCTCCGAAACCTCCGACGCAAGCAGCGTCAAATTCGGATGGGCGCGCGAGAGGTCTCTCGCATTCGTCAACGTCTGGCCAAGCGCTGCAAGCTCGCTGGCCGTCTGGTTCTTGTGCTCTGCCTCGAGCGTCAGCGAGTACAATTGGGACTGGGTCAGAACATCCATAGCCTGGTTCGCGAGCTCATGCGCTTGCGTGGTCTGCGGCAGGTATGCCGTCTCCACCAGAGTCTGCGTGCGCGCCACGCCATTCACAGCGAAAATGGAATATCCTCCCACCGCACCGAAAATCGCCAACACGGTTGAGAATCCGATTGCGATCCGCGTTCCAAGGGACATGTTCTTGAGCATTGTTCTGTCCTTAATTCTGGCAGCCGCACGCTGTTGACTTCCGCCGTGAGTACCCGTCAAAACTCTCGCGGAACGTTCCGCGCTCACAAGCTTGAAGGACCAGGCTCGATCACCAGTCGCGTTTCTCGGTGTTGTTGCGCGCCGAGCCGGACGCTGAAGCCGCTCACGTCGACCGAAACTCCTTCCGCTGCACCTGGTGCCAAACGCCGCGTGCTACGTTCAACTGCAAGCCATCCGTGGTATCGGCGCTGCGCCCGATGTGTTCAATTTGTGCGAGTCCTAAGTATTTGTGCCATTGGGGGATGACTGCCCCGGGAGGCGCAGAATGCTGCGCGCCGCGCAGCTCTTTTCGTCGGTGAACAGGCGTCATCGCGTGAATCTGTTTGTTGAGACCACTTGAATCGCGTTCGGGCCCTGGAACCCCCACTACTGCTCGCGCGTTGCGCGGAACACCGACGAAAAACCGACTCATCCAGCTTCTGTGACATCCAACGCCGGCGACCAAGGTGGTCCAATCGCGATGACCGCCCCAATGCTTGGTAGAATTCCTTTCAGCATCGACAGCGCCAAAAAAGAAACCCCAGCGCCGCCGCGCGAGGCCGCGTTTGGGTTCGGCGCGTCCGATTTCGATAACCGCTCCATGGAGACACGCAATGGCGGACGCCGAATTCACCTACCGCACTGCCGCCGAGGAAACCTGGCGGCTCTTTCGCATCATGGCCGAGTTCGTCGAAGGCATCGACGTGATGTCGCGCGTCGGACCCGCCGTCTCCGTCTTCGGATCGTCCCGAACCAAGCCCGCCGACCGCTACTATGCCGCGGCGCGAGCGCTCAGCGCTGCGCTGGTGAAGCGAGGTTTCGCCGTGATCACCGGCGGCGGGCCGGGCATCATGGAAGCCGCCAACCGCGGCGCGGCGGAAGCCGGCGGGAAGAGCGTTGGGCTCAACATCGCGCTGCCGCACGAGCAGATCCCCAATCCCTACCAGAACGTGCGGATCGACTTTCACTATTTTTTCGCGCGCAAGGTCATGTTCGTGAAGTACTCCGTCGCCCTGGTCTGCATGCCCGGCGGTTTCGGAACGCTCGACGAGTTCTTCGAGTCGATGACGCTCGTCCAGACCGGAAAGGCGCCGCCCATGAAAATCGTCCTTTTCGGCAGCGAATTCTGGACGCCGCTCGCGGAATGGGTGCGCGGCGCGCTGCTGGAAAAGCACGCCTACATCTCGCCGGAGGACATTGGTCTTTTTGAAATCACGGACGATATCAACCGCGCGGTCGAGGCCGTCGGCGAGCACTACACGCGGCATCGCGACCTGACGCGCGAGCCGTCAACCGTTGAGGAAATGCACCGGCCCCCGTTCGAGCGGCGCACCGCCGAAGGCACGTGGTACGGCGTCTCCGGGCGCGACATCGGACCGATTTAGTGCTCCGTCACGCTTGAGCTTTCGGGTGGTACGGCCGTCTCGGCCGTCCAACGGGCGGGACGCCCGTACCACCCTTGCGGCTCAGCGCGATCGGCACGCCGCCGGAGACTCCGCCCTTGCCAGCGCTTCCTCGCGAGCCGCGCGAAATGCCCCGGCCGAGCGCTCGATCACCTTCGTCTCGACCGCGAAGCTGAGCCGGATAAACCCCGGCCGCCCGAAGCCGCGCCCCGGCACCGCCAGGATCAGATGCCGCGTCAGGATGTCGACAAACGCAAGATCATCGCCGATCGGCGTGCGTGGAAAAGCGTAAATCGCTCCTTGCGGCCATTCCAGCTCATAGCCGAGATCGTGCAGCATTTCGCACAGCAGCCGCCGATTCTCCCGATACCCGCTCGTATCGCAGCACGCGCTCGCGCACCGCGCGACCACCCGCTGCATGAACGCCGCCATGTTCACGTAGCCGAGCGTGCGATTCAGCATCGTCATCGCCGACAACAGCAACGGTCGCTCGGGCGTCGGCGGCGGGATCGCGATATATCCGGCTCGCTCGCCCGCGACGCTCAGGTCTTTCGAGTAGCTCGAAACGATGATGCCGCGCCGCACCGTCCCGATGGGCGTCGGGCACCACGCCAGGTCGTACAGGATCCGCCGATACGGATCGTCGCTGATGCAGTACAGCGGCCGATCGTCGCGATCGTGACGGTTCAGCAGCTCCGCCAGCCCGCGGCACGCCTGCGCCGAATACACCGCCCCGGTCGGGTTGTTCGGCGAATTGATCAGCACGGCCCGCGTGCGCGGCGTGATCGCCCGCTCGATCGCCGCCAGATCAGGCTGAAAGTGATCATCCGTCTGCACCAGCACCATCGAGGCCCCGGTCTGCTCGATGTAGAAGCGGTATTCCGGAAAATACGGCGCGAGGACGATGATCTCGTCGCCCGGGTTGCAGATCGCCCGCAGCACGACGTTCACCCCGCCTGCCGCGCCGCTCGTCATGATCACGCCGGCCGGGTCGATCTCCTGCTTGTATTCCTGCGTCAGAAACCGCGCTACCGCGGCCTTGGTCTCGTCGAAACCGGAATTCGGCATGTAGCGATGCAGGACGGGCTTGAATTCCGCGGCGACCGCTCGGATTGCGTCAAAGTACGCCTGCGGCGGCGTCGCGGTTGGATTTCCGAGCGAGAGGTCAAAGACGTTTTCATCGCCGAATTCGGCCTTCAGCCGCCGGCCGCGCTCGAACATCTCGCGGATGAACGAGGCGGAGCCGATGGCCTCGGCCACGCGGGCCGCTATCGCTTCGCTAGGCAATGTCGCACTCCCGGGAGCGGCACGCCTCGCGGGTACAAGGCCGCCATGCCCCTATCAGGAGTTTAGCGATCCGGCTCGATATCGGGAATGACGCTGAAGACAATCCGGAATCCGCCCGAGGCCGTCGCGTCCTCCTCGAACGTGAAGATCAACTGATCGCCGCAACTGTAATCCACGCCGAGCTTCGCATCGATTCCCTTCGCGGTTCCGTCCGTGGCCACGCCCGAACCCACTGTGCCCGCGGGCGCCGACGAAAAAGCCACACCTTCCACGAAAATGTCGCGATTGAACCCGCCGAGGTTTGTCGCGTTCGTGTCGAGCGCCCGCTGGAGCATTTCGGCGGTTCCGATAGCGACGTCGCGACGGCAGGGCAGCGTCGAGGTCGCACTCGTGGTGCCGGCCTCGAGCTGAAGCTGCTGAAATGTGATCGCGCCGGGCGGGTTGCGATCCAGCGAATCGAATGCCCCGAACGAAAAAGACGCGCGAAAAGCCGTGTTGTTGATGAAGATCGCCGTTACGTTTCCGCTGCGCTCCTCGGTCTGATTCATGATGAAATCGCCCGAGCAGCCGCCCAGCAGCGCCAGCATTCCGACCAGAGCCGAGGTTTGATTCTTGAGTCTCACGGATTCACTCCACTTCGCCTGCCCGGAGAAGCCCGGCGCAGCGCCGCAAACGCATGATTCTACGCCCGCCGGCCAGGAGTCCCAATCATCCCGGCGGGGCGCTACTTTCCCGCATCCTTATCGGCCTGACTGGCGGCGGGTCTGGTGGAGAGCTTCTGCCGCACCAGACTCTCAAACTGCTGCACCCGCATCCGCAGATTCTGGCGATCGGACTCGCTGGCGCCCGGCAATTCCTGCGCGACCCGCTCCCGCAACTTCTGAGCAAAGTGCGCGGCCTCGTCCAGCCGGTCCAGCTCCACGTACGCATTCCAGATCCGCGGCAGGCTGATCATGCCTGTGATCGGATCCAATTCGATCGATTGCAGGTATGCCGCCAGGGCCGGCTCCCAAAGCGGCGGCTTGACGCCCGTCAAAACCTCGCCGCGGGCGATCAGTGCGTGCGCCGTCTCCGGCCGCCATTCGCTGCCCGCTTCGATTCGCGCGAGAATGTTACGATACACCGCCGAATCACGCCGCACGAAGAGCGTCCCCTGCTTGCAGAGAAACGCGACCCGCCATTCCGGGCTGTTTTCCAGCGCCTGGTTTAGCGGCGGCGCCCGGTTGAATCGCAACAGGACCGCGTCGACCCGCGGCGGAGGCGTGACGGAAACCGCACATTCGCCGGCCTGCTCCAGCGAGGCCAGCGCCTCCGCAGGGGTGAGCCGCTCATCGATCAGCCGGACGTAGTACCGATACGTCCTCTCGTCATAGAGTTGCTGAGCACGCCCGTCCAGAAAAACGCGCGCCCGCGGCCAGTAGAACATGACCGGCCCGGCCTGCGTCCACTCGACGAACAGATTCACGTCGAGTTGGTTCCGTTTCAGATACTCGATCGCCTCCAGCGGCGTGTCGCCGACGTCCGTGACGCGCTCCAGCAGCCCGAACTGCGGATGCTCGGCGTAATCCTCGATCAACTCCTGGTGAGCCTTCCGCACCGTCTCGACGCCGATCGCCGCCGCCGCCAGCGCCGAAATCACGCCGGCCGCGATCATGAACTGCCGCTTGTGCCGCGCGTCGAACGCGGCCGTCAGTCGAATCACCCACAGGGCTACAACCGGCGCCGCAAAAATGAAAAAGAGCGGCGCGAATCGCCGCGCCCAGAGCGTCATGCCCAGCCCGATCAGCATCGGCAGCGCGTCAAAGAAGGTGGTCCGCAATTTCGGACCCGCCGCAGCGGGTGGCGCAGCGCTTTTGACGCCCGTCCCCCATATCGCCACGAACATGCGCAGCAAGGAGGCGCCGAACAGCACCGCAATCGCCAGCCCCAAAATCAGCCAGAACCGCCAAACAGGCGGAAATGAAGCGCTGACGTACGGCGGCCGCCACTCGGACACACCGCGAAATACCTCGCTCCCCGCGATCTTCTGCCCGTGCGTGAAGTTCGCCAGCCCGAACGGCCCCAGCCACAGCGTCAGCAGCAGCGAGACCCCGACGACAATGATGATTCCGTTGATCTGTCGCCCGTCCGGCCCGGTGGTGCGCGACCGCGCCGCCAACGGCGGAATCACGCGGCACACAATCCAACTGCCGACATACAGCCCCAGCAGCCCATATCCAACCGTGAAGCTGCCGTGTACCTCGCCCCAGATCAGTAGCAGCAGGAACATGGCCCCGACCGGCCACCACCGCCGCCGATCCTGCTGGCCTTCCAGCGCACAGATCATCGCCCACAGCGCAGCCAGGCAGAAAAAACCGGTCGTGGCCGGGCGAGCGCTGACAAAATCCCGGCATCCGACGGCGACGACCGCCGCCGCGATCAGCGCCGCAAACCCGCTGCGGCACCGCCAGTACGTCGCGAGCAGCACCAGCAGAAACGTGCTGAAAGCCAGCCCCCAGCCCAGCACGATCACCGCGGCCGGCCCGCCGCGCGAATAGGCCAGATACTGAAGTGCGTGCGTCCCCCAGTTCTGGTTGTACCAGGGCTGCCCCGGAAACGTGAAGCTGAACGAATCGGTGGCGGGCACGCGCCCCTGGTCGAAAATCTGCTTCCCGGCCGCAAGCCCGATCCACGTATCCGTGGACGAATGCACCTCGAGAACGCCATACGCGGACGCCGCCAGAAACAGCAAAACCGGACCAACGAGCAGCGCGACGTTCCGTGCCCGCGGCGCAGGTCCTACGGAAGGACTCCAACGAGACGGCTTGCTGGTTTTCCGCGGCTCCGACATCATCGGACAATCTAGCGGATTCGGCGATTCGGTTCACGGCGGCCGGGTTGAAGTCGGCTGCCGGGCGCCGCCAAGATACAGTGTGTGGGGCCGGCCTCTGGCCGGTCTCTTCGACGAGAACGACTCCAATGTCGTCGGAGACAGGCCGGAGAGCCTGTGAATTTTTCTCTTGACGGGCGTGATATGATTTGATGCATGATTAAAGATCAAGAGCTTCCGGGCATGGATGGGTTGGTGGCGGAGGGGGCGGCGGAGGGGGCGGCGGGGAGGTCCGCGAGCG
>JACRLV010000150.1:0-1257 GCA_016235145.1 Planctomycetota bacterium
GCGAGATCGCCGCGGTCGTCCAGCACCACGACGTGAAAGTCAAGCCCGGCGCACAGCTTCGCCAGGGCGCAACCGACGTGTCCCGCGCCGGCGATGAGCAGCGTCGGAGCGACCTCGATGTGTACGCGGTATTCGGCGGGCTTGCCTTCGGCTTCGACGATCAACGGAAAGGCGGCCGGGCGTCGTCGCTTCGCGAGATCCAGCGCATCCCGAAACGGAGCAGCGTCCGCCACGGCGACCGGCCGCACCGCCACGGACATCCGCCCGCCGCAGATCAGGCCGTCATCCCAGCCGTAGTCGTGGTCGAGCGTGAAAGCGAGCACGCCGGAGCCATCGTGCTGCAACCGCTCGAACGCGCGCTTGCGCACCTCGGCCTCCACGCAGCCGCCGCCCAGCGTGCCCAGCGTACTCATGTCGGCGCGCAGCAGCATCATCGCACCGGGCGACTGCGGCGTCGACCCGCGCGTGCGCACGACCACGCACAGCGCGGCGGGGCGCCCGGCCGCCGCATCGGCCAGCAGCGTTTCCAGGATTTGAATCGCCTGCGTCATCGGCCGCGCCTGATGGCCTTCGCGGCCGGCGAGTCTTTCATCGGCAGCTTGAACCGCCGCACGCGATCGAAGGCGTATAGGGCCCCGGCGACCGCAGGCGCCGTCGGCACGAGGCCGATCTCCGCCACGCCGCGAGCGCCATATGGGCACTCCGGGTCGGGCTCTTCGATCAGGATGAGGTCGATCTCGGGCATCTGGTGCGCCCGCAGCACGCCGCAGGATTTGATGTCATCGGTCACGATGCGGCCGCATTCGACGACGAATTCCTCCGTCAGCGCGTAGCCCAATCCCATGTGAATGGAGCCTTCAAGCTGGCCTTCGAGCAGTGTGGGGTTGATCGCGCGGCCGACGTCGTGTGCGGCGACGATTTTTCGAATTGAGCCGTCGTCATTGAGTATGCAAACCTGCGTCGCGAAGCCGTACGTCAGGTGCGTCTTTGGATCGGGAACATCGGCGCCAAACTTGTCCGTCGGATAGCACATCCATTCGCCGATGAATTTTCGTCCCGCGAGGCCGCGCAGCACGGCGCGCCAGGCATCGGCGTTCCCGCCGCGGGATGCAAGTCGGGCGCCGCTCGCGGCCCCGAGCGCCAGGTTGAACTGCCGGCAGGCGTCGATCACCGCATGGCAGGTCAGCACCGTTCCGCGGCTGCCGGTGGTTTGTCCGCTGTCGACAGGATCCGTCGAATCGCAGGTCGCCGAAAAGA
>JACRLV010000150.1:1294-18555 GCA_016235145.1 Planctomycetota bacterium
AAAGAGCTCCGCCGGCAGTCCGGTCTCCTGGACCGCGGCCTGGATCGCGACGGTGAAAAGCCCCTGTCCCATTTCGGTGTGGCCGGTTCGCAGCTTCACACCGCCGTCCGGCTCGATCGTCAGGCTCGCGCGCCCGATCTCCGGCAGTCCGTTGCCGATGCCGACATTCTTGATCCCGCAGGCGATTCCGGCGTATTTCGCCCCGCGAAAGGCTTCGCGGACGGCGAGCAGCGTCTTGGCCAGACCGATCGGCTTGACCAACCGCTGGCCCGTGCAGAAGCGATCGCCCTGGCGCAGGATGTTGCGCCAACGCATTTCCCATCCGTCGATCCCGATCTTCTCGCCGAGGATGTCGAGCGCGCCTTCGATCGCGAACGCCGTCTGGTTTACGCCGAAGCCGCGCATCGCGCCGTTGGGCGGGTTGTTCGTGTACACCGCGAGCGCTTCGATATCGATGTTCTCGGAGCGGTATGGACCGATCGCGTGGCCGGCGGAGCGTTCGAGCACCTTCGCGCCGACCGACGCGTATGCGCCCTTGTCGCCGACGATGCGGGCCCGCACCGCGGTCAGCCGTCCCTCGGCGTCGCAACCGACTTTGAGCGAGATCCGCACCGGATGTCGCTTAGGATGCAGGCGGATGCTCTCCGCGCGCGTCAGCACGCACTTCACCGGCCGACCGACCAGCGTCGCGCACAACGCGGTCTGGGCCTGAATCGAGAGATCTTCCTTGCCGCCGAACGCGCCGCCCGAGGAAACCAGCTCCGTGCGCACCCACGACTGCGGTCGCCCGAGCACGCTCGCGATCTGCCGGCGGTCATCGAAAATTCCCTGGCCCTGCGTATAGACGTGGAGCCCCGGGGCGTCGGCGCAGCCCTGGTCCGCGATCGGCGCCGCAATGCACGCCTCGGGTTCAAGAAACAGGTGTTCGATCGATTGCGTCTGCCAAGTGTGCGCGACGACGTGCGCGGCGGCGGCGAAGGCGGCCTCCGCATCGCCGCGGCGCAGCGACGAGCGCGAGAGCAGGTTTCCGTTCGCGTGGACTTTGGGCGCATCGGGCCGCAACGCGTCGTCTGGATTCGTGACGGGAACACAAACGTCGTAGTCAATCGCGAGCGCCGCGGCGGCCTTTCGCGCGATGCTCATTTCCTCGGCGATGACCAGCGCCAGCACGTCGCCCGTGCAGCGCGTCTCTTCGCCGATCGCGACGAAAACCGGCCAATCGGGCGTAATGAGGCCGACGTGGCGATTGCCCGGCACATCCGCCGCCGTAACGACCCGCATCACGCCTGGCATCGCCAATGCGGCGGCGGGGTCGATCGATCGGACGAGGGCGCGCGGATGATCGCTCAGCCGCGGTGCGGCGAAGGCCATGCCCGGCAGCTTCATGTCGTCGATGAAGCGTTTGTCGCCGAGGGCGGTCTCGGGGCCTTGAAAGCGATCCTGCCGAGAACCGACGCGCGCGTCGCACTCGCGAGGCGCCGCCGGTTGCCCCTGACGCACGTCGCGCAGGCACTCGATCGCGGCGACGATTTTCTTGTAGCCGGTGCAGCGGCACAGGTGAGCCCGCAGCTCGTGTTCGATCCGGCCGCGTGCGAGCGGCGCGTCCGGCGTGCAAAGCGTGTGTGCCCGCAGCGCGATGCCGGGTATGCAGAAACCGCACTGCACCGCGCCTTTCGAGACGAACGCGTCGGCGATTTCCCGCCGCGTGGATTCGGGCAATCCCTCCAGCGTGACGATCGCGCGGCCGGCAAGCTGGGTCGCCTTGAGCGTGCAGGTCAGCCGCGGCTTGCCATCGATGAGCACGACACAGCAGCCGCACTGGCCCATCGGCTCGCAGCCGTTTTTCGGCGAGATGATGTCGAACCGCCCGCGGAGCATTTCGAGCGCCGACTCGTCCGGCCGGACCGCAGCCCGGACGGCGCGGCCATTCAGCGTGAAGTCCACGTTTATGACGGCTTCGTTCATCGGCCTCTGCATTGGGGGCGATTATACAGGCGGCGCCGCGGACCGAGCTTTCGGCGGCGGCAACGCCCGCACGGAGGACGGCAGGTGACTCGCGGGTTTGGGGACGAAAAATCGTACACCCCGGCGGCGTCGCTCACTCGACGTCGCCGGGGTGCAGGAGAGGAGGAGGAAGTTCTTGCTCTGGAGTATAGTACGGCGGCCGATCGCCGGGGTTCGCCCTATCCGGCCGATTTTCGTAACCAATGTGATCGTCGATAGTTGCGCGCGTTCTTTCGGCATGTCGAAGGCCGGGAAGGTAATCAGAGACCCGGTGCCAGCCGTTGGGGTTCGCGTGAGCTTCACCGGCTTAGGGGAAACCCCTGCGCGACGCTGAAGTCCTTTTCAGCACACCAGGCGAAGTTCGCCAGCACACCGCCGCGTGTTCAGATTTCCCAAAGCTGGCATTGCATCGCGGATGTTGTGGGGTATCATGAATTCCTGGAGTGTGGGGCCTCGCCGAGAGGCAGCTCACGACCACGTCTGATTGTTTTTCGTCGTCTCTTCGAGCGTCTTCCGTCTGCGGCCTTTTCGGCGGCAACCGTTGCGGTTGTGCGTCGGCATTCCGCGGAACGGCGTTCGTCTCGATATCTGAGACACGGGCCGGCAGCTTTGGAACAACGACTGAGAAAGGTGGGCTCAGTGCCGCTCTACAACCTGCACAATCACACCATGTTCTCCGACGGGGCCTATTCGATCGACGAATTGTGCGCGGCCCATGCGGCGATGAGAGAGCCGCGCGTCGAGGGGATCGGCATCAGCGATTATCTCTTCCGCATGCCGTCCTCGCGCGAGTGTCGCGACGATGCGGAATTCGAACGCGTGTTCGGGCCCGAAACGCGGCGCTATGTCTCCGAAGTTCACGAGGCGCGCGCCCGCTGGCACGGTCGGTTGCACGTGTTCTGCGGCTGCGTGGTGAATTGGCCGCTGAACCGCAAGCACACCGAAGTGCTGAGGTCGATGCTTTCGGGGATCGACTACGTGCTGTTCGAGAACCTCGACTGGGCCGGCCTGACGCAACTGGCGAACCAGTCCCGCCGCTTCCCCTGTCCGATCGGCCTGGGAAATACGAAAATCCGCGAGCAGATGCCCAACACGTCGCTGGACCAGGTCGTGCGGACGCTGGCGAACGCCCGCATCTTCTACGAAATCAGCGCTCGGCATATGCCTTTTTCCGAGAGCGACCCGTGGTTCGCGATCCTGCCGCAGCACCGCGTCGCCGTCGCCCTCGGCACGGACACGCACGACGAACTCGGGGCCGTACACACGCTGCCGATCCTGGCGGCGTACGCCGATCGCCGCGGCCTGTCAGACCGCTTGGTGCGCCCGCAGATCGTGGATCCGGCCATGGCGCTGGCGCAGCCGGCGTAAAACCCGCCGAAAGACGCGAGCTCCTGGAGTTCTTTTTCCCCGGACCTCCGAGTGCACAGGTGTTGGCAGATCGGCCGGCCGCGGATATTCCGCCGCCTGGCGAGCAGGCTCGATCAGGGGCTCGTCCCATTCTACGGGGCTCAGCGTCCTGTCTATGTCCCTCTTCGCTTTGTTTCCTGCGGCGTTGGCTGCGCGATCAAAGTCGATTGAGCCGCCAAGGCCCGCACGGCCTCTTCGCAACGAGCCCGCACTACTTCCCATCCGTCGCGATTCTGCGGCAGGTCGGCGAATTCAAGGTGCGGTCCGATTCGAACCTGAATTCGTTTCGGCCGCGGAACGCGCGCGTGCGGCGGACACGCGTCGAATGCACCATCAATGCGGCACGGTACGACTGGTACCGCCGTACCGGCGACCAGCATCCCCAGTCCCGCTTTGAAGGGCAGCATTTCGCCGTCGCGCGAGCGCGTTCCCTCGGGAAAGAGAATGTAGCCGCATGGTTCGTCGATCAGGCGGCGGCGAAGTTCGTCCAGCGCGTGCCGACCGCAGTTCTTCCGCCACATCGGCAAGGCATTGAGGAGGAACGCCGAGAACGCCGCCTGGGTTGGCGTCTCGAAAAACGTGTCTCCCGCCGCGACGGGTAGCACGCGTTCGCGCAGCGCCGACGGCAGGCTTGCGGCGAGACAAAGTGCGTCGAGATGGCTGGCATGGTTGGCGATCAGCACCATCGGCGGGGCGGCGGGTAGATACTCGCGGCCGCTCACGCTGAGCCGGTGGTAGGTACACAGATAGCCGCGTGTCAGAACCCGCCAAAATCCTTGGGTGATCGTCTCCAACAGACCGTTTTCGCGGTGCAGGCTTCTCCAGCGTTGCTCGGCGGGCAGTCCGAGATCGCGAGCCGGTTGCAGTTTCCAGTCTTTCATCGTCGTGGCTAGCCGCCCGAGAAGATGCGGTGCGGTTGGCCCGCGCCGACGCCGACGAAGTATGCCAGATAGTGAAACACCGCAGGCGCGACCAGCAGCAGGCTGTCAAATCGGTCGAGCAGGCCTCCGTGACCGGGAATCACCGCGCCCATGTCCTTGATTCCCAGATCGCGTTTGATCGACGAGAGCACCAGGTCGCCGAACTGGCCGACGACGCTGATCATCACACCGAGGACGAGCAGCGGCAGCGGAGCATCGAGCGGCGTCCCGGCGAACGTCAGGTGCGCCAGGAGCACCGTCAGCGCCGTCGTGGCAACCAATGCGCCGAGGCAGCCCGCGACGGCCTTTCCAGGGCTGGTGTTCGGCGCCAGCTTGCGTTTTCCAAACAACCTTCCGGCTATATACGCGAAGATGTCGTTGAGCTCGACGAGCACGATCAGCGTCAGCAGGATGGGGCGGTAGTTGCGGTCGTTTGCGAAGTAACCAAGATGGCCGAGCGCGGCGCCGAAGAGCGCGAAACCGAGCACCCCCAGCGCCACGCGCTGAATGTACCCCTGCGGCCGATCGGGGAATATCCCCGTAATCGCGATGCAGGCGACGGTGATCGGGAACATCGCCAGGAACAGTTCGTACCAGTGGTCCGCGCTGGCAAAGGCGACGACCAGCGTTCCAAGCACAACCACGACACTGATGCTGCGCTCGCGAAAAAGCCCGGTCGCGCGGGCATATTCGCGATAGCACGCCAGCGAAAGCACCGCCACGCCGGCGATCGTCCACGCCGCCCCGAGCAGCACCGGCCCGAGCATGGCCGGCACGAGCACCAGCCAGGAAAAGTAGCGCTTCCACAGTTCGTCGCGGTGTTTGGCGTCGAGCCGCCCGCCCGCGCCGAGTATGGCGAGAATTACCGGCGTTGCGGCCAGCAATGCCGCGACGGTCACAGCGATCCCGATCGTGACCGGATGGTCGAACGCCTTGCGAAATCCGAAGAAGTGATCGCTCATTGCCGATTCTGCCTCAGTGCAGCCGCTATTCGGAACAGGCGCAACATGGCGGTAAAGAAGCTTCCCACGCCGATCAGCACCAGCGCACCCGCGGCCAAGCCCCAACCATCCGGCGTCATCGGCCGCCACGCGGACGGTAGTGCGGCGCAGAGAACCGAGCCTAGCGTCACCACGAACATCCGTTGTTGCTTGGCCATCGGACCACCGAAGTCGCTCGGTGCGCCGGCAGCTTTCCCCTGCGCTCGGACGTAGGCGGTGAACATCGCGGCCAGCGCGGCGAGCCATCCGCACATCGGGGATCCGCCCGCGGCGTAGCCGAGCCCGATCAGGATCGCCGAATCGGATATGCGATCGGGGATTTCGTTGTACAACTCGCCGACCGGGCTGGCCTTGCCGGAGGCGATCGCGACCATTCCGTCGAGCAGGTTGCCGACCAGGCGAAGTTGGGCGAAAAGCGCGCCGCCCAGCCATGCGATGCGATCGAGCGGTGACCAAGTGATCGACGTGATCGCCAACGCAGCGCCCGACAAGACTCCGCTGAACATCCCGGCGACGGAGATCGCGTTTGCGCTCACGTTCCTGCCCGCCAGCCACTCGGACGCAGCCCGCGCCCAGCCGGTGTTGCGTGAAGCGATCGGGCGTCGGTCGCTGGGTTGGTAGTCGTTCGGACTCACTGCGTGCGACCCATAAGGTACATGCCGGCGATCAGCAGGACCATTCCGCCGACGTTCGCGGCCCGGATCGGTGTACCGTACGCGAAATACGCGATCAGCGCGGCCCAGATGAACGTGGTGGCATAGACCGGGTACAGCACGGATAGCTCGCCGCCGCGCTTGAACGCCGCGACGAAGCACACCATGACCGCGACGTAACAGACGATGCCACCCAGAATACGGGGGTTGATCACGTAAGAGGCCCAACGTTCGGTCGTTCGATCCGCGCCGGACTTGTAGAGAAACTGTCCGAGCGCTCCGAGCAACGAGGCGGCGACAAACAGGACAATTGATTGCAACGGGGTTCTCATGGATCTCCCCGCGTAGAATCACTCCGACACGGAATTTTCGCAACTTTCAGATTGTCGCGCTTGGATTGGGTTGGCTGAGTGAAAGAGGACGGGAAAACCAGGGACAGGCACCTGAAAACCAGGGACAGGCACCTGAAAACCGGGGACAAAAAACCGGGGACAGCCACGAACGGCATGTAACTAACCGTTGATGAAATTCGCCATCTTTCTTGCTTCGGCGCGAGGGCGCGTCAGTCGCCGGTAGTTCTTCGGCCGTCGTTTGACGGCGCGCGGCTCGATGCGGTTGGGGCGGGCGGGAAGGAGATCGGCGGCGATGCAGGCCAGCAGCAGGGTGACCTGCTTGCGGCGCTCGGCGGCCGTGCGACAGGACGCCAGAAACGGCAGCGCGGCCTTGAGACGCTGCTGCGTCCCGGCGAAGCTGAGCCGCCGCGGATCAAGCTGGTGTTCCTCGGCCGCCCGCCACATCAGCAGCCGGATCAGGTTGTACGCCAGTTGGTAGGCCAGCAGTTCCTTTCGCGCTATCCCCGGCGAGAGGCTCTTCAGCGTTTCCATTTTCAACGTTGTTTTCAAGCAGCGGAGATTGAGTTCGGCCAGCCAGCGGTCGCGGTAGAGCTGTGCCAGGTCCGCCGGCGGATACGCGCTCGGATCGAGCAGCGTCGTCACCACGTTCAACTCCCGGCTGCGAAAGCCGGGAATGTCGATTCGGCGCCGGACGTGACGCACGGTCAATGTCTGCGAGACCTGTTTCCATTCTTCCGGCGAAACGCCGCGCGGCGGAATCTTCGGCTTGGTCCATGTGACGAGGTGGTCGCCTTCGCCCAGCCGCGTGCCGAAGCGCAAGCCGGTTGACCGGCGTTGGTGCAGTCGAAACACGCCATCCAGATGATGCTGCCTGAGCAGCACCAGGTCGTAATAGCTTCCATAGTAGGTGTCGCCCAAGACCACCGTTTCCGCGGCCAGCGATTTCATTAGACGGCGAAACAAAGTCAGTTCACCGACATGCAGGGAATCCGCCGCCCAGTCGAGCAGGCAGCCGCTGGCCCAGCAGAAGATCGCCACGAGCCGCATCACTGGAAACCCGCAGCCCGGCTTCTGGCCCGACGGTTGTGGAAACTTCTTCTGCAATTCGGGCGTGTCCGCTGTGCTGGTGCTGGAGCCGTCCACGATGACGGCGCTTCGATCGCACCAGCGGTTCGTGGATTTCGCGTGTGAGCCTGCCTGCTGGATGAACGATCGATTCAGGTGTTCCAGCACCGCGCCCGGCAGCTTCTGGCGGGCCTGGCTGTAGGCGCTCGGATCGCCGGACACCGTCGATGCCGACGGCGCTTCCGAGTCCGGCCCGGTTTCTCCCGCTCGATCCGCAAGGGCCGCCAACGTCAACGCCACAGCTTCACGACAGGAACAGTTGCCGTGCAGCACCTGCCGAACGAACGTCATGACCGTGACGCACGGCGACCAGAAACACTCCCGCCAGCGATGTCCGGCCGACCGACACGCGACGACCACGTCCTGCGCGCGAACCAGTTCGACCGCTGTTTCATCCCGTTGAAAATCCGACATGAGCCGCCGCGCCTGAGAGGTGATACTGGTCATCCATGACCTCCTCGTTTGCCTGGTGAACGTGTTTGTCAGCAACACCATTCAAGCAGGAGGTCATTCCTTTGTCGCCCAAACCATAACCTAATGTTGTAACACTACTTATGCCTACATGCCATTCGGGACAGCCACCTATTTTCGGGCCACATCTCACTTTCGCGTTCCCATCGTCTTCAACCTGGAACGTACACGCCAGTCATTGTTGCGGAATCTCGCGGGCTGGAAGCCCGCGTCACCAGTGACGGGCGAGACGCCCATCCCACCCACGAAGTCGCCATCTTTGGGTGAGGCGTTGTCGGTCCCGATCCTGACGTCGTCGAACTGGACCACGGTCGTCGCGGCGGTGTAGCGGAAAACGCCGCAGTAGCCCACCGCCCCGGTCACGCCGGCGTACAGGAGCTGCGTCTCGTCGCTGAAGTCGGCGTCGCCGTCCGTGTCGACCCACAGGCTCAGCACGTTGGCGTACGGCCAGCTTGTCTGGTATTCCACCACGACCTTGGCAGTATACCAGGTGTTGTTGGTCAGAAACAGCTTATCCCCCAATTCTCGGGCCTCGGCCGGAGTTTCGAGTGAATTGCGATTGCGAATCAGCCGGCTGCGCGTATACTGTAAGCGGCACAAATCGAAATTCGGTCGGCGACCGACAATCGGGTTGGCGCGGTTCTGTTGGAGTGTTGTTGCAGAGCGGCCGCTTAGGGCGAGGCTTGGGCCCCGCGCGCTGGCGCTTGGGGTTCTGATGTAGCGCAGCCGCCCCTGCTGCCGTTTCGGACCCGCGTGCTGGTGCTTGGGGCGCTGTTGGGCGCAGGTCGGCCCCACGCGCTGGCGCTTGGGGTTCTGACTCAGCGCAGTCGCCCCGGCTGTCGTTTCGGGCCCGCGCGCTGGTGCTTGGGGCGTGGAGAGTGCGCCCTCACCCCGGCCCTCTCCCGGAGTACCGGGAGAGGGAGCAGTGGCTGCGTGCTCGCGTCGGCTTTCGATGTCCGGCTTTCGATGTCCGGCTTTCGGTGTCCGGCTTTCGATGTCCGGCTTTCGATGTCCGGCGTTCGGTGTTCGGCGTTTGGTGTCGGCGTTCTGAACTCGGAGGCGTTGGCGATTATGGAAGCATCCGTTGCCTGCATCGGGGGGACCGCGGCGTACGACCTGTTGCGCGACGGGGCGTTCCTGGCGCACCGTCTCGGGCCGCAAGATACGCCGTTCGGCGAATCGCAGCCGATTTTCGCCTGCGAGTCGCGGTTCGGATCGTTCTATTTTCTCTCCCCGAGCTTCGTGAACTATCGTGCCAACATCTACGCCCTTAAATCGCTCGGCACGCGGGCCGTTTTCTCATGGAGCGAGACGCGGGCGATTTCGCACAACTACAAGATCGGGCAGTTCGTGGTCGTCTCCGACCTGATCGACGAAACGCACTCCCGCCCGCGGACGTTTTTCGAGAACCAGGGCCTCGGCGTCGTGCGGCAATGGCCGGTGTTCTGCCCCAGCCTGTCGAACGCGCTGATGACCGCGCTCGGCGATGAGATGTGCCGCTTCAGCCCCAGCGGAACGTACGTGTGCATCGAAGGGCCGCGGCGCGAAACGCCGGCGGAGGTGCGCAAATACGCCGCCTTTGGCGCCGAGTTGCTCGGCATGACGCTGTCGCCGGAGGTCTTTCTGGCGAAAGAACTCCAGATGTGCTACGCGAGCGTCGCGTTCGTGGCGGGCTACGCCGAGACGGGCAGCGATTTCCGCCCGTTCGAGAACGGTCGCATTCTGGACGCGGAGCAGCAGGCCGAGCGAGCGGCGGCGGCGGTCGAAGTGCTGCCGCGCGTGCTGGAGCGCCTGATCGACGTGCTGCACCGCACGCCGGGCATGTGCGCGTGCGAGAATTCGATGCAGCATCACATCGCCAGCGGGCAGATCGGCTGGGATTGGCGGACGTGGTTCGATGAGGAGCGCCCCGTTTCCCAGAACCAGCCGCCGCAGAATCCGGGCGCGTCCTTCCCGAGCGACTTCATCCCGTTCATCCGCAGGCCGGCGGGGCCGACGCGCGGCTTCGGCCTGCGCGACGACTATCCCTACGAGGATCACATTCAGCCGTGATCGTTCGTGCCGGCTGGGTGCTGCCGATCTCGTCGCCGCCGATTCGCGACGGTTTTGTCGAATTCGAAGGGCCGCGGCTCACGGGGGTCGGCCCGGCGTCTGAGCTTCCGGAATCGCTTCGCAGCGCCGGCGAGGCGGGGGCGCACCTTACGGACGGCGTGCTGCTGCCCGGTTTTGTCAATCCGCACGCACACCTGGAACTCACCTGTTATGAGGGCAAGCTGCGTCCGGCGCCGTTTTGGCCGTGGGTCCAGCAGCTCGTTCCGCTTCGCCGGCAGCCGGAGCAGGTGCGGCGCGAGCGCGCGGCCGCCGCGGACGGCGCGCGGCGTTGCCTGCGGACGGGGATCACCTGCGTCGGCGACATTTCGCGCCGCAACATCGCGTGGGAAGCGCTGAAGCCGTCGCCGATTCGCAAGGTGTGCTTCGTCGAGTTGCTCGCGCTCGCGGATGAGCGGCCGCGCAACCCGGCGGAGCTGCGCGAGGAGATTTCGCGCGTCGAGGAGGATGAGCGGCTGACGGTCGGCGTGACGCCGCACGCGCCGTATTCGGTGCCGATCGAGCAGGTGCGAGCGGCGATCGAGCTTGCGGCGGAGCTCGGGCGGCCGTGGACGATGCACTTGGGCGAGACCGTTGAGGAAATCGGCTTTCTGGCCGGGCGCGAGGATGCGCTGCCGGCGATGCTGCGTTCGCTGCTTGCGCAGTGTGGGCTGAAATCGCCTGCGTGTTCGTTGATCGAGTATCTGGATCGCGTGACGCGCGGCTTGCCGGCGGGTTCGCTGGCGCACATGAACTACGCCCAGCCCGCTGATTTCGAAACGCTCGCGGGCAGCGGCCAGACGATCATCTACTGTCCGCGGGCGCATCGTTTTTTTGGGCATCCGCCGCACCCGTTCGTCGCGCTGCGCGAGGCGGGCGTACGCACGACGATCGGGACGGACAGCGCCGCGAGCAACGAGGGGCTGTCGATGCTCGCAGAGCTGCGCGTTCTGCGCGGTCTGGCGCCGTCGCTGCCCGCCGGAGAGCTGCTGCGAATCGTCACGCTCGATGCGGCCGGGGCGCTCGGGATGGCGGATCGGATTGGATCGCTGGAGAGCGGGAAGCTCGCTGACTTGGTTGTCTTCTCGCCGGGCCGGGCTGTGGCGGAACCGCAAAGCTGGCTGCTGGACGAAGCCGCGGAGCCGGCCGGCGTGTGGGTCGGCGGCCGGCGGTGCGTGGGATGATTATCGAACGGGAAGTCGGGCGGTTGCGCGTTCGAGTTTGTGGTTTCGATCGGCTACGGCCGGCGAGACGCCGGCCGCTACGCTGTCGGCTCGTTCTCAGGAGTGGATCGCGCGGCCGTCTACTGCGAGCGCAGCTTCCTTGAGCGCCTCGGCGAGCGTCGGGTGTGCGTGGCAGGTGCGGGCGATGTCCTCGCTGCTCGCGCCGAATTCCATCGCGGCGGCGGCCTCGGCGATGAGATCGCCGGCCCGCGGACCGACGATGTGGATCCCCAGCACGCGGTCCGTCTCGCCGTGCGCCAGCACCTTGACGAATCCGTCGGTCTGGTTGAGCGCCCGAGCCCGGCCGTTGCCTCGGAAATGGAAAACGCCCTTGCGGTAGGGAGTTTGCGCCGCCTTCAGATCCTCCTCGGTCTTGCCGACGGACGCGACCTCCGGGTGCGTGTATGCGATGCCGGGAATGACGTCGTAGTTCACATGGCCGTAGCCGGTCGCCATGTGCTCGACGCACGCGACGCCCTCGTCCTCGGCCTTGTGCGCCAGCATCGGCCCACGGATCACGTCGCCGATTGCGAAGATCCCCGCAACAGACGTTTCGAAATGATCGCCGACCGGGATCCGGCCTTTCGGATCCGGTTGAATGCCGACCGATTCGAGCCCCAGATTCTCGGTATTCGGCGAACGTCCGACCGCGACCAGGACGCGCTCCGCGATGATCGGCTCGCCGTCGGCGGTCTCGACCACGCACTGTCCGGCCTTCTTGTCGAACCGAGCCGCCGTCACCCGCGTCTTCAGCCGAAATTCCATGCCCTGTTTTTTCAGAATCTTCAGCATGGCGTCGGCGACTTCCGCGTCAATCCCGGGCAAAATTCGGTCGAGAAACTCCAGGACCGTCACTTTCGTCCCCAGGCGGGACCAAACGGAGCCAAGTTCCAGGCCGATGAATCCCGCGCCGATCACGACGAGGCTCGCGGGCACCGCCGAATATCTCAGGGCTTCGGTGCTTGTGCCGATTCGATCGCCATCAAGCGCGACGCCCGGCAGGCTTGCGACACGGCTACCCGTCGCCAGAATCAGATTCTTGGCTGAGAGTGCTTCCGGTGCGCCGCCTGCCTTTTCCACGGAGACGGCGATTCCTTCGGCGGTCTTGCCGGTCAACCGACCATGGCCCACGAAGCGCATGATCTTGTTCTTCTTGAACAGCATCTCGATGCCGGCCGTGTTGGCGGCGACGACCTCGTCTTTCCGCTTCATCATCTGGGCCAGATCGAGCTTGACGCCGGACAGCGTGATTCCGTGCCTGGCGAAGTCGTGCCGGGCTTCGGCGTAGCGCTCGCTCGATTCGAGCAGCGCCTTGCTGGGAATGCAGCCGACGCGCAGGCAGGTGCCGCCGAGCTGCGGCTCCTTTTCGATGCAGGCGACGCTCATTCCCAATTGCGCGGCCCGGATGGCGGCGACGTATCCGCCCGGCCCCGCGCCGATGACGATCAGATCCAACCCAGGCATTGCCCGCTCCCACCGACGGCAAGAAGTTCCCGAGCGCGCGATGCACCCGGGCGGGCAGGAGTATAGCGTCCGATCGAGAGTAGGGCGGGCCTAGGGCGATCCGTAGCTCCGCTGGAGCTGCATGAAGTCCGCCATGTCAACGTCGAAGTCCGCGTCGCTGTCGCCGTCGAGGCAGAACTGGCCCGGCGGGTAGTCGATGTCGGGCCCGCTGAGGCAGAACACGAATTGGGCGAAGTCCGCGAAATCAACGTCGCCGTCGCCGTCCATGTCGCCGAACGGCGGGACGCCCGGGCAGAGCGTGAAATTCCGCAGGGCGATGCCGCCCGCGGTGACGACGATGCCGGAAGCCGAGACTTGCGGACAGGTATCGCTGAGCGCGGTGACGGTGTAGCTGGTTCCCGCGGCGATGGCGGGAATGAGCGTGACGGTGAAATAGCCGTTGCCGTCGGTCAGCACCGGCGTGAGCGCTCCGACCTGCACCGTCGCATCATCGATCGGCTGGCCGGTCGTGCCGTTGATCACGCGGCCCCAGAGCGTGCCTTCGGTCGCGGTCGCGGAGCTTCGCCAGGGCATGCTCGGCGTCGTCGCCGGCGAGGTGAAAAGGTTCGTCGCGACGTACGTGTACCACGTCCAGTCGGACTCCGGGTTTCCGTCGGTATTCTGGTCAGCGGTCGCGGCGTATGAGTACGTCACCACTCCGTTCGCACCGTGGCTCAGAGAGTAGCTGAGCTGGGTGACGCTGTTCGCCTTCGTATTGAGGTAGACGGCCTGACCGCAGTACATATGGCGGTTGTAGCGCCAGCCGATCGCCGCGTTCACCCAGTTGCGATACCACGTGGCCTCGTTGCTGACGTGCTCACGCTTGTAATTCATGGGCACGCCGGCGTCGAGCCAGCCGAGCTCCATCCATTTCCGCCAATCCTGGAAGAGCGCGTACGCGCTCGAACTCGCCCAGGTGCTGGGCGAATTGCCGAAGCAGATCAGGTCGGCGGAAAGCCGCAGCGGCTGCCGCGGGTTGCTGGTGATGCTCGGTATTTCGGCCCGCAGCCTCCGCACGTATTCATCGATCGTCCGCCGGCGGAAGTTGTCCCACGCGGTGTTGCCCGTCGAAGGCGGAACACCGACGTAACCGGAGATCTGCTGAAAGCGGGCCAGCGACGATTTCGCGTAGCTGCTGACGGCGGGATAGCCGGCGTCGGTCTGCACGTAGCGGATGTAGTCGAGGTTGATGCCGTCGATGGCGTAGTTGTTCACAAGCTCCTGCACGATATTCGTCAGGTACTCCTGAGCCTCCGGCGAGCCGGGATCAAGCGTGTAGTAGCCGCCGACCGTGGCAGGTCCGTTGCCGAGATTCGCCAGCGGGACCATCAGCCACTCGGGGTGCGCCGCGACGAGTCCGTTGTTGGAAGGCGGCCAGGCCGCGCACACGCGATAGGGCACGATCCAGGCGTGAACTTCGATGCCGGCGGCGTGGGCAGTTTGCACGAGCAGGGCCAGCGGGTCGATTCCGCCGGACACATCCGCCGCGTGGGGAACGATCGCTGAATTCCAGTACGCCCCGTGCCCGCTGCCGGTGGTGTCGTGAAACGCAAGCACCTCGGCGACGATGGCGTTGTATCGACCGGCCTGCGCCCGAGAGACCATGCTGTTGATCTCGGACGTGCTTTTGAATCCCTCGTGAAAGGCGTCCGCCCAGAAGGCGCGAAACACCTGCGCGGGCGCGCTGGAAGACAGCGCGATTGTCAATGCTGCAATGGTCATTCCAGCGAAATGCAGCCGCACAACATCTCTCCTGGCGAGCATGCCCCCCGGACTCGGCGGCGAATCCGCAACCGCCCTCACCGCTCTCGGTTGTCGGATTGCGTTGTCACACCCGGACGGTTCTGCTCGTTTCCTTGCGATTCGCTCGTGCCGACAGACGCCGGGCCGGATTGGGCCGCGACATGCGTTTCGACAGGATGCCGGAGATCGCTCTCTGTTTGATTGTAATCGAGGCTGGAATTGAATTCGACTGGTTTTTCACAGGTTCACGACGTTGGACTCTTGCCGCCGTACTCGGACCCACCGCTCTCGGCTGCCATTTCGGGCGGCGAAAGGCCACACCGAAGCGCCTCGCTCCACCCAAACGGGAAATCAGAGCGTGACGAACTACGTGAGCTTCGTCAGACGTTCGTACGCCCGGATCATGGCCTGCGTTCCCAGGTCCGACCCGCCCGCTTCGGACTCGACCGCGCGGAAGAGCTGCTGTGCGAGGGCGGTTCCCGGCAAGGGAACATGGGCGCGCTCGGCGGCGTCCTGAACGATCCGCAGGTCTTTCTGAATCAGCTTGATCATGAAGGCGGGCTTCAGGTCGCCGGCGATGATCTTCCTGCCGAGCGTCGTCCACGCCCACGAACCGCCGGCGCCGCCCGCGAGCGTTTCGATCGCCTGAGCCGGGTCGAGGCCGGCGGAGTTCGCCAGCAGCAACGCCTCGCACACGCCGATCATGTTCACCGCGCACAGGATCTGGTTGCACGCTTTCAGCGACTGGCCCGCGCCGCTCGGACCGACATGAGCGATCGTCTTGCCGACGCGCTCGAAAATCGGCCGCACGCGCTGAAACGCCGCCGCGTCGCCGCCCACCATGATCGTCAGCGTCGCGTTCTGCGCCCCAACCTGTCCGCCGGTCACCGGGGCGTCAAGAAAATCCACGCCTCGCTCGGCGAGTCGCTGGGCGATGCTGCGTGCGCCGTCGGGGCGAATCGTGCTAAAATCGACCGCCACGCCGCCCCGCGGCAGTCCGTCCGCCGCTCCGTTTGGCCCGAACAGCACTGCTTCAACGTCCGGCGTGTCGGTGACGTTGATGAGCAGGGTTTCGCAGCGTCGCGCGACTTCGGCCGGGCTCGCGCACCAGTGCGCGCCTTCCGCCAGCAGCGGTTCGGCTCGCGCCTTTGTACGCGAAAAAACGTGCAGCGGATGCCCCGCGCGAAGCAAATGCCCCGCCATGGGCGCACCCATGATTCCCAGACCAATGAAGCCAAGCGGCGGCAGGCTGTTGCTCATCTTGTGATCTCCGCGCGTCGATCGGCGAGCGGCCCCCAAAAACAATCGAAATGGTGCCAATTCTGTCGATCGACGCGACCGAACGATAGGTCGGGAAATTCAAGCGGTCCAGTTCAAGCCGCCGCGCTGGTTGCGGGGGTGCACTTTCGGAATCCGGCACATCGCGCGATCCGAGCCCCCAGCGCCAGCGCGCGGGTGTTTGCGCGATTGGCGCAGCACTTGAATAATCCCCGCGCGCTGGCGCTTGGGGCTCGGATTTCGCCAGCCGCGCGGCGGTTACGTCAGGCGGCGCTATTTCAGCGGCGGCGGGGCCGGGAAATCGACCGGCGTGTTGTTCACGTGGTTGAACAGGTTGGTGTAGATGTTCAGGGCGATCACCGCGACGACGTCCACCAGCACGGATTCAGCGTAGCCGGCCGCCTTGAATTCCGCGACTTCAGCATCCGTCACAAAGCCCTTTTTCTCGTGTATGCGCGTCGCGAAACGGGCCAGCGCCGCCAGTTTGGGATCGTCCGAAGTGCCTTTGCGGGCGGCGACGGTCTGCTCGACGGTCAGGCCCGCGGCCTTTCCGACCATCGTGTGGGCCGCCACGCAGTATTCGCACAAGTTCAGCTCGGCCAGTGCCAGCGCGATGACCTCGCGCTCCTTCGGCGTGAGCGGCGAGCCCGCAATCGCCGCCTGCATGTTCACGTAAAATTGCAGCCCGGCGGGCGAATTCGCCATGGCGCGGAAGATGTTGATGTACTTGCCCTTCAGGGGGCCCTCGAAAATCTCCTTGACCTGTCCGGTCGCGGTCTTCGGATCGACAAGTGTAAGGCGGCTCATCTGCTTCTCCTTCGCATTCCGGTCAGCGGACCGTTCCGCTCCGGACGGATCATAGGATAAGCAAAACCCGGGCCAGACAAGTGAGGCCGTTCCAATTTTCCGCGGAAATCGGAACCCTGTACGAAAACCTCGGTTCGATCAAGAATACGACTCAGCGTGATCGCGCGTGGCTGGGGCCTCGCGGAATCCGCTCAATGGAAAACAAGGAGTCGACTGTGGCAACCGCCGCCGGAACGACCAACAAAGCTCCTGCGCATGCACCGCCCCACGTTCACGAGGTCACATTCATCGGCTATCCAAAGCTGATGTTCATCTGGCCGCTGATCGCGATTGGATTGCTTCTTTGGCCCTTTGGGCCGCCGTCGGCGGAACACTCCGCTCAACTGGAGGTTCTCGGCTGGGTCTACATCACCGTACTCGGGCTCGTGCTGCTGACGATGGGTGTGGACGTGAATCGCAATCAGGCGGTGTTCTGGATCGTGCTGATTTTCGCGCTCTGGATTCTTGGCGCCTATCTCAACGCGGTGCGCAACATTCCGCTGTTCGGTTGGATCTTCAACTGGTTCGGCGCTCTCAACGTGCAGTACGACCGGTCATTCGGGCTGGCGATCAGCGCGATTCTCGGAATTCCGTTTGTGATTCTGTTCATCTATGCGCGCCTGAACGACCGCTGGCGGATCACGCA
>JACRLV010000064.1 GCA_016235145.1 Planctomycetota bacterium
CGGGCACAGCATGCAGAATTCTTCGCCGCCAAAACGCCCGAGCAGATCAGTGGTTCGCAGTTGCTCGCGAGCGACCGCGGCGATTCTTCGAAGCGCGAAATCGCCGGCGGCGTGGCCGTGCGTGTCGTTGATCGACTTGAAGTGATCGATGTCGATCATGATGCAGCTCAGGTTCCGCGAATGGCGGCGGGCCAGCGTCCAGATGTCGGCCGCCCGTTCCAGAAAATACCGCCGATTGACCAGCCCGGTGAGCGCGTCCGTCCGCGAAAGCTGCTCGAGCTTGTTGTACATGCGCGCGACTTCCGCACTGCTGCGCTGAACTTCGATCTGTCTTGCCGAAAGTTCGCCGTGCAATCGATGGAAGCGGTCGCCGACGCGCAATCGGGCAAGCAATTCCTGCGGATGGTATGGCTTCGTCAGGTAGTCATCCGCGCCGGCTTCCAGCGCAGCCACGGCCGAATCGCGGTTGTCGTTCGCGGTGAGCATGATGAAGTGAACGTAGGACACGACCCCGAGGTCCATCATTTCGCGGGTCGCCTTCAGCAGTCCAAAGCCGTCCAACTGCGGCATGCAGCCGTCGGAGAGCACCGTACAAGCCCCGAGCCGCTGAATAGCGCCCAAGGCGACCTTACCGTTCTCGCAGGCGATGACGTTGAACCCCGCATCGCGGAGGTGGCGCACAATCAACTGACGCTGAAGGTCGTCATCCTCGGCAACAACCACGGATCTGAGTGGCTTGTCCGACGACATAAGAAAGCCTTTGAATAATCCGCGCGAGTCCCGAACACGCTTGGTTCTATCGTCTGTGACCACGATTCGCGTGAATTCTGTAGCCCGGTACGTGCGACCCGGCAGAAAAGCCTGATAATCAATCGCCCTTGGGTCAGATCCGCCCGTAGGGCCGGCGTGCGCCGGTTTTCCGGCGGCCCTGGAGAGATCCATGAGCGACGTTGGCGATCAGGGATGGCTGCTTCCGCTGCCGGGCCGGACGCGCACGGAATGCGTCGCCGACGTGGCCCTGCGGCGCCGCTCGCATCGCGTCTATACCTATAGCGTGCCTGCGGCGTTGGCCAGCGCAGTCGCCCCGGGAGTTGCCGTCCGCGTTCCTTACGGAAGTTCGAAACGCCTGGTCGATGGTTGGTGCCTCCGCGTTTCGCAGCAGGAGTG
Source organism: Planctomycetota bacterium (assembly GCA_016235145.1). Lineage (GTDB taxonomy): Bacteria > Planctomycetota > Phycisphaerae > UBA1845 > Fen-1342 > JACRLV01. Next base: position 1,168 of record JACRLV010000064.1, read on the forward strand.
GAACCAATCGCGCCGTCCGATCGCCGAGGTCGGGGCGGCGGTGCTGCTGACGCCGGGCGTCATCGACCTTGCGCTATGGGTCAGCGATTACTACGTCTGTCCGCCGGGAAAAACGATCGAAGCGGTCGTTCCCGCCCCATTGCGAGAGGCGCCGCGCACGCGCGCGGTCTCCTTTCTTCGCGTCACAAGCGACACAACCGAAACTGCGATGACGGCCAGGCGCATGGCCGTTCTCGCCGCCCTGCGCGACGGCCCCAGGCGCCGCGCCGATGTGTTGCGCGAGGCGGCCGTCACGAGCGCGTTGGTGCGCGCGATGGCGAAGGACGGTCTGATCGAATCATTCGAACAGCGCGTCGAGGCTCCCTTTCGAAAGACGCAGTCGGCCGCCGATGTGACCGAAGCCCCAATCGACTCGCCGGAAGATCGCTTCGCGCTCACGACCGACCAGACCGCCGCGCTCGAAGCAATCGGCGCCTGCTTGACCGACCCGCCGGACTTCCGGGTCTTTCTGCTCTTCGGCGTGCCGGGCAGCGGCAAGACGGAGGTGTACGTCCGCGCGATCCGCCAGGCGGTCGCGGGCGGGCGGCAGGCCATCGTGCTCGTACCGGAAATCGCGCTGGCGACCCAGGTGGTGGAGCGATTCGCCCGGCGATTCTCGCGCGTCGCGGTGCTGCACAGCCGGCTCCGCCCGCGGCAGCGTGCCGAAGCCCTGCGCGCGATCGCCGCCGGCGAGATCGACGTGGTGATCGGAACGCGGACCGCGGTTTTCGCGTCCTGCCCGCGGCTGGGGCTGATTGTCGTGGACGAGGAACAGGAGACCAGCCTCAAGAACATCGCCGCCCCGCACTATCACGCGCGCGACGTCGCCATCAAGCGCGGGCAAATCGAGCGGATTCCGGTCGTGCTTGGTTCGGCCACGCCGTCGCTGGAAACCTGGCACAACGCGCACCACTTGCCGCATTTCAAGCTGCTGCGCCTGCCGCAGCGCGTCCCGGGCGCCGCTTTGCCGCAGGCCGCTGCGATCGACACGCGGCAAGGGCCGCGCGCCGGCGGCGTGCTTTCTGTGGAACTGCGCGACGCCGTCCGCGAGACGCTCGCCCTCGGCGAGCAGATCATCCTGCTGCACAACCGCCGGGGATACTCGGCCCGCTTGCGTTGCACGGCCTGCGGGCTGATTGCGGCATGCGCGCGGTGCGGCGCGCACCTGGTTGAGCACCGCGCGGATGACCAAATGAAATGCCATCGCTGCGGCACGCGCCAACCGCGGCCGACGTGTTGTCTGGACAACACCTGCCGTGGTCCGCTGGAACGATCCGGGCTGGCGATTCAGCGGCTGGAGGAGGAGGTTCGCGGGCTCGCGCCGGCGGCGCGCATTCTGCGGCTGGATCGCGACACGATGAAGCGTCGCGAGGATTACGCGACGGCGCTGGCGGCGTTCGAGCGGCGCGAGGCGGACATCCTGCTCGGGACGCAGATGGTCGCCAAAGGGCTGGACTTCCCGTCCGTGCGCCTGGTCGGCGTGCTGGACGTCGATTCGCAGATCGGTCTGCCGGATTTCCGGGCGGCGGAGGCGGCGTTTCAGCTCATCGTGCAGGTGACGGGCCGTGCGGGGCGCGGGCAGGGCGGCTCGCGAGCGCTGATCCAAACCGCGGATCCGAGGAATCCCGTTTTGCAGCACGCGCTGCGGATGGACTACGAGTCTTTCGCCCGCGACGAACTGTCGATCCGCCGCGAGCTGGGCTACCCGCCGTTCGGCCGGCTGGTCCGGCTCGTCCTGCTGGATGAACAGGCGGATCGGGCGCGCGGCGCGGCCGCGCAGCTCAGTGAGTCTCTCCGCCGACTCGCCGGGCGGATTCACGCGGGGATTCACGTCGGCGACGCGCAGCCGTGCCTGATTCCGAGGCTGCGCGACCTGTCGCGATTCGAAATCGTGATCCGCTGCCCGCGCGACGGCAGCGCACAAAAATTGCTGCACGAAGCCATCAGCGAGGGGCTGCTCTCTCCGGGCGTGACGCGCCTGACCGTCGACGTCGACCCGGCTGATTTGATGTAGCGCCGTTTCAATTCGATGCCGACGCCGTGCGCGGCATTCGCCTAGTGCTCCGTCATGCTCGATTCTTCGGGTGGTACGGCCGTCTCGGCTGTCAAACGGGCGGGACGCCCGTACCACCCATCCGAAATTCCGAGTGCGTCGGTTCACTAGTTCGCCTGAGCTTCGATCCTGCTCAGGATCGCCTCGTCATTCGGCAGCAGATCCGCCTTGGCCAGTCTGCGAATCAGCGGCAGCCAGCGCGACTTCTCCCGGGCGAAGACGCTCTTGAAGATCGGCAGCGATTCGTCGACCTTTCCGTTGCTCGCCAGCGTCACGGCCTGCCAGAACGGAAGCTCGACGATGTCCGGCGCGAGCTTGGCGGCCGCTGTGTACTCCTGATTCGCGGCGGCGAAGTCCTTCTTCTCGACCGCGAGATCGCCCGCGTTCATGTGGTTGTACGCCCGCTGAATGCCGACCAGGCGCTTCAGCTCGGCGACAGGATTCGGATGGTCTTCGACGCGCAGGTCAAAGAGCTTGTCCTCCCACGATCGCCCGGTCGATTTCGCCTTCACGATCAGGATCGCCGCCGACTGCCGCCCGCGAATGTCGCCGCCCTCGCGCTCCGCCGCCTCCAGCGCCGCCAGCATCCGGTCCGCCAGATCGCCCTTGGCCTCGCGATAGGCAGCCGCCATCGCCGGCCAGACCGTCTCCTTTTCCATCAGGTTGGCTTGCACCGAGAATTGGCCGGCCGCGTCGGCGACGTGCCCGGCGGCGGCGATGCACTTGTCGCCGGTGTGCGCCGCCACGACGCCTTTTGCATCGACGATCGCGACCTGCCGCACGGCGGAACGGGGATCGCTCGCCAACAACCCCCGCAAGGCTTCATCCGCCGACTTGCCGAGCCGCAGCATGTCGAGCCCGAGCGGCCCATACGCCGGATCGACCAGCGACTGCGTCGCCACGGCGCCGACGCCGGACTCCGCCCAGGTGACAACCGAGCCGACGCTGAACCAATGCGATTGCACCGCCACGCCCATGTCGCCCGTGACAGGGTCGCGCGCGACGATCGAATAGGTGTGTACCGGGCGGACAGCGGCGGCGTTTCTCATGACAAGGTCATCCGGAAGCCACAGGAACAGACTCGCCAAGCAAGAGATGGTAAGCACGCGGGGCTCCTTCGCTGAAGGGACTTTGGCAAGATTCGCCAGACGGCCGCCGGCGGCGGGCTGTCGTCCTCATCCTAATCTCCCAGAATGGTTCCTGCATCGCCGCGTGTCGCCGCCGGATCGGCCGCTTATACTCTGGAGATGCACCAGGACATCGCACGCATCCTGCTGCACGAGACGAAGATCCGGGAGCGTGTCCGCGAACTCGCAAACGAGATCGCGCGGCACTACCCGCCGGGCGAGGCCGGGCTGACGATCATCCCGATCCTCTCGGGGTCGATCATCTTTCTGGCGGACCTGATTCGCGAGCTGCCGCTCAAGATGAAGATCGCTCTCGTGCACGTAACGGCTTATCCCGGACGCACCACCTCCGCGCAGGCGCCCAAGACGATCCACGAGCCGACCGGCGACATTCGCGGCCGGCATGTGCTCCTGGTCGACGACATCCTCGACAGCGGGCGGACGCTGCGCGCCGTTCAGGAGATGATCCGCCGCCACAATCCGGCCAGCCTGCGCACCGCCGTGCTGTTGCGAAAACCCAGCAAGGCGCCGACGGACATCGTGGCCGACTTCATCGGGTTCGATATCGAGGATTTGTTCGTCGTGGGCTACGGGCTGGACTTCGACGACCACTATCGCAACTTTCCGCATATCGGAGTGCTCCATCCGGAGCTGATGCCGTGACGGATTTCCGCGATCCGCGCGATACGCTTGCCGTCGGGGCACAGGCCGACGTGAAAGCGGCTCTGCCGGTCGAAACGACGCCCGTCGCGGCGCTCGCGATGCTCGACGGCGGCGAAATTGTCGAACTCTCGATCAAGCCCTCGCTTTGGTTCGTCGCCTTTGCGGCCGCACGGGTTGTAATCGTTGCGCAGGTTGCGGCGGCGGCGGTCGCCATCGTCGCCGTGGGCGGCGGCGGCTGGTCGCGGACAGCGGCGTCTCTGGTGGCCCTTTTTGAACTGCTCGCCTTGCTGCGCGGGCTGGTCGCGTCGCTCCAGTGGGCCAGTCGGCTCTATGTGCTGTCCAACCGGCGCGTGATGCGTTTCAGCGGCGTGCTGAACGTCAGTTTGGTTGAATGTCCGCTGGTGCAAATCGCCGAAGCGCACATTCGTCTCGGATTCTGGCAGCGTGTGCTGCGCCTGGGCACGATTCGCATGACGCCGACGAACTCACGTCTGCCGACCGTGAACTGGGAGCATCTGGCCGCCCCGGCGCACATTCTCGAGAAGCTGGTCCGCGCGATCCGCCGCGCCCAATCGGGCGGAAGCCCGACCGAATCGTAAATCCCGCGCATGTGAGCGTGCGTTCTCGCACGGTTCCCCTTTCGGCGCCTCTGAAGCGGAAGTATTCGCGCTGCGCGAATGGCGCGTTATTTCTCACATTTCGGCGTTCGTTCGTGGGCCGAAAAATCCCGGCGACGGATAAGCAGCCGGGCAGCGTCCTCGTGCGTCTTCTTGTCAGGTACAAGCCCCCGCCAAGGAGAAAGCGATGAGCACGCCAAACGCCCCGAAGCTGACCGAAATCCTCTCCGTTTCCTGGAAGAGAGCGTTGTTGGGCGCCGTCTTGCACTGTGGGTTCGGTGCGGGCCTGGTTCTGGCCCAGGTCTCCTATTCGATCGACTGGCAGGGCCCCCCGATCGGGTTTCCATCCACCGTCTTTGGAGTTCCGATTACGGAGGGGGACATCCTCACGCCGCCGTTCTTTGGGCCGCCGGCTCCCGGCCCGTTGCCGCCGCCAAGCATCGCCATCAGCGGCGGGTTCGGCCCGCCGGCGCCGGGGCTCATGCTGCCGGCGCACCCGGCAGCGATTGGCCATCCGCCGGGAGTGCCCGGCTTCGTAGAGCTCGATGCGCTATCTTACGGAAACGACTACGCCCCGCGCGCGCCTGGGTTTCCGTTCACCGAGTGGTACTTCTCCGTGGATGAATTTGCGATTGGACTCCCTGGTACGCCCATGCCGCCCGCCGTCTGGACGGAAGGCGCGATGGGAGCAGCGCAGGCCTCGGCGGACGTGTTCATGAATACGCTGATCGGCGGGATATCTCCATGCGCATTTCCCGCTGCAACGATGGGCAACACAGCCGTTTACGACGGCGACGGGCTCGCGCCGTTCGGCGGCCCCGGTGTTGGGTTGATCGAGCCCAATCCGCCGACGCCGGGAATTCCGGTCGATCCCGGGTCGAACCTCGATGCCCTCGACGTCGACACCTTCGTCGCGCCCGGCATCATGATCCCCGTGTACTTCTCCCTCGATGCCGCGTTCATCGACCCGCTGGAAGGCGTTCCCAACAGCGGCTCGGCGGCCACGGTCGGTGCGTTTGGCGGCGACGTGCTGCTGTCGCCGCTGCCGGGGGCTCCGCCGTTCGTGTGGATCCCGTCATTCATGCTCGGCCTTGATCTGATGGGGACCGGCACGGACGACCTGGACGCCTTGGCGGTCTGGGAGAACGGAACCGGAATGTATGAGCCGGTGGCGGGTCTGTTCAGCTGGACGACCGGCGCGACCGACGCGGTCTTCTTCTCCGTACGGCGCGGCTCGATGCTTGTTCTCGCCGGCGTGCCGGCCAGCCGTTGCGGCCTGCCGATCGAAGAAGGCGCCATTCTGATTCCGCCGGTCGGCCCCGGCCTGCCCCCGAGAATCTGGATTCCCGCCGAGGCGCTCGGACTCGCGACGGTCCGCAGCGGCTCTGCAATGATGGGTTTCGGCGACGACCTCGACGCGCTGGACATCGTCTGCAACATTCCGGCCGATCTGGACAATGACCGCGACGTCGACCTGACCGACCTGACGATTCTGCTCGGGAGTTTCGGGCTCGGTGCGGGCGGCGACATCAACGGCGATGGAATCACCGATCTGACCGATCTGACCCTGCTGCTGAGCCAGTTTGGCTTCGTCTGCTGAGCGACAAGCTGATTGCCCGCCGTGAGTCGAGCTGCGGTTCGTGAAGTTTGCGAGCCGCAGCTCGGCCATTTTCATTGGGGCCGGACCGCTTCGATCGGCGTGCCATGAAACCGGCCCTTTTTTCCCTGCTCAAGTCGTGCGACAATTCCGGGAGATGAAGAAGCGTCGCCGATGGCGGAGAGTTTTGATCCTGCTCGCCGGAGTGCTGGCCGCTCTGGTGGGTTCAGCGAGTTACCTGCTTCGCCCGGCGGCTCTCCGTGAGCGCGTTCGGGCGGCGTTGGCCGAAACCGGGCTGCGCCTGCTGGATCTGGACGACGTTTCGTTCGAGTTGCCTTGCGGCGTTCGCGTCAGCGGCTTGCGCGTGGAACAGCCCGGCGTCGCGGTCGAGTCCGTCGGGCCGTTGCTCGATGCCAGGGCCGCGACGATCACGCTGGACGCGGTCGAGTTCCTCCGCGGCAAAGAGGCGATTCGGCAGATCATCTGCGACGGCCCGCGAATCAACATCGTCCTGTCCGAGGGATCAAATGCGCCGGCGACATCCGCCTCCCGTCCCGGCGTTTGGCCCGGCGGGCGCGTGTTTTCCGGCGAGCGCAGCCTGCACCAGCGGTTGGCCAGCGCGCTCGACAATCGCGTGTTCCCCGATTTTCGACTGGACTCCGCCAACGTACGGCTTTTCGTGATGCGCGATGGGCGCGCCGAGCTGGAAACCGACGAGGCAGACCTCCGTCACCCCCGTCTGCGCGACGAGCTCGTCGATCGC
>JACRLV010000065.1 GCA_016235145.1 Planctomycetota bacterium
AGTTCCGACGCGGCCGCTTCCGCCCCGGGGAGTTCGCGCGACGACGTAGGATCCGCCAGACGCGATTCCGTGCCGCCCTCGTCTTCGCCCGCCGCGTCGGCCAGCGAGAGCTTCGGCCCGCCGACCGCTCGATCGCGGCGGAAATTCAGCGACAGATTCGTGACGATCTTCAGCAGCCACGGACCAAACCTCGCCGGTTCCTCAAGCGACTCGATGCTCCGGTACGCCCGGACGAATGCGTCCTGCACAACCTCCAGCGCATCGTGAATGTTCCCCACCAATCGGTAGGAAACCGATGTCGCCCGCTTCTGGTATCGCTCCACCAGAGCGTCGAACGCGTTTCGTTCCCCGTCGCGGACGCGCCGGACGAACGATTCGTCCGACGGATCGACCGCGTTCGGGGCGATCGTCCCCAAAGGCTCACCTGACAAGATGGACACCGGCGGTGCGTTCACGTTGGGAGCACGCTCCAAAGTTGCCTGTCCGCGGCTGATAAGCGGCACATCCTGGGGCACCCAGCCGTGCCGGAGCAGGAGTAACCGAGAGATTGCCCTTCGGGCGCCATTCGGTCAAGAGGCGTGAACGGCGGTTCACGAGATGGCGGACGACTTTTTTGCAGCGCCGAGCGGCGTACGGAGGAGGCGCAGCCCGTTCAACACCACCAGCACCGTGCTGCCCTCGTGCCCCACGACCGCCGTCGGAAGTCGCAGCCACCCGAGACCCGTCAGCGTCACCAGGCAACCGATTACAACCAGCGCGAAAACCAGGCTCTGGCGGATCACCTGCCGAGCGGAGCGAGCGAGATGTATGGCGTCGGCGACGAGGTGCAGGTCGTCGCGCATCAAGACCACGTCCGCCGTTTCCATCGCCACGTCCGTGCCGCGAGCGCCCATCGCCAGGCCGACGTGCGCCGCCGCGAGGGCTGGCGCGTCGTTGACGCCGTCGCCGATCATCGCGACGGTTTTCCCGTCTGAACGCAGTCCGCGAACCGCGTCGAGCTTGTCCTCGGGTCGAAGTTCCGCCCGCACGTCGTGAAAGCCTAGCTGCGAAGCAATCCGTCGGGCCGGCCCGGTGTGGTCGCCGGTGAGGAGTACCAGGTTTTCGACGCCTTGAGCATGCAGCGAGGCGACCGCCGAGGCGGCATCCGTTCGAAGCGTGTCGCGCAGCTCGATCGTTCCGGACACGCCGCCGGCCTGATGCACGAGTACGGTCGTGTGGCCGTCGTGTGGGTTCTTCTCGCCGTCGAGCCCGTCCGGCAACGACACGCCGTGCTTTTCGAAAAGTCCGCGCCGTCCAACGCCTGTCCAACATCCGCCAACGGTTCCGGATACGCCGTCGCCGGCGACATTGGAGAATCCGTCAACGGCCGACATCGGCAGCGCGCGTTTCTTTGCCGCTGCGACAATCGCGACGGCGAGCGGGTGTTCGCTGTGAGCCTCGATGGAGGCGGCGACGGAGAGCAACTGGTCCTCCGACGCGCCTCCGTGCGGGCGCATGCCGACGACTTGAAGCCGGCCGAGCGTCACGGTGCCGGTTTTGTCGAACGCGACTGTATCGACTTCCGCGAGCCGCTCCAGGTGCGCGCCGCCCTTGAAAAGCACGCCGTGGCGCGCCCCACACGTGATCGCCGAGAGCACCGCGACGGGTGACGCCAGCACAACCGCGCACGGCGATGCAGCGACGAGCAGGACCATGCCCCGTTGAAGCGATCCGGCCCAGTCGCTCGTGAACAAACCGCCCGCAAGAATCGTCAGCGCGCTGATCGCCAGCACGCCGTAGACATAAGGCGCCTGCCAGCGCTCGATCGTTCGCTGCACCGCGATCTTCTCATCCTGCGCGGTCTCGACCATATGGACGATGCGGGCGATGGTGGATTCTGCCGCCGGCTTGTTCATCCGCACGCGCAGCGAACCGTCGGCGTTGATCGTGCCGGCAAAAACCGCGTCGCCCGGTCCCTTGTCGACCGGGATCGACTCGCCCGTCACCACCGACTCGTCGATCGCGGCCCGGCCATCGACGATCAGGCCGTCGATTGGAAAGCGCATGCCCGGCCGAACGCGGATTTCATCCCCGAGGCGGAGCTGTTCGACCGCCGTCTCGTTCTCAGCGCCGTCGCGGATGAGCAGCGCGGTGGGCGGGCGCAGCGCCATCACGGAGCGGATGCTGCGGCGGGTCCGCTCGATTGCGAATCGCTCCATCGCGTCGCTGAGCGAAAAGAGAAACAGCAGGACCGCGCCTTCGCCCCAGTGGCCAAGTGCGGCGGACACGAGGGCGGCGAGAATCATCAGGAAATTCACGTCCAGCCGGCGCTCCAGCACGCCGCGTCCCGCTTCCCAGAGCGTTCGCCAGCCGCCGGCGAAATAGCAGATCGCGATCAGCGTGTGAACGGCGGGGTGCGGCGCGGCGCCTTCGAGAAAATATGCAGCCAGTGCGGCAATCGCGCAGATTGTTGTAGTAACAAAGCGACTGTTTGGCGGCGCTTCCGGCGAGAGTGTGTTTCGGACGTAATCGATGACGCTGTTTCGAGGTTGGGAGAGCTGTAGCAGGTCTAATACCCTCGTTCGCCTGAGACTGCCGCTGTGACGCCATCACGATTCGGCACGGCGGGCGCGTCCGGCGGCGCCAGCGCGGGAATCTCGACGGCAAACAGCGTTCCAAGCCCGACCGTCGACTTCACGGTGATCGTTCCGTGGTGCGCGTCGACGATTCGCGCCGCGATCGCCAGGCCGAGGCCGGTGCCTTTGCCGTCCGACTTGGTCGTCACGAACGGCTCGAAAATGTGCGGCAGAAGTTTCGGGTCGACGCCCGCGCCGCTGTCCTCGACCTCGATGCGGATTCGATCATCGTTGCCTGCCGACGCCACGCGCCGAATCCGCACGTCGATGGCGCCGCCGTCGGGCATGCTATCGGCGGCGTTCAGAAACAAGTTTACGTAAACGTGTTCCAGCAAGAGCGGATCGACCGACGCGCGATCGGGCTGCCCGTCGGACGTGATCGTGACGCTGATCCGCCGCGCGGTGAGGCGCTCGCCGACGGTGGCTTTCGCTGACGCCACAATTTCGAAAATGGAAGCGTTCGTCGGACGGATCACGTGCTCGCGGGCGAGCGTGAGCAACCGCCGGACGATCAGCTCGATCCGGCCCAGGCCGCCGTCGATCAGGTCGAGCATCTGGCGCGAGCGTTTGGGCTCATCGAGCGAGCGGCGGAGAATTCGGGCGCAGTTCTGCACGCCGTCGAGCGGGTTGTTGATCTCGTGCGCCAC
>JACRLV010000151.1:0-13204 GCA_016235145.1 Planctomycetota bacterium
CGACCACGACGTAACCAAGCTGCGCGACAGCGACTACTTCGCCCGCGGCGGCGTCGTGCCGTTCGAAACGGGCGACGACAACCTGACGCCCGCGGGCCGCGAGGCGATCGCCGACATTCTCAAGCATCGCAAGGGCCTGCGGAACATCATCGAGGTACAGGGCCACGTCAGCGCCGCCGAAGCATTCGACCTGCCCGACCGCGGAATGGACTTATCGCTGCGACGCGCCAAGGCCGTCGGCGGCGCATTCGTGGCCGCCGGCATCGGCTGGAATCAGCTTGTCATCATCGGAAAGGCTGACAACGACCGCGTCGCCGTGCGAACCTACGACACGTTCGGCCATCGTGCGAACCAGCGGGTCGAGGTCATCGAAACCGACCGGGCGATGCAGCAGGATGAGCCCGCGAGCAATGCGGCTCCGGGCGCGGCCGAGCCGCCGGAAGCGATACCGGCAAGCGAAGACCACCAGAGCCCAGCGAATCCGCCCGATTCAGGCGGTCACTGACAATCGCTCGGCGGCGCCGCAACATTCGCCGCGTCGGCGTGCGCGGTCGGAATGCGCCTGGCTTCGGTTCTATCAAGCGTAGTTGAGCAATTTCACCGGCCGCGGGATCGCTTGCCTCTTGCCTGAGATGAAAGTCATGCGCTGGGTGTCGTGGAATCTCGTTGATGGCCTTTCCCATCGAGCGGGCGACTTCGGGAAGGCGGTTGCCGAAAAGAAGCAACGCCGCAACGCCGATCACCAGCAGGTGGAGCGGGCTCAGGCTGTTGATAAACGCGAACATGGGCCACCTTCCTTCGCGCAAAACCTGAAGCGCGTCGCCCGAACGTCTGTCCTCGACGCCGCGTCCGACGATGCGACACACCCGGCCGAGACCGGTTTTCCGATCCGTCACCGCAACGTGAATTCTCATCAGATCTTAGCAGCATGTCAAAGCGGCGGCTCGCCTGCCGCGAAAAAAGACCCGGATCGAGAACCGTCGTCCTCGGCGTGAGCGGCGCCCGTCGCCAACACGGGGGCGGGTGACCGCGCGTTCGTCGCTGGGCTGGGAAGTCCCGCGCTACGGTGATGAGCCGGACGCTACACGACTCCCTGGTCGAGCATCGCGTTCGCGACTTTCACGAAACCGGCGATGTTCGCGCCGTTGACGTAGTTGCCCGGCGTGCCGTAGGCCTCGGCCGTTTCGAGGCACACGCAGTGGATGCGCTTCATGATTTCCTTGAGCTTGGCGTCCACTTCCTCGCGCGACCACGCCATGCGGATCGAATTCTGGGTCATTTCAAGGCCGCTCGTGGCGACGCCGCCGGCGTTCGCGGCCTTGCCCGGGCCGAACAGGACGCCGTTGTCCTGGAAATGCTTGATCGCTTCCGCGGTCGAAGGCATGTTCGCGCCTTCGGCGACGCACTTGCACCCGTTGGCGACCAGCGCCTTGGCGTCGTCGAGGGTGATCTCGTTTTCCGCGCCGGTCGGGATCGCGACGTCGCACGGCGTTTTCCACGGGCGGCCCGGGAGCAGCTTGGCGCCGTACTTTTCCGCATAGGCTTCGAGTCCCTGGCGATGGACTTGCCAGAGATCGATGACATAGCGGGCCTTGTCGCCCTTGATTCCGTCGGGTTCGTAGATGTAGTTATGCTCATCCGCGATCGTCACGACCTTGCCGCCGAGCTCGTTGACCTTTTCGAGCGCGTGCGAGCCGAGGTTGCCGTAACCGGAGATGCAGACCGTTTTGCCGTCGAACGTCTGGCCGCGGGTGGCGAGCATTTCAGCGGCGAAATAGACGGTGCCGAAGCCCGCGGCCTCCTTGCGAATGAGCGAGCCGCCCCAGTTCAGGCCCTTTCCGGTGATCCAACCCTCGAAGCGGTTCACGAGCTTCTTGTATTGCCCAAACAGGTAGCCGATCTCGCGGCCTCCCACGCCGACGTCGCCGGCCGGGACGTCGGTGTCCGGTCCGACGTGCCGGAACAGCTCGCCCATGAAGGCCTGGCAGAAGCGCATCACCTCGCCGTCCGACTTGCCCTTGGGCGAGAAGTCGGAGCCGCCCTTGCCGCCGCCCATGGGGAGCGTGGTGAGGGCGTTCTTGAACATCTGCTCGAAACCGAGAAATTTGACGATGCTGAGATTGACGGACGAGTGAAAGCGCAGCCCGCCTTTGAAGGGGCCGAGTGCTGAATTGAACTGCACGCGGAAGCCGCGATTCACCCGCACCTCGCCGCGGTCATCCACCCACGGCACGCGAAACATCACGGCCCGCTCGGGCTCGACGATGCGCTCCAGCATGCGCGCCTTGCGGAACTCCGGCTGTTTTTCGACCACTGGCATGACCGACTCGACGACCTCGCCGACCGCCTGGTGAAACTCGCGCTCGCCCGGGTTCCGGGCCGCCACGTCGTGCATGAACATCTGAACCGCTGGCGACATCTTGCTCTCTCCAAACTTGGGGTAGCCCCATTGTCCACGTCAAAATGCAGAACGGGGTATAATAGGCAAAACCGACCCGAAAGGCGCGGCGGCCGAAGCGGCCGGTCCAATGCCGTCTCAGGAGGCTGAGCGTGGAAACCTGGAAGGAATTCGACCAGAACATTATCACACACTCGGCCGCCCACCACCTGATGGCGGTGGACGACCTGATCCACCAGTTCGGCTACGCCCGCGTGTCCGACATCGCCCGCGAGCTCAGCATCACGCGCGGCAGCGTTTCGATCTCGCTCAAGCCGCTCAAAGAGGCCGGCCTGCTGCTCCAGGACGAAAACAAGCACCTGCGCCTGAGCGAGCGCGGACGGCAACTCGTCGCCGCCATCAAGACCAAACGCGTGCTGATCCAGCGGCTGCTGTCGAGCGTGCTGGGCGTCGATCCGACCCAGGCGGAGATCGACGCGTGCAAGATGGAGCACCTGGTCAGCAACGCGACCGCCCAGCGGATGGTCTCGTTTCTGAAATTCGTCGAATCGGACCAGGATCAGGCCCGGCGCTTTCGCGAATGCTGGGCCGCATTCGACCCGAGCTGCGCGCCGTCCACGAACTCCTGCGCGAGTTGCAGCGACGGCTGCATGGCGGAGCGCGTCGGCGGAACGAACTGACGCCGATCGCCAATACGAATCGAGGTTCCACTCGTGGCCCGTCTGACTACCCAGGAAATCGTGAGCGAGCTGAACCGGGCGTTCGCCGAGGAAGTAGAGGCGGCGACGCGCTACCTGCACCTGGCCAGCGCCGTTCGCGGCATGGACCGGCTGCTGGTGGAAAAGTTCCTCCGCGAGAGCGTGAACGAGACGATTCAGCACGCCGAGGTAATCGGGCAGAAAATCCGCTCGCTCGGCCACGTTCCGCAACTGGAGATCCGCGTCGTCTGTCCGGCTGAGCCCCTCACCGCTCGCGCAGCGTTGCGGCATGCGCTGACTTTCGAAGAGGCCGCTCTGGAGTGCTACCAGGATCTGCTGCGAAAAGTCGAGGGCGACGTGCCGCTCGAGGAGTTCGTGCGCTCGCAGATCGCGGTCGAAGCCGAGCATGTCGCGCAGATCCGCGAACTGCTCGCCGAGTAAACCGTCTGGTCAGTCGCGGTATCGGCCGTGGCAATCGCGGCAGGTCGCTGCGACGAGCTTGAGACGCGCGCTCAGCTCGCTTTTGGGAGTGGTTTGGCCGTCCGCCAACATACGCTCCAGTTCGTCTGCCTGCTGCTGCGAGTTGTGCACCGCCGCCGCGAATTCCGCCGGTTTTCGTTGTGAATATTCGCTTGCCTCAACCAGCCTGAGCAGGTCCGCCAATCGCCCCGCCTCAGCCGCCGGAACCAAATCAGGATGTTCAGCCGGCGTCTGCCAGGCGGCCTTTTCGATGGCCTTCAAATTGTCGAGCGCCGCGTCTATCTCGATCATGCTCTGGACGAAGCCGTCGGGCTTCCAGACGGATGGAAAATCCGCCGCCACGCGGTCGATGTCCGTCGCCGCCACGAGCCTGGCGCCGCCGGCGCAGGCGTAAAGCCCCTTGTAATTCTCCGCCGTCCCCGAAACCCGCATCCGCGCGACGCCCTGCTCGGCGTCCGACCAGCCCAGGCAGACCGCGATGGTCGCCGCGGCGGCGGCGCTGCGGTGCTTGCCGTGATGGCAATGGATGTAGACCGGGCCGGCGTTGCGGGCGTCGCGAACCGCCCGAACGAGCTGAAGCTTGCGCTGCTCGTCGAAGCCGTTGTAGCCGATCGGAAGGTGGATGTAGCGCATGCCCCGCGCGGCGGCCCGGGCGACCTCCGGCTCCGCCCCGTCCACGCTGATGATCGTTTTCACGCCCATCGCCGCGAGCGTACCGAAGCCCGCATCGCCCTCGGGCGCTCCGCCGGAGACGAATCCATCCGCGTATGCGACCACGTTATGGATACCCGCATAGCCGCGCGGCTTTTCGTCCGCCGGCGATGGAAGGGGAATGGGCTCGGGAGCGGCCTCTGCGGCGCTTGCCTCCGGCTGGGCGCGGCCGCTCGGCGCGGCGCACGACCCGATCAACGCACCAGTACTCAGCAAGGCAAATGTGAGTGCCCATCGTCGCACCGCGATCATCCAACCGTCTCCCTTGTCCTTTCGCCTTCCCTTCAGGGAAAGTGTAGCACGAGAATCGTGATTTCGGTGCGGATTCTCAACCGCCTTGCCTTGTTCGCCACGTGGATTTCGCCGCCGCGTCAGACGTACCGCCTCGACGCCGATCCGCAGAATTGCCTGCCGCGCCTCCGGCGAGGTCCTCCGGGAATTGGCGCGATGCCCCGCGGACGTTTATCTTGCCCGCGTGCGCGTCGCTCTTTTCATCACCTGCCTGACGGATACATTTTTCCCCCGGGTTGGGGAAGCCGTCGTGCGCGTGCTCCGGCATTTCGGCTGCACGGTCGAGTTTCCCGAAGAGCAGACCTGCTGCGGCCAGCCGGCATACAACAGCGGCCTGCATGACGACGCCCGAGCCGTGGCCCGCCGGCTTGTCGGCGTTTTCGGCGGATTCCCGCACATCGTTTCGCCGTCCGCGTCCTGCGTTGCGATGGTGCGCGACCACTTGCCAGGACTGTTTGCCGACGAACCATCCATGCGACAGGCGGCGACCGAGCTGGGGTCGCGCACTCGAGAGTTCATGGTCTTTCTGCGGGAGGTGCTCAAGGTCGACGTGGCGCCGCGGCTGAAGGCCGACGGCCGCTGCACCTATCACTACCCCTGCCACGCGCGCGGCACGTACGACGAGCCTGAGCTTGCCGGACTGCTGCGCGGCCCTGGCCTGAGCGTCGCCCCGCCCGCTCAGCGCGAACTCTGCTGCGGCTTCGGCGGGGCGTTTGCGATCGACTACCCCGAGATCAGCGCCGCAATGCTCCGCGATCGGCTCGACGATCTTCATGCCACGGGCGCGCGGACCGTGATCTGCAACGAAGGCGGTTGCACGCTGAATCTTGCGGGCGGCGCCCATCGCCGGAAACTCGACCTGCGTTTCCGCCACGTCGCCGAACTGCTTGCGGAATCGCTGGGCCTCATGGAGCCGCAGCCGTGAGCAGCCGCGCGTTCCGACAGCGCGTCTCCGCGGCGATCGCTGATCTGCCGGTGATCCAGGCGGTCCACGAGGCGACGGTGCGCAAGGTCGAGCAGCGCCGCGACGCGATGGCGGAATTGCGCAACTCCGAGGAACTGCGATCCCTCGCCGCACAGATCAAGCAGCACACGCTCGACCACCTGGCCGATCATCTCCGGCAGTTTGTCGCCGCGGTCGAGGCGGCCGGCGGCGTCGTGCACTTCGCGCCCTCCCCCGCCGACGCCCGCGCGGTCATCTGCGACATCGCGGCCCGCGAGCGTTGCCGGCTTGCAGTGAAGGGCAAGAGCATGACCAGCGAGGAGATTCACCTGAATGACGCCCTTGCCGCGATCGGCATTCGCACGGTGGAGACCGATCTGGGCGAATTCATCGTGCAGCTTGACCACGACGCACCCAGCCACATCGTCACGCCGATCATCCACAAGAATCGCCGGCAGATCGCGGCCAGCATGCGGCGCGAACTCGGGTGCGAATACACGGAGGACCCCACCGAGCTGACAAAGATCGCCCGAAGATACCTGCGAGACGTCTTCCGCCGCTGCGATCTGGGCATCACCGGCGTGAATTTCGGCATCGCCGAGAGCGGCACGCTTTGCATCTGCACCAACGAGGGCAACGGCCGGATGACGACCACCCGGCCGCGGGTTCACGTGGCGTTGATGGGAATCGAGAAGCTCATCCCGCGCCTGGCGGATCTGCCGGTGTTCCTCAAGCTCCTGGCGCGATCCAGCACGGGCCAGCCGCTGACGGTTTACACGACGATGATCACCGGACCGCGGCGGGGGTCGGATCGCGACGGCCCGCAGCAGCTTCACGTCGTCCTGCTCGATGCCGAACGGTCGGCACTTCTGGGTGGTCCCTATGCGGAGGTGCTTCGCTGCATTCGCTGCGGGGCATGCCTGAACGCCTGCCCGGTGTATCGCAACATCGGCGGGCACGCCTACGCGAGCGTCTATCCGGGGCCGATCGGCAGCCTCGTGACGCCGCTGCTGCACGGCCGCGGCGCGCACTCGGACCTGCCGCGGGCGTCGAGCCTGTGCGGAGCTTGCGAGGCGGCTTGCCCGGTGCGGATCAACATTCCGGAGTTGCTGATCCGTCTCCGAAATGACACGGGCGAAGCGAACTCATGGTCAAAGCGACTGGGCATGCGCGTCTGGCGATGGCTGATGCTCTCGCAGAATCGCTATGCGTGGGCACAGCGGATGATGCGAATCGCGCCAGCCAAGCGTGATGGCGACGGCTGGACGATCGCGGGGCGGGGACCGCTCGCCGCATGGACAGGTTCGCGCGATCTGCCGCCGGCCCCGCCGAAGTCGTTCCGGGATTTATGGCGCGAGGGGCTTCGCGATGAATAGCGGCGCCCATTCGACCGAGTTCGCCGCCCTGCTCGATCGGCTCAGCCGACGCGCCCCACTTGCGCCGACGCCGTTGCCGGACGAAACCGCTGCGATCATCCGGCAAGTCGACGAATGCGCGGACGCTCCCCGGGAATTCGAGGTGTCGGCGCGGCGGGCGGGCGTTGAGGTGGTTCGTTTGTCGAGTGACGAACTGTGCGGCGTGCTTGTTGATTTGGCAAAAAGCATGCTGGCCTCGTCCGCCTGGATTTCTCCCAACGCGCTTTCCCTGCTGGAAGCCGGCCGGCAAGACTTGGCCAATTCCCTGGCAACCGCGGGTTGCACGCTCGGCACCATGCCGGAGGACCACGCGCGATTCGCCGCCGATCTGGGCGTCACGCTCGTTCGAGCGGCGATAGTCGAAACTGGATCGTTGCTGGTCGAAGCCGGAGCCGGCGAGGAACGCGGCACTTCGCTGATTCCGGCCGTGCATGCGGCGATCGTGCCTGCGTCGCGCATCGTGCCGGACCTCGTGGATGCCTTCGATCTGATCGCCTCGCGGCCGCTTGCTTCCGCTCTGACGTTGATCACAGGGCCGAGCAAAACGGCCGACATCGAAGGCGTGCTCGTCACCGGCGTGCATGGTCCGGGCCGGGTGATCGCCCTCATCGTTCTGGACGCCTGATTCGCCGCCTTCGATGGGGTCGCCGCATCTTCTCCAGCCGCTTGCACATCGCGCGGAACGCGCAAGTTCCGCGCAACCAGCGTATGCAAATTCACAACCTTGCCGCCGTCACCTAAGCATCTGGAGCAGCACGCCGATAGAAACGGTGTTCGGGTTGTGGACGGCGCAGCTCGTCACACACGATTTCTGAACGTAGCGACTCCGGCGGCGGTCCCGGGCCGCTCACGAAACCCCATGAGGAGTATCACTCGATGAAACGACTTCTTTCGGCATTCGTCCCAATCCTTGCCGGCGCGCTCGCCCTGAGCGTCACCGGCTGTCCGCAGTTCTTCAACCCGCTGACAAACAGCGGCGGCAGCGGCGGCAGCGGTGACAACACGAACACCAACAGCGGCGGCGGCAACACCGACAACACCGGTGACTCGGGCTACACCGTCGTGAAGACGGACATCGGCGTCCACTCCCAGGCGATGGTGCGGGCCGGCAACGATCTGATCGCGTTCGGCACGGGCGGGTCGACGGGCGTCGATTACATTATTCCCTCGGGCCAGGATGCGACCGGCCGCACGATTCCGAACAGCTCGAACTTCAAGTCGTACAGCCTGGCGGTCGGCGGTCGGAACATCTTCCTGACCGACTCGAACTTCCAGGTCACCGTGTTCAACGTGGATACGCAGGACCAGACCGCGGTTGACCTCGGCGAAGTCCGCCTGGTCAGCATTCCCGCCAGCCAGTGGGACGCGGGCCACATTCAGGCCAACGGCGACTACTGCGCCGTCATCTGCGAAGAAACCGATGTCACCGACGGTCAGGTCGTCAAGGTCATCGATGTTTCAACCGGCCTCCCGAGCGTGATCAGCTTTACCGCCAGCCCGATCACAAATGGCGAACTCGTGAAGATGGTGGCGGTCAACGAGAGCACCCAGCAGGTTGTCGCCGCGACTTCGTCGAAGTTCTACGTCTTCGACATCACGAACCCGACGGGCTCGCCCACCGAGTATGACGCGGACAGCAACGGCGTCGGCAGCGGCGCGCAGATGCAGTTCGACGGCACGCACGTGATCTATCAGGACGACGCCGGCTTCCCCAACGCCAAGGTCCTGACGTTGTCGAACGCTTCCATCACCACGCTCGGGCTGAATCCGTCGACGGGTTCGAGCCTTGCGATCGCGGGCGGCGCGTTCGGATACTTCCTCGATCGCGATTCGTCGGATTCGATCGGCAGTCACCTGCGCAGCGCCATCGGCACGGACATCACCACGTCGCCCACGATCGCGTTGGTTGACGACTTCATCGACGGCTCGACCACGAATAACGGCGCGTTCGGCTTCGGGCAGAGCATCGCCCTCACGTCGGACGGCACGACCTGGTTCCTCGGCGGCCTCGAAAGCATCGGCTCCGGCGAGTACCTCCAGGTCAGCACGGGCGGCGCCTTCAACACGATTGCCGACCCCACCGGCGCCGACACGTACGGCTGCCCGGGAACGGACGTTTTCTGCGGCGAGGACGTGCTTGCCTTCAAGGTGGGTTCCCAGACCGATACCACCATCGGCTACATTCTGTTGAACGACAGCACGGCTGTGTCGAGCTCCGGACGGCGATAGGCCGCTTTCCGGCGAACTGAGCACAGCCGCTATGCAAATACGGGCGGAAGCGCCGCGAAACGGCGCTTCCGCCCACTTTCATTTGGCGCATGAATACAAAAGGCAGGGGATTCAGTCCGGAGCGGTCAACTCGGGCCAGCTGAACAGCCGTAGTCCGCCAGGAGCAGCGTCAAATCGGAAAAGTCCACGCAACCGGAGCGGTTCAGGTCGGCCTCGGGACGATAGTTGGGACTGCCTACGCAGTTCAGGGAGCTCAGAAGAATCGTCAGATCGAGCACATCGGTGCCCCCGTCGTGATTGATGTCGCCACGACAGCCGTTCGGCCAGATCGCAATCTCAAGCCGACCCAGCCCGGCCGGACCGCCGCCGGACGGTCCAAATGCGGCAACAATCTCGGGATCGGCGCTCCAGAACAGGTCTCCCACGGCGAGGTTTCGCGGACGGAGGATCTGATTGGTGGTGACGTCGGAAAATCCGCAAGTCGAAATGGTGGATGAGGGCTGCTTGAGCCAATCCTGCAATCCCGGCATCCCGAGCGCGATTTCGACGCGGTCGCATGTTGCTCCGGAGCGTTGCCGCGTCACCAGGTCCGGCACGGCGTCGCGATTCAGATCTGCGGAAACGACAGTCATGCCGCGATCAACCGCCACGCCTGAAAAGCCGGCGACTACGGATTCCTGGGCATAGTCCACCCCGGCGCCACAGGTCGAATTCCAACTGGTGATTTGGGTTCCGTTGCGATCGCTGAACACCAGCAGCGGGTCGCACAACGAGGTGCTGCGCACGTCCTGAACGTCGGAACATACGAAAGGCGGGTACTCGATGGAAGTGTTGAACAACCTTGTCGAGGTGTTCAGGCCGTACCAAATGACCGCAACAGCGGGCGGGATCTCCGTACCCTGAGAGGTGACTCCGGTAAAGCAAAGATCGGGACGGTTATCGTTGTTAAAGTCGGCCGCCGCCAGACCGCGCGTGTAGCTTACCGGGAAACCAACATCGGCGCCGTCCCAACCCACGCGGTAGATGTTCGCCAACGCGCTGGACGTCCGCCAGAACACGATCGTCACAAAGTTGATTCGCAAGGTCGGATCGATGATGTACGCCAGGTCGTCGCGGCCGTCGCCGTCGAAATCCGCCGCAATCGCCTCAGGCGGCGTGATGTTGTTGCCCGTCGTGTTGATGTTGAAAACGTATTTGAATCGCGGCGTGTAGTTGCGCCCGCCCAGGTTCTCGATGAACCAGATTTCGTCGCCGAAATACGCCGTGACGGCGATGTCCTTATCGCCGTCGCCGTCGAAGTCGCCCAAGGCGAGAGCGGCGGTCCCATTGGCGAAAACGGACCTCATGTAGTTTGATGTATCTCGAACCAGCAGATTGAACTGGGATCCACGAACGAACGCGCCGTTTCCGTCGCCATAGAAGACCGTGACATAGCGAAGATTGTTCAGAGTGTCGTGAGCATCGGTTGCGTACCATGCGGCCACGATGTCTGCGGCGCCGTCGCGGTCGAGGTCGCCGATCGCGATATCGGTAATTGCGGCGGAATCGTAGATGGTGCCGAGGTCGGCAAGCTGAAGCACGAGGGGCGTCTGCTGAAAATAGGCCGGCGGGATTTCCTGGCCGGCTGCCCAACCCGATTCCACCGGCGGACGGTCGACGATCGGACCGCCCGATACTCCGCCGCCAAGCGCCGGCGCGACGGCGGCCAATAGGACCGCCCCGATCGCAAAACCGCACGCCGTGATTAGCCGCCGCATTTCGTCTTTCCGCGCTGTCGCGCGACGCCCAAAAAAGCCCCCGCGGCGCCGAAACGCGTTGGGGGCGATGGAACTCCGGTTCGCCAGCGAGCGCCGCCCGCGTGCGGAGAGGGTGTTACGGGCAGTCCGTGCCGAACACCGACAACACCGAGGTCAGATCCACCAAATCGATCAAATCATCCCCATTGACGTCGGCTTCCAGCAGGAAGTAAACGTCGCCGTTCTGCGTTCCGAAAGCCGGCAGCAGGAGCACCAGGTCGCTGATATCGACGTCCTGATCCGCGTCGATATCCGCGGGGCACGCCCGGCTGCGGTCGGGAATCACGAAACGCGTGGTCGACGACGCGAGGTCGTTCGCCGTCATCTCAAAGCTGATCTCAACGGTGGAGCTCCGAACAATGGAGCCGATCGGACGGTATCCGGCAGGCGGATCGTTCTGCGAGCCGGTAGCCGAAGAATCCTGACCCGCGTAGACGAAATACACCAGGTTGGTGAAGGGTGAACCCGGATCGTCCGCGGCGGCGTTGTACGATGCTGTGTACGCGCCGGTTCCCGGAGGCCCCGAACCGACCAGCATGGCGAAATCGCCGTCCATGTCGGCAATGGTAAAGCTGGCCGTCGCCCTGCCGCGTGCTTCCGCCGCGGGAATCGACAGAAAGCGGTTGATCGGAGCGTCGATGTGGAAGGTGGTCGAGTCGTGGCCCGCTTCGACCACGAATCCGAGCTGGACCTCGTTCACCGGCGAATTTCGAAGAAGGAGATCGATATTCAGAACGGTCGCAACAACCTCGCCGGTCGCTTCGGAGATGACCGGAATGGGGTCGTTCTGAAAGTAGGTGTAGGATCCGTCCACCGGATCCCAGTACCCCTCGTCGAGCGAAATCTCCACCACGCCGTCGCCGACGGCGCTGATCGCCTCAGCACGAAAGATGACGGGCGAAAGATCGCCAAATGCCGCCTGGCCGAAACCTGCGAAGCCAAGCGCGCAGAGCCCCACGACACGACCGCGCATCAACATGGTGTGCTCCAACTGTAGCCCGAGTTGTCTCGAACGATCGCCCTAGCCGCGACGGCGCGCGACCAGCAACCCGCCCAGAACAAGCAGCAGGGAAGCCGGCTCGGGAACGACGATAAACGCACTCGTTCCGCTGGCGCTGTCAAGGGCAGAGAGCGTGAAATCGAAAGCTGAGCTAATCGAGGACACCGGGCCGGCGATGGGGACGAATCCGCCGGTCGATCCACTGCCGGTAGTGCTTCCACCAGCCGTGGCAACATTGAGTCCCGGAATGAATTCGGCGAACAAAGTGCCCGCCGGCGCAAGGCCGTTGTAATTGGCCTGGTATGACATGCCTCCGAGCGATCCGCCTGTGCCGACGAGCCCGGCGCCGCTGTCCTGCCCCGCGTCAGTCAGGGTCAGGCCCGCCGTTGCCGAACCGGTCGCAACGCCGCTCGGAATTGTCGGGAACGAAACGAGGCCCGACTGGATGAAGAACGATGTATCCGCGGCGCCGGCTTGCACGTCGAAGATCAACGTGACAACCGGATCCTGCACGGCGAAAAACGTCGCCGTATTGAGAGTGGCGATGTGATCGCCCTCGCTATCGATCAGATCAATCCCACCGCCGCTCCAGCGATATGTTTCCGGATCCAACCACGTACCCTGGTCGATCGTCGCCGCATAGGATGCGGTACCGCCCGAATTCGTCGCCGTGATGGTGAAGACGACGTTCGAAACGTCGCCATACGCCAAACCAGCACCGGCGAGCATCGCTGAAACAGCAAAAAAGCGAACGGGGAATTTGCGAATTAGGCTGCTTCTCATTGCTTCCTCTCTCCTCTGCGAAGCCAAAGAACTGACTCCGAGTGCCCTTATACACCTGCCGCAGAGCGGAGTCAATGGCAGATAACGGTTTTTTCTATCTCAAGGACTTTTGGGTCGCGGCTCCTGCCGAAATGACGAGGAGCGCTGTTTGCGTTATCAGACATACAAATCCTGGCACGAACTCGGTATGCGTCGTGTGCAACCCGCGACAGGACAGAGCGATTCCGCATGCGCGAATGGCCACGCTCCGGCGCTGATCTCATCGCGGCCGGAGAAAAACAAGAGAGCCGGGCAGGACGCGTCGCGCCCCGCCCGGCTCTCTGTTACTGATATGCACCTTCGACGATCAACGGCGACGAATCAGCAGGCCGCCGATCAGGAGCAGCGCCAAGCTCGCGGGCTCAGGAATGATCTCAAATGTGGTCGTTCCGCTGGCGAGATCAAACGGCGAGAGCGTGAA
>JACRLV010000151.1:13231-17060 GCA_016235145.1 Planctomycetota bacterium
AGAGCGTGAACCAGATGTATGAACTCATGCTCGATACGGGCACGCCGATCGGGCTGTAGCCAACGGCGGGAACAGCCGCGTTCGCCGTTCCGGTGCTAAGAGGCGGAGCAACGACGGTCTGAATCATCTCGGCGAACTGCGGGGCGCCGGGCAACGGACCAGCGACGCCATTGATGGCGGCGCGATAGGCCGAGGTGCCCGAATCGCCCCAACTGCCGTTCAGGGTTCCGCCGTCGCCGAAAACGTCGGTGACGGACATGCCGACGCTGGCGCGGCCGGCCGCTTCGTTGATCGCCGGGAAGGTCAGCAGGGCTGCGCCGATCATGAACGTCGTCGGCAAAGGACCGGCTGCTACCGAGAAATTCAGGTTGACCATGGGATCCTGATAGTAGACGGCGGAGGACCAGGTCGGCCCCTGCTCGGACTGCGGGTTCAGAGCTCCGAGAGTCCCACCCTGAAACTCATACGTCGTGTCGCTCTGCCATCTCCACGTGCCGTCAGTGTCGAGCGTGGCAGAAAACGTGACCGAGTCCCAATTATTCGGGTCCGCTGTTTCGATCGCGTAAACCGTGATCGCGGGGCCCTCGATGTCCGCCAACGCGCTCGGCGCACCGACAAACAGCCCGAAAGCGAGCGAACCGACAAGATATTTTTGTGCGATGGAATAAGTACGCGACGTTCCCATGGCTTCCTCTCTCCTGTATCAGAACCATGAACTTACGAACTTGGCTGCGTTATAGGCCGCGCTGCCCGCTTTGTCAAGAGGAACTGCCAGAAATCCGGACCGCGGCGGCGAGCGAGATTAGAGGACCGACATTCTCACGCCGACACCGTGAATCGCATTCACCTCTTCGGGCGCGCTTCCGGAGATGCCTGGGAGCGCTCCGTACCGTGTCTATCCGCGATGCCCCCCGAAAAAGCGATCGCCCGGGGCGATCCCCAGGCGATTGCGTTGCTGTCACAGAATCGAACGCCTCTAACCGGCTACCGGCGGCGAATCGCGATGAGCGATCCGAGCAACAGCAGACCCAGGCTGGCGGGTTCAGGAACAACCTCAAAGGTCGACGTGCCGCTGGCGACGTCGAACGGGGTCAGCGTGAATCGAATGAACGAGCTGATGCTGCTCACCGGGGTGCCGATGCCGGCGTAACCGATCGGCGGCATCGCGTCGCTCGCGGTGCCAGTCTGCACCGCCGGAGCAAACACGGACGGGATCATTTCAGCATAAGAGGTGCCGCTCACGATGGGGCCGGCGAGGCCGTTATACGCTGCCGTGTAGGTGGCATTGCCGGACGTTCCGCCGGTGCCGGTCAGCAGGCCGGTGTCACCGAGCGTATCCGAGATGGAGACACCGACGCTCGCACGCGCCGTGGCGCCGTTGATCGTCGGGAATGTCAGGAGAGCGGAACCGATCATGAACGTCGTGGTCGACGAGCCGGCCGCGACTGAAAAGTTCAGGTTGACGATCGGATCTTCATAGAAAGCGACCGCGGACGCGGTCGGCTGCCCCGAAACAACGGGATTCAGAACAGCGCCGTTGGTGAAGTTGCGGGCCTCGGAACTTTCCCAGCGCCAAGAACCGTCAGCGCCCTGCGTGACGTTGAACGTCATCGAATCCTGAGCGCCAGTGTCTTCATTGATGGCGATGATCGTAATACCGTCGCCAATGATGTCAGCGGAAGCGCCCTGCACCGCAACACCGGCCGCTACGGCGACAAGAACACCCAGACCGGCGCGACGAGCGCACGAAAATTGATGACGCAGCATTGCTCCTCTCCCTCCTGTGTCGAACATGTAACGAAGTACGAGACGAAACCTACGAGTTCTTTTAGCCTCTCGCGACGCGGAAGTCAATCGAGATTGATAAAAAATGTGAACTTCGTTTGCATGGCCCACGCGTGACCGAGATACGTGTTAATTATTGGACGTTTGCCCGCGTCAGTCGCAAACCGATTCCAGCCAGACCGATCAGGGACACCAGGCTCAATGTCGGGCAAAGCCCCGGCAACGCCAAGCCGGCGACGACGCCGTCCAAGCCGTTGGTTCTCGTGCTGGTCGCGCCGGCGACGAGGAGCTTGGTCGATGGGTCGAATGAGACATTCGCAGGAATGGTGGCGATGCCGTTGATGTCCACCGTTCCGCTGAACGAGGCGCTGTCGTAGCCAATGAAGCCGTCCCCGTCGACATCGACGCCGGGCATGCGCCACGCGTACAGAACCGTCCAGATGCGAGGATCGGGCAGAAACACGTTGTCGCTGCTGCCCACCGGCCGCAACAAATCCTGAAACGGCAGCGGCGCACCGGGAGCGGCGAGCCGCGCGGCGGCATTGAAATACACGTCGCCGTCGAATGAGAGCGGGAAGGCCTCCACGGCCAATCCCAGGCGGATCGTCACGGCCGGATTGGCTGGATCTTCAATCTGAAAGAGGTTTGTTCCGCCTGCAAAAAGTAACGGCTCCGCGGTCACGCCGAAGTGCGGGTTTTGAATGTCTGTCAAGCGAAACAGGCCGTCGCCGTTCCAGTCCGAGCCGAGCAGATCTTCGAGCAGACCCTCGGGGACCCGCTGCACCCCAGCGGCGAGAAGATCGCGGCGGACCAAGGCGATGACCGTGTTCAAGTCGCTGGGGTTGTCGATGTTGCCGTCAACGTCGTTGCCGAGATCCATACCGTTGCCGACGCCGTCGTTGTCCTTATCCCGGTCCGCCGCCAGGCTGCCCGTGCCGGAGGGGAAGTAGTCGCTGTCGACGCCGAATGAACGAGGGTTGACGAGCGGATCGTTGTCGATGCCGTCGAGCAGGCCGTCTCCGTCCGTGTCCGGATTGGTCGGGTCAGTGAAGACAAATCCGTCGTAATCGAAATTCACGGCGGCGCCGCTGATCAGGGTGTTTACGGCCGGGTACTCGCCGATACTGGGCATACCGTCGCCGTTGATGTCGAACCACTCGCCGATCAGCGCGTCGAAATTCGCGGCGCATTCGGGAGCAGCGCTCACGAGATTGTTGTTCTCGTCAAGGCGGAAGCACGTCCCGGCGGCCAGACAGGCGCAAGTCAGCCGTACCGGCAAGCCATTGGCGTCGCGGATGACCGCTCCGGCGGCGTCGCGAGCACAAGCGTCGTCCAGCACGCCGTTGTGATTATCATCAATCGTGGCCAGACCGAAGACCTCCACGAAGTCGCTAAGACCATCGCCGTCGCTGTCGAAAGCAACGGCGCTGGTGCGGACGGGCCTGCGGCTGAAGAGCGAGACCGATGGCGTCCCCGGCACAATCGCCTGAGGCGCGGGAAAGGCGACGTCGGTGTTGAGCAGATCGAGACCGCCCGATTCCCATGAATCCGGCAGGCCGTCGCCGTCGGAGTCGGGCGACTGGTCCGGCACGCCGGCGCCGTCGATGTCGAACATGCCGAGGATTCGCGCGGCTCGAACGTTCGGTTGCGCGGAAGCGAGCGAAGCCGCGCCGAGCAGGATGCAAAACGCAGCCACACCCCTGCGAGACACCGCCGAGAGCGCCGGTTCTTTCATTGCGTCGAACATGCTTTGACTCCGATGCCCGCCTGGCTTGCAGCGTTGGCGGGGGCTCGCTCCACTTAGGGAACGATGTTGATCGTCACGAACTGCACGACGGAATCGCCCACCGCATCCGTCACCTGGAATCGCAGGGTGTGCGTTTCCGGATTCGTCACCGCCGGGGGCGTGAAGGTCACAATCGAGCTGCCGAACACGGTCTGCGGCGAGGCCGGACTGAAGATACTGCCGACGGTGTTGTCGTCGGTTCGGCTGCCCAGATCCGCGTAATCGAGCGCGTATGCGGCCGAGCCGCCATAGATCGTC
>JACRLV010000151.1:17093-25080 GCA_016235145.1 Planctomycetota bacterium
CCGTGTCGCCGTTCGAAACGTCGAGCAGCAGCGCGTCGGTGTCGAGCACGAGATCCATCGACGTAAGCGGAACGTACTGGACGATGTAGTCATTCGTACCGTTCGGCACGAGTCCGGGAAAGCGGACGGACTGCCAATCGGGCGCCCGGAAGACGGCGCTATAAGAGGTCTCGAATGCGGCGCCGGACGGGTCATTGAAGGTCGCATTCTCGGGATTCGCGTCAAGCCCGGCGCCGGTGGCGACGATGGTGAACGCGCGATCCGCGGCGGCCGGGTCGAGCATCGTAAACGGCCGCGGCAGGCCGAAGAATTCGCCGATGCCAATTTCGATGCGATCCTGGGCGGCGGCGCCGTTGTAGTCGATGGTCACGCGATCAAGCCGCTTGAAGGGAGTGCGGAAATCCAAAACCGCCAGCGTCGATCCGTCGGTGGCCGGATTCGCAATCGAATCCGTCACAACCTCGCCACGCTGATTCACGCCGATGAACGTCACGGAATTCACGGTCAGCCCTGCGGTATCGTCGTCCGTGATGCTCAGCGTCAGGTTGCGGGCGACTGCCAGCGCGGGATCCGGCGTTTCGGGGATGAAATTGAGGGTGGCGGCCGCGCCGCCGAGCGGGAAGAAGCGTAGACCATCGCCGGTCGGGCCGTTTTCGAAAGCGCCTTCGACCACGGACAGGTCGAGCTGGGCCGCCGGCGGATTCAGGATTCGCGCGGACGCGACCAGATCCAGATCATGCGTCACGTAGAGCGGCGCCGCGCCGATCGCTGTGTTTCCGAGCGCATCCGTCACGGTGGCGCGAATGCGATAGGCCCCCAGCGCCAGGGTTGCGACGCTCGAACTGCTCACGTAGGTCACCGTGCCGTCCGTTCCAACGACGGAAACCGGGGAGAAGACGTCTCCCGCCGGGTTGTCGCCTTCGGCGTCTTCCGCCGTGAAGACGAACGAATACGGAGCGACGCCGCCGTTGGCCCGGCCGATGAACCGCACCGGCACTCCAGGCGCGGTGAGCGCCGTCGCGCCGATCACGCTCGCACCCAGCGGATCGCCGACGTGAACGACGGCCGACGAGCTCGCCTCACGCGAGTCCGCGTCGGACACGGTGGTAAAAAAACGGTAGGTTCCCGCAGCCAGGCCGGCGACGGCCCAATCAATCTGCGCATTGTTGTTGGGGGCCGCCGCCAGTCCGGTCGCTCCAGTGACGTTGGCCCCGGTCGAATCGAACACCGCAAAGCTGTATGTAAACGGCGCACTTCCCCCGGCGCGGACGGTCCGAAGAGAGAAACCCTGCCCCACCCCGACCAAATCTCGGGATGGCCCGGAGTGCAAGGTCAGATCGTCGACCACGTCAACCGTGGCGATCGCGACGGCCAGCACGCCGCTGCCGTCACGCACCAGCACGCGGAAGTGGTAGGTGTCGGCCGCCAAGGCGTTGATCGGCCAGTCGTTCGTGACGTTGTTGCTGTTCGTGGTGGAAAGGCCGGTGCCCGCCGTCACGTCCGCCCCGGCGGAATTCAGCACCTGGAACGAGTATGTGAACGCGGCTGAACCGCCCGCGCGCACCGTCCGCAGGAAGAAAGCCGTTCCCGCGCCGATGATGTTCTGCGAAGCGGCGGCGGTTACGGCGAGCTGGTCGTCCACCACAACGGTCGTCGAGTTCGAGGTGATGTTGCCGACACGATCCGTCACGGTGCAGACCAGGCGATACGTGCCCGTGCTCGGAAAACCGCTGGCCAGCCAATTCAAGGAGTTTCCGTCCAGCGTGATGGGCAGCGGCTGGCCCAGGTGCGCAGTCTCTTCGACCGTCACCGCCACCGCGGCGTTCGAGGCATCGAACACATCCCAGTCATAGGTGAACGCGTCGTCCGTGCCGGCAGTCAAATCGCTGACGCCGCCGGCTCGAATCGTGCCGAGCGTGACCGATAGCGTGGACGGCAGCACCTGCCTGACCTGCACATCCAGCACCAGATCGGTAATGCCCAAATAGACGTTCACCACGCCCGTCTGAATGCTCCCGCCGGCATCCGTTACCGTGACACGGAACGGGAAGATGCCCGTAACCTCGGGATCGGTGACCGTCAGAATCAGCGTGGCGTTGTCGCGATCCACCACCGGCGGCAGCGCCAGACCCGCGGGAAGCGAACCGGGATCGATCGGTTCCCAAAGGAAAGCGACACGGGACAGCGGGCCGCTGTCGCCGGCAAAGAGCGTGATCTGGTTGACGCCACCGGCATCCGCATAGCCGACGGCCGGATCGGCGAATGGATTCACGGAGAGCGCCGTGCTTTCGCCGATAGTCGAAAGCGGATCGGGCTGCACCTCAATCTGAAGCGCCGCGGAAAGCGACGTCGTCGCCGAGGTTGCGACCGCGTCGATGCGGTAACGGGCGGCCGTGGCCGGATTGTTGATCGCGAAGGCGGTGACCTGCGCACCGATCGCGCTGGAAACGGCGGCGCCGTCGCTGGACGAGAAGGAGAGAAAACCCGCGGCGCCGATCGGCGTGATCGTCCACGAAACCGCAAACGAAGCCGGATCGCTGATATTCACCAGCGAAGCAAGATGCCGGCAGTATTCCGTTGGAGGATGCTCACCGACGCGTTGAGCGAAAGGAGCGCGTTGGCGTTCGGCGTCGGGTCTCCCGGCGGCAAGTTGCTTCCGCCTCCGGTTGTGCCGGTTGGGCAACCGCCCATGAACAGGACCGTTGTCGCCAGCAACACACTGATCAATCCAAACCGCAGCATGGTCAGTCCTCCCAAGGCACATCCGTTCGCCAACGCGGGCGGCGATTCCCTTCGGCCGTCGCGCTCCGAGGCCTAACGTCGAATATCACCGGCCGCCGAGCGTAAATCGTCGGCGGAACTGGTTGTTCACTCCCAGCGGCGAACTCGATCCGGCCGGCTGGCCGACGATTCGGGTCGCCTGAATTCGCGCACCGACCACGGCCAGTGCGGCCTGACCGCTGGTCAGGAATGTTTCGGCGGTACTGACGCCGGCGCCGGCCACGGCGTTGCTTTGGGCGCCCGCGGCGGTCACGGTCGTGACCCCGCCGCCGCGCGGAACGACGTCGCCGACTCGAAGCGACGGCGCGGCGACCAGCACGGGCACCGCGCTGCCGCGAGCCGGCGGCTCGATGTCGCCCTCGGCCGCGGATTCCGCGACGCGCACCAGATCTCGAAGCAGCGAACGCTGAACGACCCGCGAACGCGTCGCCGCCACCGGAGGGGCGGCCGATCTTTTCGGCGCGCCGAGCGCCCCGGCCCGGAATTCCGCAGTGTTGTTCTGCTCGGCGCTCAAATGCACCGCCGCCGCCGAGCCGGTCCGGGCCGCAATGGCACCCGCGGTGGCCGTCAGCACGATCGCGTCAGGCGAAATCGCGACGCGCATCTGGCCCCGCTCCATCGCCGCGCGCAATTCGCCAACCTCCAACACCACCGCTCCGCCGTCGGACGCGATATCCAGCGTGCCCGGCGTCTTTGCATCCGCACGAATCGTCAGGCGGCGGGCCTCGCCGAGTTCCAGCTCGGTCGCCGCACCCGCGATGACCATCGTCAGGCCAAGCGAGGTGCTTCGCAGGATGGCGCTGCGCGTTTCCGCGGCCCCCTTGAATTCAGCCCGTAACGGCTCGCCGACATAAAGTCCGGC
The DNA here is from genome assembly GCA_016235145.1 of Planctomycetota bacterium. Classification (GTDB taxonomy): domain Bacteria; phylum Planctomycetota; class Phycisphaerae; order UBA1845; family Fen-1342; genus JACRLV01. The sequence goes on from JACRLV010000151.1 coordinate 20,737, forward strand.
GACCGAGCCGACGCCGACGGGCTCCTCGCCGAGCGAGAGAGCCGCGTCCGGATCGAGCGCGGAAACGGTCACCGTAATCTCATCCGCCGTTTTCTGCGTCTGGGCGACACCCGCCGCCGGGCAAGCAAGCGCCAGCAGCGCGAACAGGCACAGGCGTCGAGTGCGGATTTTCATCTCAAGCCTTTCGAATCAGCCGGCACAACGCCGGCGCAGACCTCGTCAGTTCAGCCCGAAACGCACTCCGATCGCGTACACGACGCGGTTGTACTCAAAGACGCTCTGGCCGAGCCGGTCGCGTACGTTGCTGTCGTCGATCGCAAAACGAAGATCGCCGAAGACCGACATGGTCAGCCGCTCGGGCCGCAGCGGATTCACGTATTCGAAGTCGGTGGAGTAGCGTGTCAGGAAGAAAGTCCGCTCCAGCCGGAACGCGTGCTCCTGAATGAAGTCTTCGCGGTTCCGCCGCCCGCGATCAATCCGGCTGCCCTGCCAATAGTCCTGCCATTCCAGCGAAGCGTTGTACGAAAAGTCCATCCCGAACGGCAGCGGAACCGTCAGCCCGGCCTTCAGGATCGGACCGGAATAATCGAACTCGTCCCCGACGGTTGAGTTGCTCGTGTGCTCATAACCGAGGCGCGCCTCTAGCGGCCGGCGATGCGCGGGATCGTCCGGATCCGGCGCGGCGGGCCCCCAGGCCTGCTGCCCCCAGATCTTGTCCGCATCGACCCACTTGCCGAGATCGAAATTCAGGTCCAGGCCGCCGGCGATGTAGTTCCCGTCGCGGTCGAAATGCACTTCGTCGTACAGTTCCTCAAGGTAGTTGCGGTCTTCGTAGGTGAAGTAGAGCTGGGCGTCGAGCAGGCCGTCCATCGCGATCGCCTGGAGCATCGGCCGGACGCGGTTGGTCCGCAGGAAGCCGTCGTTGCCGAGCAGGAAGTACTCGTAGTCGTAGCGGCCGTGCAGGTAGAGCCCGTCAATCCCCGGAACCGCGCCTGGCCCGAGCAATTCGTACCTCAAATTCGTGCTGGCTGAATATGGCTGCTCGTTGAAATCATGGATGCGCAGATTCCAGGTCGGGGCGGCGCGGACGCTCGCGAAGACCTGCCACTTCTTCAACGCCTCGTCGCCCGGACGGAGCACGTCGAGATCGGCGGTGTAGTCGAGCTGCACCATCGCGGGGAAACGCGAGTCCCGCTTGCGGCGTTTGTCGAGCGGCGCTTCCGTGTTGCGGCCCAGAAGCGTCACGTTCGAATCGTAGCTGTAGCCGATGCCCCATTGGATGCGGAAATCGTTCAGCGGCTGTCGCTCGGGGGCCGCCTTGGCAGCCTGCTCCAACTCGGTTGTAACCTTGTGATGGCTCAGCGGTATCGCGCCGCTCGAAAGCGAGATCGGCGCGGCGCCCTCGGACGGCGGCGCGTTGTCGAATTCCAGCGCCTTGTCGAGGTAGCTCCGCGCGGCCGCCGCCGCCTCTACCCGCCGGGTCGAAAACGCCGGATCAATCGCCGCCATCAGGCCCAGATAGACGTTCGCGGTCGCGGCGTAGAAACGAGCGACGGCATCGATCGAGTATTTTGATCGCAGGGCAAAGCTCGACTCTTCGAACGCCCGCTTGGCCGCGGCCTGCTGCTCGCCAGAGCCCGCTGGTTCAAGAATCGCCCGAACCGCCGCCGGATCGGCGATCGACTCAAAGATCGCCCGGGTAGCCGCGAAGGCCTTCACCGCCTCCGGGTCCGCCTCATCCACCGCCGTGTAGCTGCGTTGGCCCGGCTCCGGCAGCTTCAGCGATCGCCGGTATTGCACGACCCCGTAGTAATACTGCCCGCGCAGCCATTCCAGCCCGCTGTCCTTCGGCGTCTTGTCCACATACTCGCGCAACAGGCCAGAAGAATCGCTCAGGAGCTTTCGAATCGAGGCGGGATCGAGCGGCGAGCGCTGCCCGGCGTCCGCCGAGGAGATGATCGCTCGCTCCTGCACGATCGCGGATTGGGCCGCAACCACGCCGCGAACCAGCGCCATCTCGCGCTCGCCGGCGAGCGTGCCCTCGCCGACGATTGCGGCTGCCAGGGCCTCGTTCACCGCGCCATATTCCGCTGCAACTTTCTCCGCGGCAGCCGCCCGTCGCTTCGCCAAATCACCGGCGGAAGACTGCTGCTCGGGTTCCAATCCGGCGAACTCGACGTCCAGCACCCGGCGGCGATCGGTGTAAATGCTCGCGCGACCGGCGTGGCAGATGGCTTTCAGCAGCAGCAAATCCGGGAACTGCTTGTACTTGGCGATCAGGGCGTCGATCCGGCTCAGCAGGCTGTCCAGACTTCGCTCTGTCTCCGTGCGCCAACGATCCAACTCCCCCGCCTCAAGCGGCGGCGGCGCGAGACGGACGTAGGATTCCAAGATCTGGTGGAAATCAGACTCGATCGCAAGGTCGATAGCCGAAACCGATCCCGAATCCTGGGCGAAAACACCGGAGCCGCAACCGATCAGGATTGTGATGACGACCCGGATGAGGAAACTCGGCTGACGCACGCGAATCCCCCGCTTCTGATCCGCTTTGGACGGGCTACGCACCGCCGTTGGCGCCGAAGCGATCGACGATCGTTGCCTGGATCGCCGTGCCGACCGCCTGCCAGAACACTCGAATCACGGTGGTTTGCGTGAAATCGCGGAACTGGGCGTCCGTCACGCAGCCGCCCAACCAGAGTTGACCGGCCGAGACGATCGCCAGCCCAATGGCAACCTTCCGGAAGCGTCGCAATCTGAACATGGATTCTCCCACTTGAGCAGCACTATCGCATCGCAACGACGGCTGCATCAGTAAAGAAGATGGCGAATTCGGTGAAGAGTTGCGTCGCGGCCTGGAGCAGCAGGTCGGGATCGAGCGCACAGCCCGCCTGAAGCAGAACCGCGCCCGCGGTCCCGAACAATCCCACCCGCCGATACCATTTTTTCCGGGACATGAGAACTCCCGTGTCAGAGATCCGCGCCAAGACACCCTTCGACGCTGAAAGCGTATCGCCGGATCAAGCCGGCGGCAAGCGTCCAAGTCCGCCGGCAAACCGCCAGGTCGGCATCAAGTTTGTGGGTTTCGTGGCGTTGTGCCCGCCGGAAAGTGCGAGTGTGCCGCGGTGCTGGCCTTCGCCCGGCAGGGAGTACGGGGGTTGCCGGCGACTTCAGTCGCTGGCGCGGGTTTGCTCCCGCCGGGTGCCCTGCGGACGGCTGTTCGCGTCGGCAGGTTTGAGTCGAGAAATCGTCCCCGTGCCGACCACGCCCGGCCGGGTGCCCTGCCGACGGCTGTTCGCGTCGGCAGGTTTGAGTCGAGAAACCGTCCCCGTGCCGACCACACGCCGGGCCCTTGCCCGGTCGGTTCCTCGCGCGGCCGCCGACCATTCGCCTCGTCCGATCGCGACCAACGGCGACTCGCTGCGCTGGCCGCAAAGTCCGCAGCCGGCGGTCCTCTGACTCCAAATCCTGCCGACGCGAACAGCCGTCGGTAGGGCACCCGGCTTCTGTTGTACCACCGGCGTTGCCGGTGAGGCCGCTCCTGGCCGCTGTCACCCTCGACGCGGTGCTTGCGGTTGCCGCCCTGCCCGTTACGCGGCGCAGCCGTGTCAAGAGTCGGGTCGTATTTGTACGCCCGGTCCGCACGCACGAAGTCCGTCGGCCGTGCGCGTCGTTTGAAGAATGTACCGCAGCCGCCCACGGCTGCATTCTTCCCCCACAGACGCCGATTCCGCAGCGTGGAGACACCTCGCCCCGGCTCGCGAGCGCGTCGTGCCGTACGCCGGCGGCTGGGCCGGGTCGGCGTAGTCGTACTTCGAGATGGTCGGCGAGCCGCTGATGGCCGGCATCTTGTTCTCGATCGACGCGATCAGGTCGCGGTCGGACTCGTACGAGCGATCCGTCTAACGGGGCTCCGTTGTTGTGCCGAGCCGACGGGCGTGCAATACCTCGCTTCGTGCAGCCAAGTACGATGGCAGCATTGCTGATATCAGCAATGCGACAATGGCGGCCAACACCACTGCGCGAAGGTCGTGCTGTCTCTGGGCAATTCCCAGTGAGAACATGGCCATGGAGAAGACGAGATACAGGATCCCGATAAGCAGCGTTATCGCCATCGCCATCATTGGAGTATCGTTCTTGATATTAGGGCCCAATATTCCAGTCGCCACTATCCATGCGACCAATCCGAACAAAAGCCACGCTCCTGTTATTACTCCGGCCACTAAATACTGAACTACTCTATTCTGCCGCATACCGCACCTCGGGCGCGCGGAAGTAGTTGCGGACGATGTCGGGGCGGCCCTGTGTATCGGTCAGGTAGTCTTCCAGGTTGGCCGTCATTTCCGG
>JACRLV010000066.1 GCA_016235145.1 Planctomycetota bacterium
CGGGCGCTCCGTTTTTGCGCAGGCTCACCCTGCAAGAAAAGACCGAAATTAATCGGATGAACTTGCAAGGAACCCCCAGAGTTGGTTAACGGCGTTGGGTGGCACGGTCAAGCGATTGCGCGACCGGAGCCGCGCTACCCGAACGATCCCATCGCGATCGCTTGGCCGTGAGTTCGGAGAATGCTCGTTGCTGCGCCGCAGCACGGCCAAGCCGTCGCGATTGGCGTTTTCGCCGAGACGATCCACTGGGGGCGACGGCTTGACCGTGCCCCCCTTGAATTCGCGGCTTCTGCCTGGACTGCGGAGAATTGTCTGGACGTGAATTCAGCGCGGGCCAGGCCCGCGCTGAGGGCTCGGATCGTGTTCCAGAATCCCCGGCCGCAACACGCTGCGCCGCAGCTCGCATTCGCAATGTTTCGGCGCTCGCTTGCGCGCCGGGCTCGAACTACTTCGCTGCAAATCCCGTGGTCACACCGAACCCGTGCGGATTCCCCGCGCGGACTGGAAAAAACAGCGCCGGGCTGGATAATGCACTATTCAGGAGCGCCCGTAGCTCAATTGGACAGAGTGGCAGGCTTCGAACCTGTAGGTTGGGGGTTCAAGTCCCTCCGGGCGCGTTGCACATTGGCCTTAAGACGTTGCCGCCCGACGGGAGTAACGCCCGTCGGGCGGCTCGTCTTTGTTTTCGTCCCTGCGAGTCGAGATACGTGCGGGCGAGCCGAATCACGCGACGCCGACGCCGGGCATCTCTCGTCCGTGCCAGTGACAATATTGGCCGCCGGCCTGGGCGAGCAACATCGCCGTGCCGCCGATGACAACGCAGCCCGCGGCGCGTGCCTCGCGGATCAAGCGCGTTTCGGGCGGCGTGTAGACCGTGTCGAGCACGGCCATTCCGCTCCGCAGGCCCGTCGCAGGAAACGGCGTGTCCTGATCCGCGGGCGTCATGCCGACGCTGGTGCCATTCACGAGCAGATCGCAGGGCCGGTTCGGCCGCTCCTCCCACGGCGCCCAATCGCAGCCGAGTTCCAGAGCGAGCCGCTCGGCCCGATCCGGCGTGCGATTGAAAATGCACACTCGGCCGCCGTGCTCCACGAGAACCGCCGCGACGCCTCGCGCGACGCCGCCGGCCCCGAGCACGGATGCGCGAAAGCGCTGCGAGCGGGTCGCGAGCGACGGCGCGGCGGCGGCAATCGCGGTCCACGCGCCGCCGGCGTCGGTGTTGTCGCCGAGCCAGCCTCCGTCCGGCGTCCGCACCAGTGTGTTTACCGCGCCGCATCGCGTCGCGAGCGGGCTGATTTCGCCGGCGTTTCGTTCGAGCCACTGAATCGCGTGCTCTTTGTGCGGAATCGTCACGCTGAGCCCGACGAACCGCCGGCCCGCGGAAATGAAGGTCTGCCCCATGAACCAGTCGAAGCCGGCCTGCGTCGGCTCAACCGGCAGCGGGACGTACACGCCGTCGATCCCGTCGGCGGCCATCGCGGCGTTGTGCAGGCGCGGACTTTTCGAGTGCGAGACGGGCCAGCCGATTACGCCGAAGAGCCGCGAACGGCGGGTTTGAGCGTTCCAACGATAGAGCGATCGGAGCTCGGCAATCGTGGGCTGTCCCGGAGCGGATTCTCCGCCGGGCTCGATCGCCGCGAAGCCGCCCCACAGCCCGAAGCAGCCGGCCAGGGCGCGCGTCGCGAGGCCGGCTTCGCCCATTGCCAGCGCGATCAGCGGCCTTTCGGCCTTATCCGCAAGCCCGGCGAGATTGAGCACGCGGAGCGCGTCGCTTGCGTCGCGGGCGGTGGTGACGAACTTCACCATCGCGGCGGGCTGTTCGAGCATCGCAGAGAGCAGACCGATGTTTTCGGCGTCGTTGGGCGTGCCGCGCTGGTCGTGATGCGACAGGATCAGCTTGTTCTTCGGGCGGCCGGCGGGGTCGGCGTCGCCGGTCTCGCAGACCAACCCGATCTTCTGCCGCAGATTCGCCGACCGCATCCAGGTCGCGTACTCGATGTCGATGTAACCAGGCATGAGCAGCCCGAGCCGCTCGTAGAGCGCCACGCGCGTCGCGTCGTCGTCATTCCACGCGCCGCCCTCCTCCGCCCGGCGGATCGTCAGAATGAACGGACACCGCCGCAACCCGCGCAGCAGCGCTTCGACCGCCGCGACGTCGCCGATGCGATCGACGCGCAGCTCGACCAGATCGGCGCCGGCCGCAATCGCCGCGTCCACCTGCGATGCGAGCGCGGGCTGCGCGTGGACGATGGGGGCGATGATCTGCGTGCTGCGTGCCTGCGTCATTGGGTTCACAAGTGCATGATACTGCCGGCGTTGCTATTCGGTCCGAAAATGTGCCGATAGAATGAAAGGGAACCGCGTGAGAGCCCGTTCGCCTTGCGTTCGGTCCGCCTGTCGGCGACCTCGCGGAAAGGGGAATCCGGTCACGGGGAGGCTGCCTGGTGCTGACAGAATTTCCGCGCGAGCTTGAGGAATACCGCCGGCAGATCGAAGCGACCGCCAAGGCGGAGGGCCTTGATTTCTACGAGACCATCTTCGAGATGGTCGATACGGACCAGCTCAACCAGATCGCGGCGTACCTCGGCTTTCCGACGCGCTACCCGCACTGGCGTTTCGGCATGGAGTACGAGCGGCTGAAGAAGCAGCACACGTACGGGCTGGGCAAGATCTACGAGATGGTCATCAACAATGACCCCTGCTACGCTTACCTGCTGAACGACAACGAGCTCGTGGACCAGAAGCTGGTGATGGCCCACGTCTACGGCCACTGCGACTTCTTCAAGAACAACATCTGGTTCAGCAAGACCAACCGCAAGATGATGGACGAGATGGCCAACCACGCCACGCGCGTCTGGCGGCACATCGAGCGCGAAGGCTACGAGCCGGTCGAGCAGTTCATCGACGTGTGCCTGTCGCTGGAGAACCTGATCGATCCGTACGCGCCGTTCATGAAGCGCCAGCCGACCGAAGCCGAGCAGGTCAAGAAGCACGCGACCCACATGCGCCAGCAGGTCGAAGAGCGGGTCGTAAAGTTCAAGGCCAAGTCGTACATGGAGCGTTTCATCAACCCGCCGGAGGAGCTCTCGAAGGAACGCGAGCGGGAGATGGAGCGGCTGACGGAGGAGAAGCACCACTTTCCCGTGTCGCCGGAGCGCGACGTGCTGAATTTCCTGCTCCAGTTCGCACCGCTGGACGACTGGCAGGCGGACATCCTCTCGATCATCCGCGAAGAGGCGTATTACTTCGCCCCGCAGGGCATGACCAAGATCATGAACGAGGGCTGGGCGAGCTACTGGCACTCGCGGCTGATGACCCGCTACCACCTGCGCGACCACGAGCTGGTCACCTATTGCGACCACCACTCCGGCACGATGGCGACCTCGCCCGGCCGCATGAATCCCTACAAGCTCGGCATCGAGCTGTACCGCGACATCGAAGAGCGCTGGAACAAAGGCCGCTTCGGCAAGGAATATGACGAGTGCGACAACGTCGAGCGGCGGCGGACCTGGGACACGGGCCTGAACAAGGGCCGCGAGAAGATTTTCGAAGTCCGCCGCGTGCACAACGACGTGACGTTCATCGATGAATTCCTGACGCCGGAGTTCGTCGACCGCTACCAGCTTTATCACTATCGCCAGGACCCGGCGACGGGGCGGATGGTGGCGGTGAACCGCGACTTCGACCAGATCAAGCAGCGGCTGCTGTTCATGCTGACCAACCACATGCAGCCGTACATCTACGTGGTGGACGGCAACTACGGCAATCGCGGCGAGCTGTACCTGGCCCACAAGCACCTGGGCGTGGACGTGGAGATCAAGTTCGGCAACGAGTGCCTGAAAAACCTCTTTGCAATCTGGCGCCGCCCGGTACACCTTCAGGCCCGCATCGACGACGACATGATGCTCTTTTCGTGCAACGGCGAGAGCGTCAAGCAGCAGAAGATCAAGGACGACACGCCGAAGCCGGCGCATACGTCAGTCGTGTGACGGCGGCGGATCATGCGCCGCAGCCGAGAGATGTACCGCAGCCGAGGAATGCACCGCAGTTGAGGAATGTACCGCAGCCGCCCCGGCTGCATTCTTCTTTGCGTGCGGGCATCCGCCCGGCCTACCAATCGATGAGGAGCGGCGATTGGGTGGAGGTTTGGAGCTTGAAACGCCTGCGACGAAATCGCATCGATCCGAGCCTCTACCTGCTTATTTTGCTCGCGTCATGGGTTACGTGCTTCTTCGTCTTAGTGGTTCTGATAGTCGCGCCCGCAAGAACCGGGCACCAATCGTCACGTTGGACATGGGATTTGTGGGAAACGGCGCCGATCGCAATTCCCGCCGGCATCGTGTGCGCCGGCTTGTGGTAGTGGGCTGGGCGTTGGTGGAAGGCCGCTCGAGTGCGAGCAGCGGACCGTTCGCGACGATGCCGCAACTGCAGCTACAGCCTGCGTGGCAATGTGTCGGGCGTGTGCCCGGAATGCGGCACGCCCGTCAGCAAGAAGGACGGCAGAGAAGCGTAGGCGCTGCCCTGTCTGGCGGCTGGTCCAACCACTGTATCCGAACGACCCGCGCAGCGAACCACGACTGCTCACCCGCCCGGCGTGATCCGCGGCGCCTGGGCCGGCGAGCCGGCGTGGTAGGCGTAGTCGGCGTTCGTCAGGAGCTGGTCGATCGCGCCCGGAATCAGCATCGGATTGGAGAATGCGGCTTCGGGGATCGCCAAATACTCGGCGGCCTGCTGGAATTTCCGCACCGAGGCGTCCCGAAAGAGCACGTTCGCCATCAGGGCGTCGTGATTGACCTGATAGTATGGGTCAGGTCCGAGCGAGTTCGTGTCGAGCGCCAGCGCCTCCACCGGCACGGGCACATCACCGACCAGGTTCGCGCCCATGCGGTCGAGCTTTCCGTCGGCGGCTTCCGGTGGGAGTCGATCCAATTCGCGATACATGTACGAGCCGTAGGCGTGCTGGGCCGTGCCGATTCGCGGCAACTCTTCGATCTGGTTGTGGTTGCCGTCGTCCGGGCAGTACAGCGCGGCCGGCTGCTTCATGGTCGTGCTGAGCAGACGGCCGAGCCCCATGTACTCATGCGGATGCGTCGCGGGAAAGCC
>JACRLV010000067.1 GCA_016235145.1 Planctomycetota bacterium
CAAGTCGAGCGGGCGCCCGCTCATCACGAGAAAATCCGCGTCCATTCCGGGAGCGAGGCTGCCGACGCGCTTTTCGAGCTTGAGAATCGCCGCGGCCGTCCGCGTAATCCCGCCGAGCGCCATTTCGGGCGACATGCCGCCGCGCATCGCGAGCGCCGCGGACATGCGCGGATCGGCCGCACCGTCGCCCTCCGCACCGGCGAGCGCGAGCAGAAATCCCTTTTCCGCGGACAGCTTCGCGAGGCGGCCGGCGACGCGGATCTGGGCGTCGAACGCGGTCGGATCGGGACCGACTGGATTGTCCGGACCGCGATACCGTTGCTCCAAACGCAGCACGACGGACATGCCGGCCGTCGCCAGCGAATCGGCCAGCTCGTCCGCTTCCGCCGCGCCGACCAGATACGCCGGCCGCTTGTATCGCAACGCGAGCTGGACCGCGTCTTCGATGTCCACGGCCTGTCGAGCTTGAATCCGAAGCGTTAGGCCCGTGCTCCACGCGCTCGTGAAGGCTGAGGTGTGGAAGTTCGCCGCGCCCGCGTCGGCGTTCGGCGCGAGCACCGACTCGACCTGGAACAGCTGTCCGATGCGCGACTCGGGCCCCTGCCGGCGGGCCGGCGTGATCGCCACGTCCGAAGATGCGTAAAACGGCGGCTTGATCAGCCGCGGCGGGTTGTAGACTCCCAGGTTGATCGACAGGTCGGAATCGCCGCGCACGATGCGCGATTCAGCCGGACCGGCGAGCTTGACGATCGCACCCCGCCCCGAAGCGAGCCGATGCCCGCCGGGCGAAATGTGCGCCGTCGTAACGCCCAGCGCGAGTTGCTCGGCGTAGTCGCCATACGCATCGAACCCATCCACCGCCTGATAGGCGCCGCTGATCGAATGCGGGCCGGCGTGCGGCGGCAGAATTGCACTGGCCGCGGCGACAAAGCCCGGGCAAATGACTTCATTACGCAGATCGATCAGCGGAATATCCGCGGGAATCGGCAGGTCCGCGCCGACCGCGGCGATCTTTCCGTTGCGCACGATCATCACGCCGCCGTCGATCGCGCCCGGTTGCTTGTCGCTCACCGGATAGACCGCTTTCGCCCGAACGGCGAATGACGGCCCGGACTTGTCTGCGTCGCCGATGGGCGCGGGCGCGGCAGCGACCGGCGCGGCGGCGCCGCGGCCGGCCTGCTGGGCGACCACCACGGAACCCACCGCGGCGGCGCACAACAGCGTGACCAGCAGCGGCCGAACGCGTGAGGACCGATTCGCCGCTGCGCGGTGCTTCGAAAACAGGGTCATTTCTTTTCCCCGGCCGGCGGTTCGGTGAGCCGCTGCATGCGGACGTCTTTCTCGCGCTCGTAGGCGAGCACCCCGGCGACAAAGACTTTTTCGACCTGGCTGGCGAAATCGAGCGGATCGCCGCTGTAGATCCCGATGTACGCCTCTTTGCCGACTTCGAGCGACCCGAGTCGATCAGCAACACCGAGAATCTTCGCCGGACTGAGCGTGACCGAGCGAATCGCCTCGTCGCGCGCAACGCCTTCGCGCACGCAGCGGGCGGCCTGATACGTCAGCATCCGCTCGGGCAGCGACGCGTCGACGCCGGGCGTCAGCGCGAAGAGCAGGCCCGCGTCGGCGAACTTTTTCGGAACAAACGTCTGCGTAACCTTGCCGGTCAAGGGATCGGTCTCGCGATGCACCAGATTCGAAGTCAGCACCACCGGGCGCGCTGCGGCTTTCAGTTCCTTGATCGCCTTGAAGCAGTCGCCGTCGAGAACGAGCACCGTGCGATCGATGAATCCGTGGTCCTTGGCGAACGTGACGGCCGGCGCGACGTCCATCGCCGCCCCGCAACTGATGAACGCCCCGAGCGGCTTGAACAGCGTCGGACCGGCCTCGCCCAGCACCTTTACCTGCCCGCCGCGCACCCGCAGGATGTTGCGGTGTTCGTCGTCGACGTCCTCCGCGCGAATCAGGTCGCGGCCGCGCTTCTTCGCCTCGGCCACGCCTACGTCCATCACCTTCTCGTCTTCCTTGAGCTTTTCGTCGTAGCGGCGTTCGGCAAGGCGATTGAGGTATTCGTCGAGTTCGGCGAACGTCTCTCGCAGCGTCGCCAGCTGGAGCATGCGGTCGAAGCCCATCTTCGGCGAAACGCACACTTTCAGAAACGCCCCTTCGGCGATCGTCATTTCCGCCGGCGTCAGGCCGATCGGGCGGATCACACGGCCGATGCCGCCGATGACCGTGTTGTCGCCTGGCATGATGTTCAGCGTGGTCGTGCCGATCCGCAGCATGTCTTCGTAATAGAGCTGCGACGGATCGATGGAGTCGCTGGTATCGAGTTGGGGCGTGACCGGGCGGGACTCATTCGGACTGTCCGTGCCGCGGTAACTGTTCGCGTCGATCGTACCGGGAAACGCAACCTTTCCCGCCAGATCGAAGACCCGCGCGTCGTAGGGAATTTCGACATCCTTGCCGAGCGCGGCGATCTTGCCGCGCTCGATCAGGATCGTGCCCTTCTCGATCGACTCGCCGACGACCGGCACGATCTTCACGTTGGTCAAGGCGACCTTTTCCGGAGGCGGCGCATCCGCCCAAACCACCGTCGCGATCGCCGCCGATGCAATCCACCCGCCGAGCAGCCTCGCGGAGCGAAAGCCCTTCCGAGTCTCGATCAAACGCATGCCGCCTCCTCTGCGCCGCGCGCTGGCCGCGACGCGAGCTGGATGCCGCCGGCACTTTGCGAGCGATGAAAACCGCGCTCGCCGATGCCGACGCTAGTTCTCCAATACAACCTGTCCGCCGATGACTACCGTCCGCACGCGGCTGTCGGCCTTGAGGGGATCACCCGACCACACGACCAGATCCGCCTCCGCGCCCTGCTTGATCACGCCGAAACTTTCAGGCAGACGAAGCAGGTTCGCCGCCGCGAGCGTCACCGATTTCAAGGCGATCTCAGCCGGCAGCCCATAGCGAGCCGCCACCATCGCCTGGCGAATCAAGCTCTCCTCATCGCGCATTTCCTGTGCGGTGATGGCGAACGGAATCCCCGCTTCGCTCAGCAGTTTCGGTGTCGTGAGAAGCGGGTTTTCCGCTTCATTCACGAAGTCGCGCGCACCGGGCGGCGCCATGAACAGCGGCCCGTAGATCACCGCTGTTCCCGTCGCCTTCAGCTCGGGAATGCACTTGTACGCTTCGGTGCCCTCATCCAGCGTAATTTTCAGGCCGAACTCGTGGGCCAGCCGCAACGCCGAAATGATGTCGTGCTGCATGCGGGCCTGCACGCGCAGCGGAATCTCGCCTGCGCGCACCTTCTGAAGCACAGGAAACGCCGCAGCCGGGGCTGTGTCCGCCCCGTGGAGCGGAATCCCGTTCTGCCAACGATCCGCGTCGTAAAACGCCTTGCGAAAGACGAAATCGACGCCCATGCGCGTCGTCGGACGGCGGGTGTGCATGTCAGCGTATCCGCCCGCGGGCATCATGTTCGACCGCCCGCGATAGCTCGGGTCCGACCCCATCGTCGCCTTGACGGCGTCCGCCGAGCGGACAATCCGCTTCGCCAGATCGCCGCCCGTATGGACGATTGCGCCGCGGGCGCCGATGACGCTGGCCGAGTCCGGCGCGACATAGACGGTCGTGATGCCGCTGCGCAGCAGCCGCTCAAAATCGCTCGAAAGCAGGTTCACCGAGTCTACGACGAGCGTGTGCGGCACGACTTCTGAGCTGTGCTCGGCCCACGTGGTCCGCGGCGTCGTGATGACCGCGGCGAACGGAGAGGCGTCGTCTTTGGCCGTATTCGGCCCGCCGCAGATTCCCGCGCAAATGTCCCCGCCGCCGTGGTTGTGCCCTTCATGTTCGTCGGCGCGCAGCGAAACCGTTCCGTCCGCCGGCAGGAATTCGGCGGCGGCGGCCTTTCCGGCAACTTCGCGCCAGAGCGACGCAGCGGGCGCTTCCGCCGCGGCTTTCGCACGACAGCGAGGACACAGGTCGCGTTCGGATAACGTATGCCCGACGGTAGCCCCGCCGTTGGTGGCTTTCAGGTGGCGCCGATAAAGCTCCGCACAATCCGGGCATGAGAAACGCGAACGGAAATACGCGCCGTTTTCCTCGATTTCCGGATCAACAACGCAACAGGCGTCGATCAGCCCGGGAGTCACAACGCCGTCGGGCGCGTCGATCACCTTCGCGCCCTCGGGGATCGCAACATCGGTTCCGATCGCCGTCACGCGGCCGTCTTCGATCAACACGACTCCGCGCTCGATCGCAGGGCCTGAAACCGGACAAACCAGGCGGGCCTTGATGGCAATAACGCTTCCGGCATCGACGCCGTTGCTCAATAGCAAGGCCGCCGCCGCAAAGACTTGGATTCTCCAGGCGCGTACTGCAAACATACGACTACTCCTTTTGCGCCAAATCGACGCGCCGGCCGGCGACATAGACCGCGATCACGCGGCTGCGCAGGTCCAGCGGGTCGCCCGAAAACACCACGAGATCAGCCCGGCGGCCGGCCTGGATCGAGCCGATCCGGTCGGCGACGCCGAGAATTTCAGCGGGAACAATCGTCACCGCGCGACGCGCCGCCGCGGGCGACAGCCCGTTGCGAGCCGCAACCGCCGCTCCGATGCGCAGGCTGTCCGCCGGACGAACCGGCAGACCGCCGCCAATCGCCACGTTCACCTTTGCAGCCTCGAAAACCGCGGCCGCGGTGGCTTCGCGCTCGGACGATTCAAAGAGGAGCGGCCCGACGATCACGTTGCCGCCCTTCCCGACCGCGCCGGCGACATCGCGCGCGTCGGTACTGTGAACCAAGGCGAGCTTCAGGCCAAACTCGCGGCCAAGCTGGAGTAAGGACAGTACATCCGCCCCGTTCGGCGCGACCGCTAGTACGGCGACCTTTCCGGAGACGAGGCCCTTCAGCGGATCCGCATCGGATTTCGAATCGCGAGCCGCGGACAACGCCGCCCGCAAAGCGCCGACGGCGCCGCTGCGCGAAGTCGGGTCGCGATCGGGAACGAACGCGGCCGGCGAAAGCGAGAGTTTCATCGGCCCGCTGCTTTGGATGACCAAATCGCCGCCGCTTCGGTCCGTCGAGCAGATCGCGATGCGCCCGCCGATGATGTTCTCATCGTCACTGCCAAGCGCGAAGGCTGTTACGCCGGCTTCGAGCGCCGCGCGCAGGTGCGGGTGAAATCGATCGAGCGCGTCGCCACCGCGCAGTCCGGGCTGAATCGCCGTTTCGCTCTCGCTCTGGCTGCCCAGCGCGCTGAGGCTGCCCAGGCTGTCGATCAGGCCCGGGCAGATCACGCCGCCGTCGAACGAATCCACGGGGATGTCACCCGGCAGGTCCCCGCCGACCTTCTCAATCACACCGTCGCGCAGCACGAGCTTTCCGCCCGTCTGAATCGAACCGTCCGGCGCTACGATCGCGGCCGCTTTCAGCGCCCGCGGCGGCGTCTGCGCGACGCATACCGTCGCCGTCGTCGCGCCCAGCATCAACACCGAACCGACCAGCCGTAGACTTCGTGTCCGCGAATGAAGACGCGCTCCACTCGAGCCGCGGGGTCGAACGGGTGATGGCTCCACACGACCAGGTCGGCGGACAGCCCGCCGGCGATGCGCCCGGTTTCGTCTTCGAGCGCCAGCAGCTTCGCCGCATCGCCCGTCAGCATTCGAAATGCAACCGCTTCCGGTATCCCTTGAGCGACCAGACGCGCTGCACTCAGCGCCAGGTTGGCGGGCGATTGGGGCGCTCCGGCGCCGGAGCCGACGTGTACGGCGACTCCCGCCGCGGCAAGCCTGGCCGCCGCGTCCGCGCTCGCGAACCGGGTCGCCCCGCCCAAAAACTGCATCGGCAACGGTTCTGCCGCCAGGATCACGGGAATCTCCGCGGCCGCCAGTTCGCGTGCGACCGGCACTGCCCCATTCGCACCTTCGATGACCATCGAGAGATTAAATTCACGCGCGACGTCGATGGCATTCAGAATTTCATCGGGGCGATCGGCCTGGACCCGGACGATCAGTTTTCCGTCGATCGCCCGGAGCAGCGCGTCCTTCGCGCGATCCTTGCCCGGCTCATCCGGCCGCTTGATGTCATCTTTCCGCTCGACCTTCTTTTCCTTCGAATCGGATTCGGGCCGGGGTTCCGGGCGCTGGCCCGGCGGCTCGCGTCGCGGTCGGCGACCCGGCGGACGGGGATTCGGCGGCGGTTCGAGGTCTTCGGCCATGGTCTTTCCGCCGGCCTTCTCTTCGGGCTTCTTGGGCTCCTTGCCCTTGTCTTCGTCGGCCCGCTTCTTGATCTTCTCTTCGTACTCCTTCAGATCCTCGTCGTAGCCCTCAAACGCCTTGCGGTATTGCTTGGCATCGAGCCAGAGTTTTCGGAAATCCGCCGCCCCTTTCGCTCGGTTGATCGCGGTTGTCCCCGGCATGCCGCCCAGGGCCGCGCAGATCGCCGCCTCTTCCGAAAGGACGTACTCCGAACGGGCCGCGCCCTCTACGAGCCGGACGACGCTGCCGATTCCGCCAAGCCCCGCTGCCGTCGGCGCCGGCACGTAGACGGTGGTAATGCCCTGCCGAATCGCGTTGTCGATCGCGTGGTGATCGAATTCATCGTACGCATCTGCGGCAACGGCCGTCGCGGGCCGCCCCTGCGGCAGGGAGCTGACGAGGCGCTGCCCCCAAACGTCGATCAATCCCGGCGTCAGGTATTTACCCTTAAGCGAAATGGCCCGGCTCATCATGCCGCCGCGGACCTTCTTGCCCACAGCGACAATCTTCTCGCCGCGAATCTGAACCGCCGCCCCGTCCAGCGTCTTTCCGTCGCCTACCAGGATCGTGGCGTCTTTGAGAACAAGTTCCTGTGCGTGTGCGACCCGAATCGCCGGCCCGAAGGCCAGCAGGCAGGCCAGCGTGAGCACCATCGGCAGTCGGGCGCGCATCGCCGTCACGACGAGCGGCGCGCTATTGGGGGGCATCGCCTTCCGCATATCGCTCCGATTCATTGGTCCGAACGGCTCGTTCGGCGGCTTCTTCTTTCGCTCCCAGCAGGTCTGACACGGCAACGTACGCGAACGCGTCACTCGGTGTCAACGTGTAGCAGCTCCGCGGTGCGTGACTGCCTGCCGGTCCTGTCGGGCGCCCTGGTCGGCGGCGACCGTTCGAGCATGCGGGCGACATAAGTAGACGGCGGCCAACACTGTTCCTGACGTAAAAAACGTCCTCCCCGCGCGGTTTTCGACAGGCCGCGCAATCGGAAAACTCGCGGCCGGGAGGGTGCCGGCCGCATCCCGACCCGAGGAAAAGCCGCCATCATCGGACCTGGTCGCCCCGCCATCAAAAAGAGAGGCCTCGGCCAGCCCCGAACCGGGTGCGCGACAGTTTCGGCGGGTTTGCAGTCTAGCCCTGGAAGGGCGCAAGAGAACAGCCCACGGCGCGAGCCGTGGGACGCAGGTACTCGATGTCCGAAGAGCCGCGGAGCGGCGAAAGACGCGGCCCGGGCCGCATCTCGGCCATGCTGTCGCCGCTCCGCGGCTAGCTGGAAGCGAGCGACTGCAATCCCACGGCTCGCGCCGTGCGCTAACATCTTCCGCCGCTCCGCGGCTATTCGAGATGCAATACCGCGCCGGCAATCCAATCGCAGCGGCCCAGACTGTCACGCACCCCCACAAAGCGTGAATCGCGATCGCTGCCGAGGCACAGATTTCGCCGAGAGGCCGCCTCCTCCGTCGGAACCCAAGGTCTTCTCCAGTCAATGCCTGATTCCCCCAAATCAGCCGTCTTGCATGCGGCGGGAACTCCAGTTCAGCGGCCCATGATCCAGTTCAGAATGAACGACGCTATCAGGCCGACCAGCGATTCGTCTGGATCATCGTAAGCCACCCTTCCCGCACGATCTCGCGCGAGTGCCAGCTTCTCGTCGAGCTTTCTGATTGATTCGGTCGCGCGGGCTGTGTCGCGCCTCTTCTCCGCGTCGATCGCCGGGCCGCCGATCTTCGTCCATTTGAGGATTCGTCGGAGTTCGCCGCCGTTCAGCCAGATTCCATGTTCGCGGCATTCGTCGATGACCACGCCCGAGCGAAGTCCGATGAGGCGGCGATTCATCAGGGAATGGCAAACGGGGCAGTTGATGTAGCGGACAGCGGGCGGCTGCTCGGGGCCCTCTTCATCCAGAATGTGCTGCAAACGCTCGCGATCGGCGGAACCCGCCGGCGCAACCGTCGCCCGCACGGTCTCGTCAAGCTCCCCCGGATCGAAGAACAGCCCGAAGCAGTCCGGGCAACGCTCGATGACGAGCCGGTTCTCGGAATTGAACGCGAGCGCTTCGAGGCGCCCGCCGCACTGCGGGCACGCGAGCACCTCGTCGTGTGAAACCGCGGCGGCGTCGATGACTCCGCGCAGATCGATCTCGTTCAGCGTTCCGCAGTGCTTGCAAAGGCCGGATTTGGGCGGCAGCGGTGCGCCGCAGTTCTCGCAATTCATGCTGAGGACGGATTATCGCACGCCGGCGACGACCGCCGCAATGCTCCTGTCGCGTACCCGGCCGGCGGCGAGATTCCAGCCCGCTGATCGCGCGCCGCGTCCCGTAATCTCCGTCGCCTGCACGAAATATTGGACGACTTGCCGAACGCCGCGCACATTTCGCATACTCCAATGCGCATTCTTTGCCCGTCGCGGCTGCACCGGCCTTCCGCGGCGAACCGCATCGAACGGCAAATTCGTCGCAACCGCATTCGTCTGCTCCGGGCGGCTCCCATCCGGCCCGGCATGACGACTCGTAGAGAAGGGCTCGAAATGAAATTCCACGGTTCCTCCGGCGTTTCGCTGAGCATCATCGTTCCGACCTTCGAACGCACAGCCGCGCTGCGGCGCTGCCTCGTCGCCATCCGCACATGCGTCCGGAGCAATCACGAAATCGTAGTCGTCGCCGGCGGCGATAATGTGGACGAGGCCGCGAGCTGGGTGCGGCAGATCCCGAACGCCAGGCTGATCCGCGAGGAACACCGCGAGGGCCTGACGTCCGCGCTGAATGCGGGCATTCGCGAGTCGCTGGGACGGTTCGTGATGTGGCTGCACGACGACGCCCGGCCGCTGCCCGGCGCGATCGACGCGGCGCTCGGCGCGATGAAGCGGCCCGACCTGGCCAATGCGGCGATGTTCGCTTTCTATCAGACGAACCTGATCCCCAAGCCCTTGCGGCACGATCCTGTGCCGTATGAGGGCGTCACGTACAGTTTGGGCGCGCTGCGCGATTGCGTGTACTCGTCCTTCGCGCTGGTTCGGCGTGAAAGCCTGAACCGTGTCGGGCTGATCGACACGCGCTACTATCTGCGCTGGTGGGAGCTCGACCTGGCGATGCGGCTGCGCGACGCGGGCATGCTGGTGGCGGCAGATCGGTCCGCGCGGATCGCACACGAGGTTGTATCGGACCATCGGCGCGCGCTCGACTCACACGTCGCCGAGCGCGATCTTCAACGGCTCAAGCAGAGATGGGAACTGATGGACGCATTTTCCGAGCTTGAAGCCGCCGGCGTGAACGTCCCCTTCGAGTTGATCTCGGCGGAACGGGCGGCGGTGCAAACGCTCCCGACCCACGGTCTGGCGCGACCGGGAGTTTCGTTGCGGGCCGTTGCGCAGTCGGGAGCGCTCGCAACCGGCATGCTGTCGGGCGGCCCAAGGACGTCCGCACCGCCGCGCGGCGCGGCCTGATCGAAGCGCGCCACGCGCTCACGCCCGACGCGTAAGAACCGTCGGTCCGCTCCGACCGCACCGCCGCTGGTTACCGGAATCTGCTCGGCGCAGTTTCTTGCTCGCGAAGCGGCTTGATCCGCTCGCATCGAACGGCTTGTTTTCGTAGAATGAGCGGTCATGGGCGAAAGAACCGATCGCATGGTGGTTGCCACCGCGGTCGCCAATGTGGTGGGCCACCGCGACACGGCGGGGAATCTGATTGCTGCGCTTCAGTCGGGACTGAACGGGCGGCGAGCGGATCTCTGTCTCGTGTTCGCCAGCGCGCATTTCGAGGACGAGCTGGAGACGCTCGTCGGACACATCAACGAATCCCTGCGTCCGCGAGCGCTGATGGGCACCACCGGAGAAGCGGTGGTGAGCGGCGGATGCGAATACGAGCATCAGCCGGCAATCTCGGTGTGGGCGTCCCATCTGCCGCATGTGCACCTCGCCTCGTTTCACGTCTCGGATGAGAGTGAGCTTTCGCGCCTCTCCGATCTTTCGGATTTTCGCGACTATCTTGGCGTGCCGGGCGATGCACAGGCCAACTTTCTCCTGGCGGCCGACCCGTACACCTTCGGCCGCGGCGCGGTCGAATTCCTCGAACGTCTGAATGACGCCTACCCCGGCCGGCCGGCGCTGGGCGGGTTTGCCTCCGCCGCCGATCAGCCCGGCCAGAACATCGTCATCTTCGACGGAGAGCTGCTGCGGCACGGCCTTACGGGCGTGGGCCTCTGGGGCGACTTCGAGCTCGAGATCGTCGTTTCGCAGGGCTGCCGGCCGATCGGCAAACACTTCGTCATCACCAAGGCCGAGCAGAACATCATCCGCCAGCTCGGCGGCCGCTCGCCGCTCGAGGTCGTCCACGAAGTGCTGAACGCCCTGCCGGCCCGCGACCGCAAGCTCGTCTCGCGCGGCCTGCTGGTCGGGCGCGTCGTCAACGAGTATCAGCCCTCCTTCTCGCGCGGCGATTTTCTGATCCGTACGCCGATCGGCATCGATTCCGACAACGGGGCGCTGGCCGTTGACGAGATCGTCCGCGCCGGCCAGACCATTCAGTTCCACGTCCGCGACGGCGACTCGGCCGACGAGGATCTTCGCAGCCTGCTGAGCCGCCCGCGACAGGGGCCGTTCGCCGGCGCGCTGCTTTTCACCTGCAACGGCCGCGGCACGAGGCTCTTCAACGATCGCAACCATGACGCCCGCCTGGTGTCGGACGCCGTGGGCGCCGCGCCCATCGCCGGCATGTTCTGCGCAGGCGAAATCGGCCCGATCGGCCCGCGGAATTTCCTGCACGGCCACGCCGCGGCGATCGGCCTGCTGCGACAGCCCGAAGAGAAGTGACGAAGCCCGCCTTACTCCGGCTGGGTGTTCTTCCGCGATCCGCGTCAAACCCCGGTGTATTGAGAAACTCCGATAGAATCCGAGCCCCAAGCGCCA
>JACRLV010000068.1 GCA_016235145.1 Planctomycetota bacterium
CTCTTCCTCGTGCTCGAGAACCGCATAAGTGGCGCCACCACCCGCGGGTGTGTTCAGGCCAAGTCCAATCGAATTCCAGTGCTGGCCATTCCAACGCGCGACGCTGCGACTCTCGCCCTCGTGTACCTCGAGGCTGCCACCACAGACCAACTGGCCCGCGAATGTTGCCAGGCTCGTGATTCGAGGAGCATATCCGTCGATTCCGAGGCCTGGACCCAGCGGTTCCCAGTCAGCCCCGTTCCATCGCGCCATGAAATCCGGCATGCTTCCCGGACCTTTTGAAAACTCGCCGCCCACGATTAGCCGTCCCTGATACTCGATGAAATCGTAGGCCGGTTGATAGCTGTCCATCCCCAACTGCGTCCAGATGGCCCCATCCCAACGCATGATGCACGAATGCAGCGGTTGCTGAGGCATACTGTCCCAGCCCGAAACGACCAACTGCCCGTTGACGCTCTCAAGCCCGAAGACCTGAAAATCCATCCGGGAGTCGATGCCTGACCAAGCCTGCCCATCCCAGCGCGCCAAATTCCGCGCAGCGATCCCATCTACAGTGAGGAACTGACCCCCGATAATCAGATCGCCGTTGTGAACAACTTGCGACCCCACGATCGGATTCTGCCAACCGGCGATGCCGCCTCCCATAGACCGCCAAGTTGTGCCATTCCAGCGAGCAATTCCGTTGGCTGTAACCCCGCCGGCAGACTCAAAGAGTCCGCCAACGACCAACTCATCCCGATAGTTGCCCACCGAAAAGACCCAGCCGTCTACTCCGTCCCCCAGTTGATGCCAACGGGCTCCATCCCACCGACCGACATGCCGCACCTCCGTCTCGCCCGAATGCTCGAAACGACCGCCCGCGATCAACTCGTGCTGAAAAACATCGAATGAGGAAACGATATCATCGAATCCGTCGCCCATCGGCTGCCACGCTGATCCGTCCCAGCGCGCTACGTGTTGGACCGTGCGATCGCTCGCAGAGGTAAACCGACCTCCGGCGATGAGAGCGCCCTCGAAGACCGTCAGGCACTCAACGTAGTCGTAGTCGTGCAGGTACATTCCGCCGAGACCAGGGCCGAATGCCCGCCACGCCCGACCATCCCAGCCTGCGACGTTGCACGCGATGACGTTTCCGGCGACGTTGAAATTGCCTCCGACCACCAGAAGTTCAGGCTCAGGCCCTGGACCGTCGGAGTCCCATCGGACCATCGCGCTGACGCGCCCATCCACACTCGGCATTCGCGCGCCCGTAAGCCAGTTCGGTTCGCATTGCGCGCATGCGATCGAATGGCTGGCGGCGAGCGCGGCAATCGACGAGGTGATTCTCAAGTATGCGCGGTTGAACATTTTCGCCTCCCTGCCGGGATTGAGACGCCCGAAGCCGTGATAGCCTCATACAACAACACGACGCCATCGACCATATCGGCGAATTGGGACTGATTTCTTGCGTGATTATTCCAGTTGTCCCCTGAACGTCGGCTTCTGGAACGTCTCTGAGTTCACTGGCGCTCGGCTTTACGTCCCGCGAAGTGTTCCCACCGCTTCACAATCACATCGCAGTACAGCGGGTCGAGCTCCATCAGGAACGCGCGCCGCTGCGTCTGCTCGGCCGCCATCAAGGTCGAACCCGACCCGCCGAACAGGTCGAGCACATTCTCGCCGGGCCGGGACGAATACTGGATGGCTCGCGCCGCCAGCGCCACGGGCTTCTCGGTCAGGTGCACCATGCTCTGCGGATTGACCTTCTTGACCGTCCACACGTCGATCGCGTTGTTCGGCCCGAAGAATTCGTGCCCTGCGCCTTCACGCCAGCCGTAGAAACACCATTCGTGGTTGCCCATGAAGTCCTTGCGCGTCAGAACCGGATGCTCTTTCACCCAGATGATCGCCTGCGAGAAGTACAGCTCGCACGCCTTCAGCACCGGCGGATAGTTCCCGCAGTTCGCGTACCCGCCCCAGATGTAGAAAGCGCGACCGGGCTGCAGCACCCGCGCGATGTTCCCGGACCATCCCGCCAACAGCTTGTCGAAGGCCTCGTCGCTGACAAAGTCGTTGGCCAGGGGCCGATCCTTGGGGCGCAACTGCCGTGTCGTCGGCTTGGCCTTTTCCGGATGCCGCTCGAGGTCGAACCCCTGATAATGGGTCATGCCGCCGTCCCGCCGCGCTGTCTTCGTCGCCTGGAACGAGGAAAGGCCGGCCGCAATCGCGTTGTTGCTGCGCGGCTCGACCTTGACGTTGTACGGCGGATCGGTGTTGACCAGGTGGATCGGTTGACCATTCCGCAGGCGGTCCACGTCCGCAGGCTCGGCGCTGTCCCCGCACAGCAATCGATGATCGCCGAGAATCCAGACCTGCCCGGGCCTGGTCACCGCCTCGTCGGGCGGAGCGGGGATCTCGTCCTCGACGATCTCCGCAGCCTGCTCCTCGGCCGCCAACAGACGCTGCGATTCATCGAGCACACGATCCAACTGGTCGCGCAAGCCGGACAGCCATTCGTCATCGAGTTTCACCTCGGACAGCAGCGCTTCGAGCTGCACGATGTCGGCGACCGCCATGCCGGCGATGGGGTCGAGAGTCAGCAGGATCTTGCGTTCCGCCTCCTCGCTCCAAATGCCGATGAGAACCGGCACGATCGCCTTCGGGTCAACAACCTTCTGCCGCGCGTGGCCGTCGATCAATCTGCCGGTGGTTTCGTTGAACAACAGCGCTCCGGCCCAGCCAACGTTCGGATCGGCGATCAGGCCCTTGATCGCGGCCATCTGCGAGTCCGGGTGCTTGCGCCAGTTGCGGGGGTTCGCGGTCAGCGAACCGGCTTCCACCCATTCGAGCCTCAGCCGCCGGCCTGATTGCGATGCGTGTTTGCGCCGATCACTCATGGCGATTTCTCCGTAATGGGAGGTTCAGGAAGTTCGAGCTGTTCGGATATCTCGAGCAGGACGGCGCGGATGGCATCGTCCAGCGCGTGTTCGATTTCGTTTTCGTTTCGGCCGACGAGGCGACCGGCCAACTGACGCGGCAGCGCTTGAAACGCCGAACGGGCCGCGTGGACGCGGCGGACCAGCGCATCTTCGACCTCGCGACGCGGCACCATCTCGGCAGCGAGGATCGCCCGCTGAAGATTGAGCATCTCGGCGCGCGTCAGCGTCAACCTCAGCTTCGCGGCGGATAGCGGGTTGCGCCGCAGGGCCTCCATCCCGCCGTCGTGGCCGTGCGTTTCGTGCAGCGTGGCTGGATTGGGCGAAAGCGTGGCCTGCGCCGAGGACCGAATGCGAGCCACATCCGCAGCGGCCCACGGCGGTCGTCGGGCAAACGGCCAGTCCGCCCGCGCCAGATACTCGCGGACGGTCGATTCCGACACGCCAATCGCCGTCGCGAGCTTTCGCCCCGATGTGATCATCGATGCCATCTCATCTCCCAGTGCGCCCCTGCGCCCCTGAAATTTCCAACCCCCGAACTCGCGCGACCCCGGGGCCTCGTCCCACCCGCAAGGCCGGCCCCCCCGCCGGAAGGAACCGTGCGATCACGGGTTCCTCCCAAGCCGGCGCCCGATGGCGTACGAAGCCGGCGTGTATCTCGCGCCAGGGAGCTTCCGCGGCGCGGCGCGCTTTCGGGACGCTTGCGACGGTTGCACCGGCGACTTGCGCGCAGCGCGGAGTTCCCCGTAACGGCGCTCCCGGGCTCGAGCCGGCGAGAACACGTACTCCCCCAGCGCCTCCCGCAGCCAGGGTCTCAGGATCGCCTGCGCCTTCGGCCCGAAGTAGATCACGCGTTCGTGCCCGCGGTGTTCGGTCTTGTGCCGGGCCGGTCTGTAGGTCCAGACGTCACCGCTCATCTCCAAGTCGCCGGTCCGCATGATCACGAGTTCGCCCGATCGTGCTCCACAAAGCCGCTGCAATTCGACCAGCGCGCGAACCTCGGGGCTGCAATACGGCAGCGTCGCGTCCACCACGGCGTCCGCAACCGGGGCGATCTTCCGCCCGTCGGACGCCGCCTCGCCGCGTTGCAGACCCGGAACCGCTTGAAGTGCGTGCCAAGCGGCGGCGCTGACCATCTCCTCGGCGGCGGCCCACTTCCAGATTCGCGCGATGCGGGCCACGTTCTGGTTGACGTAGATTCGCGACTGGCCGGCTCCGACGAACTGCTCGCGCACCAGTTTCAGCGCCTTCGGTCCGAACTGCGACGCATCTGTCCGCCCGTACAAGCGGCGTAGCGTTTTCATCACGCACTTCAGATGCCCAAGTTCTCGGAGCGCAACGCCTTCCCGCGTGTAGCGCCCTTGGGCATACTCCCAATACGCCGCGAGGATCTCATCAACCGTCGAAGCCGTTTCGATCTCCGCCGCCTGGGTCGCGGCTTGCCGTTGCCTTGCAGCCGCCTTGTCGTAGTCGAGTCTGGCACGCTCTGCGCCGGTCGTTCGCCTGCGGTTCGCCAGCCACTCGGCGATCGTCCGGTCGTAACGCTCCTGAGCCTCCCGCGTGCCGAATTTGCCGAGATACAAGTACCGCCCGTCGAGCATCACGGCGGCGTTGCCGCTGGCCTTGTGCAGGCGAAGTTTGGGGATTGCTGACCGCGCCGTCGCGACGGGTCGTACGAACGATTCAGAGACTGCGGACGTTGCGGACGTTGCAGACCTTGCAGACGTCTCCATCAGTGACGCCCCTTGCACCTACCGGGAGTACTTGTACTCCCGATTCGGGCTCCTGAGCCGTCACTGCCGAACGCCGACAGGTTGGCGCAATTCGCGCCAGGGACTAGGTTTGCGAGAAGAGCCGATGGAGGGAGTTGAACCCTCAACCCCGGCTTTACGAAAGCCGTGCTCTGCCATTGAGCTACATCGGCGCGGGTCGGACCCGAGCATGCGCCGGCGGCGTGCTGGCTCGCCGGTGCGTATCTTCTACAATCTAGGTCGATCGTTGGGAACGGTCAAGATGCGCCCCTGTCGGGGGCGCGATTTTCGCGGGCCGAATCCCGGAAAGTCCGGATATTCGGCGGGTGCGGTGCATGACCTATGGCGATGAGATCCGGCGGAAGGCGATCCACCTGGGATCTGCCATTTTTCCGCTGATTTATTGGCTCACCGACCAACGCACAATGTTCTGGATCCTGGTTCCGTTGGTTGCGTTTGCCCTCATTGTCGAGACCGCGCGACAATTCAGCCCGAGCGTTCAACAAGTCGTGCATCGGCTGCTCGGGAGCATCCTCAGGATCGAGGAAAAGCGGCTCTTCACCGGCGCGACCTACGTCGTGATCTCCTGCCTGATCATGATCGCCTTCTTTCCGAAGGGCATCGCGATCGCCACCCTTCTTTTCATGTCGATTTCCGACGCACTCGCCTCGCTCGTCGGGCAGCGCGTGCCGTCGGCCCGTTTTCTGGGCAAGAGCGTCGCCGGCAGCAGCGCGTTTTTTCTGTCGGCGGCGGCGATCGCGGCATGGCAGCTTCCGCACGCCCTCATTGTGGGCCTGTGCGGAGCGGTCGCCGCGACTCTGGCGGAAGCCGCTTCGCTCCGTTGGGGCGCGATGAAGATCGACGACAACTTGGCGATTCCGGTCGCCGGGGGCTCGGTGATGTTGCTGCTCCAGGCCTACGGAGTCTGAGCGACGCTTAACCCGGCTGTGCCACGACGCCTATCCCGCCAAGGCGGCGAGCATCCGTCATCGATCAAAAAAAGGGGCCCCGCCGGGCGGAATTGACACCGCGCCGAATCTATGCGAGAATGCCGATTGTTACCACAAATCGACCGTTATTCGGGAAGGCTGAAGCAGCGTTTGTTTTCGCCCGATCGGCCGGATTGTGTGCATCTTGCAAGGGTTGAGTCGTATGTCTCAAGGCACTGTGAAATGGTTTAACGACACGAAGGGGTACGGGTTCATTCGAGCGGAGGACGCGAGCGACATCTTCGTGCATCACAGCGAAATCAGGGCCGAGGGTTTCCGCACCCTCAAGGAAGGCCAGAAAGTGGAATTTGATCTGACACAGGGGCCGAAGGGACCGAAGGCCACCAACGTGAAA
>JACRLV010000316.1 GCA_016235145.1 Planctomycetota bacterium
GGACCTGACGCAGAAGGAGACGCGCAACCCCATCAGGAACGAAGCCACGAACGGACTGAAAAACGTCCGCGGCTCGCTCGCGATGGCCCGGACGGACGCCGCTGATTCCGCCACCTCGCAGTTCTACGTCAATCTGATTGACAACACGTCGCTGGATCATCGCGACGGGTTTGTGGGCTACGCCGTCTTTGGCCGGGTGATCGTGGGAATGGACGTGGTGGACAAAATCGCCGAGGTCGAAACCCAGACCGAGAAGGGCTTCAACGACGTGCCGGTGCAGGACGTCATCCTCCAGAAGGCTGAACGCACGAGCGGCGTGCAGGCGGAAGACTAGTGGTTCGTCAAAACTTCGATTTCGGGTACGGGTAAGACCCGAATTTGGGACCGAACGCCGTCTCGAAAAAATGTGGGGCCGGAGGCCTGCCCCACAAACCTCGGCGGCGTCCCGCGTGCGGAAACCCGAATCACCGGAAGCGAACCCAGCGGGCCAGCTCGCGCAGCGTCGGCGGCTTGCCATACATCAGCACTCCGACGCGGAAGATTTTTCCCGCCGCCCAGATCGCCGCAAACACCGAAGCCCACAAAAAAGTGAGCGTCGCGACGATTTGCCAGATCGGCACCGCCGGGTCGGCGCAGACGCGCAGCACCATCACCATCGGCGTGATCGGCGGGATGAAGCTGAGCGCGACGCTCAACGGCGTGTGCGGGTATTGCGAAAGATAGAACCAGAGCATCATCGGGACGATGTTGACGATCGTCAGCGGCGAGGACAGGCTCTGGGCTTCCTTGAGCGTGTTGCAGGCAGCCCCGATTCCCGCGAGCACCGCCGCCATGAAGAGAAACCCGGGAATGAAATAGAGCACCAGCACGGTCATTCGCGTCATGCTGAGCAGGTGCTCCATGTGCTGGGCGCGAGCGCCGAACCAGCCGACCAGCGACCAGGTGGCCAGCACCACGAGGCCGACCACCGAAATGCCGAGGATCTTTCCGGCCATCAGTTGCGTCGGGCTCAGCGCCGCGAGCAGCAACTCCACGACGCGCGAGCTTTTTTCCTCCAGCACGCTCGTCAGCAATCCCATGCTGATGCCGAACGTCCCCATGTACAGCAGAAACACCATGAAAAACGGGGCCATCAGGCGGGTCATGCTGTCGTCGCGCGTCGCCTCCCCGGTCGTGATGTCCACGGTCGTCACCGGGACTTCGCGTTCGAGGCGCTCGACCCGCTTGCGATCGATCGGCGGATCAGAGGCGGCGAAACGCGCGTCTTTCACCGCCTCGCCGATCAGTCGCTCCAACGTCTTACCGAGCTGAAGCTGCGAATCGCCGCGCCCCATGCGGCAGGGCTCATCGTCTGCAACGACGCCCGTCGGAATCACGATGTAGGCGTAGAAGTCGTGCCGCCGCACGCCGGCCTGGAGCGCCGCTTCATCCGAATCGGTCGTGGTCGCTTCCAGGGGGCGCTGGGGATTCTCGTCGTTGAATTTTCGTATGCGGGCTTCCAGAAACGGGAACACACTGCCGGTCTGGTCGAGTACGGCCATTATCTTCTTCGGGGCGCGCTCGCGAGCGCCGGCTTCGGTGATGCTGTTGCTCAGAAAAATGGCCCCGACGATCAGCCCGGGCATCAAAATCACGCCGATGAAGAACGCCCGCGTCTTCACGGTTTCGATGAACTCGCGGAACGCGACTACAAGGATCTTGTTCACCGTGTCGCCTCCGTCGGCGGCAGCACGGCCGCTGCCTCATCCTGCCCAACCAGGCGCACGAAGATTTCCTGCAAGGTCGGACGGGCGATCTCGAACTGCGTCAGCTTCGCGATTTCCATCGCCCGGCGCAGCACGGCCTGCGGGTCGGCGGTCGCGTCCAGCTCCAGCCAGGCGCCGCCGACCGTTACGTGTTCGTCGACCACCCCCGGCGAGCGCCGCAGTTGCTCGAAGTCACCCTCGCCGCTGAGGACCAGCTTTCGTGCGGCGAAACGCGAGCGGACATCCTCGATCGTTCCATCGACCAGCTTTCGGCCGCGATGGATGAGCAGGATGCGGTCGCAGAGGCGCTCAGCTTGCTCGAGTTGATGCGTGGAAAACAGCACCGTCTTGCCGCGCCGCTTGAGATCCCGCAGCAGCGTTTCGAGCAGATCGCGATTCAGCGGATCGAGCCCGGAGAACGGCTCGTCGAGAACGACCAGCTCCGGATCATGCAGGATCGTGGCGATGAATTGAATCTTCTGCTGCATGCCCTTCGAGAGACTCTCGGTCGTGTGCCGCCGCCAATTCGAAAGGCCGACCGATTCAAGCAGCTCTCCGATGCGGCTTTTCAGCGCGGCGGCGGGCATTCCCTTAAGCTGGCCGAAATAGCGCAGCGTGTGATCGACGGTCATCTTGCGATACAGGCCGCGTTCCTCCGGCAGGTAGCCGATCCGGTCCTTCACGTCGATGGCGCGCGGCCGCCCGAGCACCTCCATGGAGCCCTCGTCGGGATAGGTGATGCTCATCAACATGCGGATCGTCGTCGTCTTGCCGGCGCCGTTGGGGCCGAGAAATCCGATGATCTCGCCGCGCGGCATGCGCACGCTCAGGCGATCCACCGCCGTGAACGTGCCGAACCGCTTCGTCACTTCGTTGAGGACCAGTGCGTCGTCCATGAGTGCTCCGCTTCGCGAGGCGCGTCGGGAGAGTATGGCGGCGCGGCGGTTTTTTGGGAATGCCGGGAGTGCGGGCGTTGCGATTCGTGGGCGCATTCCCAGCCTGGCATTCGATGGAAAACCAGGCCCTTGACCGCGCCGATTCTCGCACGTAGATTTCCAACCAGGGTCACGGAACGACCCCAAGCCGCAAATCGCAAAGGAGTTCGAGAAATGAGCACATCTTCGCGGAATGTGGCGCTTTTCAAGTGGATCGGTCTGTTTTTCACCGGGCTCGTGCTGCTGGTTGGATTTGCGACCTACCATCAGAGGGTGGCATGGACCACCTCCTCGTCGAATACCGTCGCCGTTGGCGCGGGCGCGCTGCTTCTGTTCAACACGCCCGAAAATTCGTTTCCAGACGGCGGATATCGCCCCGGCCTTGTTATGAAACAGTACGCGGGCGCGCCGTTTTTCACGCCCGGATGGCAGCGCGGCGATGTCGGATCACGGGTCGTGGTGCCCCTCTGGATGGTTGCGGCGTTCACTTTTGCGTCGGTTCTCTATCTTCGGCGATTGGAGCGCCGCGGAATCTCCACCGGCAGGGAGAAACCCGCTCTACAACCGCTCGCTTCATGTTGAATCTAAGCGCGGGGCGCGACGCGACTAGTTCGAAACCAGCCCGATCAGCCGATAGAGCAGCTTCGCCGCCAGGAATTCGGTCACGTTGTTCGGCGGGATCGGCCGGACTTCAACCAGGTCGGCGGCGACGATGCGGCGCGAGGCGGCGACCTCCGCCAGCAGGTCGGTGACCTGGTACCAATCGAGGCCGCCGGGCTCGGGCGTGCCTGTGCCGGGAGCGTAGGCGGGGTCGAACCCGTCGATGTCGATCGTGACATAAACCTCGTCGGTCAGGTGCGAAATGACATCCGCGATCCAGGTTCTTGATTCCCGGCAGGTCCGCGCGGAGAAGATCGGCTTGCGGGCGGATTTGATGAACTTCGCCTCATCGAGCGAATAATTGCGAATCCCCACCCCCACCGCCGGCACGCCGAGATCGTGAATCCGCCGCATCACCGCGGCATGACTCCAAGGCGAGCCCTGGTATTGATCGCGCAAGTCGGCGTGGGCGTCGATTTGCAGCACGCTGAGCTTCTTGTGGCGGCTTTTCACGGCTTTGACCAGCCCTGAGCTGACGCTGTGTTCGCCGCCGAGCGAGATGAGGAATTTCCCGTCGCGCACCGCTTTTCGGGCGATGTCGTGAATCCGTGCGACCGTCGCCTCCGGGCCGCTGACATCCGACGGGACGGGGTCGAGCGTTGCGACGCCGTCCTTCA
>JACRLV010000317.1 GCA_016235145.1 Planctomycetota bacterium
GGAACAGGAGCTCGGTTCGATCGCGCTGGCAGACCTCCTTGCGCAGCTCGCCGAGGCCGAACGCTCAATAAATCCGGAAGAGCAGGTCGCCGAACTCTACTTGAAATTCAAAGCCCTGTGCTTTCTCGATCCGGCGTCGGCTCACGACCTGGGAGCGCTCTTGATTCAAGCGTCCGTGGAAGCACCTCGCGCCGGGCTTTTCGCGAGCGTACTCGGCACGGTCGGACACTCCGATGCACAGCGGGCGCTGATCGCAGCCATCAACGCCCGCGCCGACGACTGGGAGGCGCTTGCCTTGCTGATTCCGGCCCTCGGCGATGCCGCCACGCCCGCGCCGGAAGCGGTCGCGGCGCTTGAGCATTTGATCGGCGGAACGCAGGACGAGCGCATTCGCTCTACGGCCCAGCTCGCGCTGGGGAACATGGCCCGTTCGGTCGCCCGTTCGTCGCCCGAGCGCGCGTCCCGAATTGTGAGCGCCGTGCTTGATGACCTCGGCCGCACCAACGACGAACCGACGAAGCGGACTCTCCTGCTGGTCTTAGGAAACTGTGGGGCCACTGAGGCGCTGCCCGAAATTCGCCCCTATCTGGAAAGCGATGCACTCGATCTTCGTTCGGCGGCGTTCGCCGCGCTCCGATTTGTCGACGGCCCCCAAATCGATGCCCTGTTGATCGGCGCCTTGGCTGAGGATCCAGCGGAATCGGTCAGGCTTGAGGCGCTGGATGCATTCGCCGTCCGCGCCCCGACGCCAACCACGCTCGCCGCGATTGCCCACGCCGGTCGGGCGGATTCCGCCGTCAACGTCCGGATCAAGGCGGTTGAGGTTCTATGGGATGCGCATCCGTCTCGACCGGAGGCGGCCCAGATCCTCAAGTCCATCCTTGAACAGGATCAGTCGACCGACGTGAAGCGGGCGGTCCGCGCCCGGCTGGAGGGCGATGCGGAATCGGCGTCCGCCGCGACGTCGCGACCCGCTTGAGCGGCGTACCGCCGAACCGCCCGAAAGGCCCCATTGCGCGCCGCCCATGAAGAACGGGGCGGCGCCGATGGGGCGTGCTATTGGCCCCCCCGCGATTTCTCCCGCAAATCCACGGATACGCTCACAAAACGCGAAAGGTCGCCCAAGCGTTCCCCGAGCTGCCTCAAGCCGCGATTGCAGAGCATTTTCACCGCGCCCTCGGTGCGGTCCATCCGCTGCGCCACGTCGGCCACGCTCAGACCCATGATGTAGCGCAATCGAAGAGCTTCGCGGTAGTCCCCCTCAAGCCGCCCCAACCCGGCCTGTACGTGCTCCACGCCCTCCCGCCGCGCCAGTGAGCGGCTGGGCGTGTGTTCATGTACCGCGAGAATCCCCAGCAGTGCCACCCTCGATGTCGCCTCGCCGCCCACCGGCGCGGCAAGGCGCTTTCCGGCCTGGCGTTTTGCCGCGCCGGACGCCCGAATCGCGTCCGTCAGTTTCCGCTCGGCGATCGTGCGAATCCACGCGAAAAAACCGCCCTCGGATTCAAGATTGAACTCGGCGATCTTTCGCATCACCGCGATGTAGGCTTCCTGGCAGATGTCCTCAACGGAAATCGAGCCGGCGAGAGTCCGGGGCAGGTGATGCTGGAGGTGCGCCGCGAGAGACGCATGGTGCCGAACGAGCAATAGCTGAACCGCAATCGCGCTTCCGGCAACAGCCTGCCGGATCAGCTCTTTTTCATCCGTATCCACGGGGGTTCCTCAATCGCGTTGAACGCGCGGGCCGCGTCTGACCACCTTCGCCGAAGTTCGCCCCACATGTTACCTCGTTTTCATCGTTCCCGCGGCAGAGACGGGCAGAACATGATAGCTCTACAGGAACGAACCTGCCGGCGATACGCCTCTTCGCAATCGTGATTACATCACAAAGTACCAAGCACGGCGGCGATGGAATTCGAGCCCGTGTCGTCCGGCTTGAGATTCGCCGCACCCGCAACCGGCCCCATTTACGAGTCCATTCGGCGTGTCAGGATTGGCAGTCGAATGGGAGTAACCGGGAGGCAGACCGACGAAGGGTCGGCAAACGCCCGAGTCGATCGTGGCTGAGTTGCGGCGGGCGGGAGGTGAACTGTCCAAGAGGCAGACCATTCCGCGGGCGTGCAAGCAACTGGGAATCGCGGACCAGACCTGCTACCGCTGGTGCAAGGAGTTCGGCGACCTGCGTCTCGATCCGTTTCGTGAGTATTATCAGACTATCAAGCGCATCACCCGCCAATTCGCCACCGGCGCCCCGACTTTGCGGTATAAATTGGCGTAACATCCGACGCGGGGTGTTTTTGGGAGCCTGATGCCGACATTCGTCTACAAAGCGCGCAACCAGACCGGCGAATCGGTCAGCGGGACGCTCGTCGCCGAGAGCACCATGGCCGCTGCGCGGATGCTCGACGAGCGAGCCCTGCTGCCGGTCGAGGTGGAGGAACTGCGCGAACAGGCGCGGTCCGTTTTCACCGGCCGCGCCCGACGAATCAACCAGAGCAAGATCGGCGTCGTGTACGAGCAGCTTTCCGACCTGCTGCGCGCCGGCGTGCCGGTATTGCGGGCGCTCAGCGTGCTCAGCAAGCAGGCGTCCAGTCCGGCGATCGGGCGCGTGCTGCGGGAAGTCCACGACGGCGTGGCCGGCGGCGACACGCTCGCCGACGCGATGGGCAAACACCCGCACGCCTTCATGCCGCTGCACGTTTCGATGGTGCGGGCGGGCGAGAAAGGCGGATTTCTGGAGGACGTGCTGACCCGGCTTTCAGAATTCGTCGCTCGCCAGGATGCTCTCAAGAACAAGTTCATCGGCTCGATGATTTACCCGTCGATCCTGCTGACCGCGGGCATCTCAGCCGTCCTGCTGCTGATGCTGATGGTGGTTCCGAATATTCGCACGCTGCTGGAGTCGCAGCAGGTGCCGTGGGTGACGCAGTTCGTCTTCACCCTGAGCGACGTCCTTGGAAAGTACTACTTCCAGCTCGCGATCGTGCTGGCGGTGCTGGGCGGGGCCGTCGCGACATTCTTTTCCAGCGCGCTGGGACACGATGTCTGGGCGAAAATCCAGCTCAAAACGCCGGGAATCGGCCGTATCTACACCATGGTATCGCTCTGCCGGTTCTGCCGGATTTTCGGCACGCTTTTGGCGAACGGCATCCCGATCCTCAACGCGCTGAAGATCTCCCGCGATTCCGCGGGTAACAAATACCTCGCCGAAGCCATCGACAAGGCGGCCGAAGCGGTCAACCTCGGTGAGCAGTTGTCCGGTCCGCTGGCGCAGAGCAAGGTCTTTCCGCCGGCGATGATTGACATGATCGCCGTCGCGGAAGAGAGCAATACGCTGGAAAAGGTCCTGGTCGAAATCGCGAATACGCAGGAAGAGCGCACGGGGCGACAGATCGAACTGTTCGTGCGATTGCTCGAGCCGCTCATGCTGCTGTTCATGGGCGTGATGGTGATGACGATCGCGATCGCGCTGCTGCTGCCGATCATGCAGCTCGCGACGTCCGGATTTCAGTAATGAGCCGTTTGGCGGGCCCGGGATGCCGCCTGCGGCATGGGTTCGTGTATAAGTATGCGATGCGTAGAGCGGAATGCCCGCCGCGCGTTTTCTGAGATGCGGGGATCGGCCGGAATGGGCCGGCAAGGACTTCAAGGGAGTTCAAAATGAAGCGTGTTCATGTTCGCAAAATGGCTCGTCGCCGGGCTTTCACCCTGCTGGAAGTGCTGATGGTGATCGTAATTCTCGGCGTGCTGGCTTCGCTCATCGCGCCGCGGCTGATGGGCTCGGGCAAGGTTCCGGGGCAGTACAACGCGGACGGCGTGGATCTGTGGAGCTTCGGCCCGGATAAATCCGACGGCACGGAGGACGACATCAAGAACTGGAAGCAGAGCTAACTCGGCCGAGCAAGCCCAGCATGGACGGCGGGATCGGGCGAGCGTCCGCGTCTCAGGGGCGCGCCTCGCCCGATGTCGTGTTCATGCGGTTCGAAACGGGAGACCCTGAAGCTGACGGTGGTGATGGATGGTTCCTCTTGCGCTGTTTGCAAGCACGCCTGACGGGTCGAAGGCCAAATGCGGCCGACGGCTGACGCTCGCGTGCCCGCGGCGGCGCGCGTTCACGCTGCTGGAAATCCTGCTGGTGATTGTGGTTCTGGCAGTGATCATGGGAATCTCCTGGCCCCGGTTGCAGGGTTCCGTCGCGGCGGAACAGCTCCCCGAGAGCACTCGCCGCCTGAAAGCGCTGATCGCGATGTGCCGCGCCGAAGCCATGAACGACGGGCGGCAGTATTGCGTGTACTTCCTCCAGGACGGATCGATCCAGATGCGGGTGCAGCGCGATCCGATCGAAGCGCCGCAGGAGTTCGTCGAGCTCAAGCGGAGTTGGGCGAACGAGGAACCCCTGTTGGAAAACGTCTGGGTTGAGGCCGTGCAGCCCCTGCCCGACGGACCGGCGCCCGTACTTGTCGATGATGATGTCATCGAGTTTACGCAGCTCGACACGACGCCGGTATCGGTGACGGAACTGGAGCAGCCGCTTGAGCTGCTGTTTGAGCCGAACGGGGCGTGCGGGTCGATGCGCTGGATTCTGCGGGACACGCTCGGCCGCGGCATGCTGCTGACGCTGGATGGGCGGCTTGGCCGCGTCCAGGTCGACAAGGTCGAGTCGCTCAAGGCCGAAGACGTCGAACGGCCGCCGAAGCTCGACGCGGCGGAGATGCAGTCGCTTGGCGTGAAGGAGAAGTGATGAGCACGACGATGGTTCATCCGCTCCGGGCGGTTTGGGCCGCGAGACGTTTCGTACGACGGAGCGGCGCGGCATTTCGACGGAGAAATGCAGCCGAGGGCGGCTGCGGTACATCTTTCGGCTGCGGTACATCTTTCGGCAGCGGTACATTTCGCGGCTCCGTCCTGCTCGAAGTCCTGATCTCACTGACGATCCTGGTTGCGGTGCTCGGCATTCTGAGCGGCCAATTGGTCGGCGGCCTGAAGATGGTCGCGCGGGGCGAGGAACAGACGCGCGGCTCGGCGCTGGCCGACCGCATTCTCGCACTGCTGGAGCTCGACCAGACCGTCATGCAGCGCGTCTTCGTCGAACAGCAGAGCGATGGCGAATTCGGCGAGGAGCTGCCCGGCTGGTTCTGGCGCGTGCAGGTCGAGCCGACCACGGTTGCGGGGCTCGGGCAGGTCACGATCGAAGTCCTTCACCAACGCGACGCCGAGAACCTCACCGACATCGATTCCGCGGCCGTCATTCGCAAGCTGCACCTGCTCAAAGCCGACCCCGGCCGCGTCGACCTGGCGCGCGATTTCGGCGTCGACGAAGACCAGCTTGAAATGATCGCCGGACAAATCCCGATTCCGGGTTTCGATCCGACGGCGATCAATCCGCAAGAGATCGTCTCGCTGGATCCGTCCCAATTGCTGTCCATCCTGCCGACGCTGCTGCCGCTGCTTCAGCAGTTCGCGGGCGGAGCGGGCGGGGCCGGCGGCGGAGACCTGGCGGCTCTGCTTGGCGGCATGGGTGGTCGCGGCGGCGGGCCGGACATCGCCGGGATGGGCGGCGGCGGGCAGCGGCAGATGCTCGAGCAATTCATCCGCCAGCGGCTCGGCGACCGAACCGATCAGGCCGAACTGGACAGGATTTTCGACAACATCGCCGGGGGAGGCGACGGCTTTGGCGGCATGGGACCGGGCGGCGGGCGCGGCGGTGGAAGAGGCGATGGCGGCGGCTTCCAAGGCCCGGGCGGGTTCGGCGCACCCGGAGCCGGCGGCATGTCGCGCGACCAGATCCGCGAATTGATCAAGGGCGCACTCGGCGATCAGATCAGCGAAGAAGAACTCAACCAGGCCCTGGACAACCTCAATGGCGGGCAAGGCGGCAGCGGC
>JACRLV010000318.1:0-8094 GCA_016235145.1 Planctomycetota bacterium
ACGCCGGACTCGGAGGTCCGACGCTACGGCGATTCGCGAGTCGACGAATGGGAATTCTGCTCACCAACGCCACGCTCGTTGATCTGGACCCCGTTCGGGTCGAAAGCGGCGGGCTGCGGATTGCCGGAGAGTGGATCGACGCTCGCGGACGCGATCTGGCGCCCTCACCCGGCGACGAAGTCGTCGATTGCGGCGGCGCCGTCGTTCTGCCGGGATTGGTGAACGGGCACACTCACCTGTATTCAGCGCTGGCGACAGGAATGCCGGCGCCGCCGCACCCGCCGCGGAATTTTCGCGAAATCCTCGAGTTCCTCTGGTGGCGGCTGGACCGCGCGCTGGACGCGGAAGCGGTCGCACTTACCGCCGAAGTCGGCGCGCTCGCGGCGCTGCGCTGCGGAACGACGACGCTGATCGATCACCATGCCTCGCCAAACGCCATCGGCGGTTCGCTGGATGCGATCGAGCGCGGAATCGCGCACATCGGCCTGCGCGGCGTGTTGTGCTACGAAGTAACCGACCGGAATGGCCCGGACGGCTGCAAACAAGGTCTGGAAGAAAACGCCCGCTACGCCGAACGCTGCCGCCGCAGCGGCGCAGCGCGGTTCGCGAACCTGGTCGGCGCTCACGCGTCGTTCACGCTGGAGGATGCGACCCTCGAACGGCTCGCCGAGCTGGCCGACGCCACGAAGACCGGCATCCACATTCACGTCGCCGAAGATCCGTGCGACGCGGACGATGCGATCCGGCGCGGGACCGGTCTGATTGACAGGCTCAATCGAGCCGGTTTGCTGCGCCGCGACAGTGTGCTCGCGCACGGAACACACCTCGGTCCGCGCGAGATCGAAGTCGTCTCCTCGGCGGGCGCGACGCTGGCACACAACCCCCGATCCAACATGAACAACGCCGTCGGCTACACGCCGGTCGCTTCATTTCGCTGCCCCATCATGCTCGGCACGGACGGCATCGGCGGCGACCTGCTGGCCGAAGCCCGCGCGGCATGGCTCATTTCAAGGCATCAGCATGCGGGCCTGTCGCCGAGCTGCGTGGTCGGCATGCTCGCGGCCGCAGCTCGACGCGCTTCCGCATCGCTCGGAATTACGCTCGGCCGGCTCGCTCCCGCTGCCGCCGCCGACATTGTGATTACGGCCTACTCGCCGGCGACCGCGCTCGACACGTCGAACGTGCCCGGCCACCTGCTCTTCGGCCTCGACGCAACGCACGTGCGCGACGTGCTGGTCGGCGGTTCGTGGCGGTTGCGTGATCGGCGCTGGATGGGCGGCTGTGCAGCGGACTTGCACGAACGCGCGTGTGCGGCCGCGGCGGGAATCTGGAAACGCATGGCAGCTTTGTCGGAGCAGCAGGAGTCATGAGCGAACCGACCACTCGCGCCCCGATCTGGGTCCGCGGCGATCTCGACGGGTTCTTCGGCCTGATGATCGACAACCTGGTGCAGGTGCTGCTGATCATCGACCTGTGCAAGTACGTCGCGGGGCTTTCCGACGAGCTGATCTTCGGGCGAATTCTGCCGGGCGTGGCGGTCAGCCTTCTGATCGGCAATGTCTTTTACGGGTTGCAGGCGCGCATGGTCGCGCGACGGCAGCAGAATCCCACCTGCACCGCCCTGCCGTACGGCATCAACACGCCCTCCGTCATCGCGTACGCACTGTTCATCATGGGGCCGGTGTATCGATCGACGGGCAGCGGCGAGATGGCGTGGCTGGCCGGACTGTTCGCGTGTCTGGTCAGCGGGGTCATCGAATTCAGCGGGGCGTTTCTCGCTGAGAAGCTCCGCCGCCACACGCCGCGGGCGGCGCTGCTCGGAGTTCTCGCGGCGGTCGGCATCACCTTCATCGCGGCGGATTTCGCGTTCCGCATCTTCACGCAACCACTGGTCGCGATGCTGCCGCTCGGGTTGCTGCTGCTTGCTTACTTCGCGCGGTTTCGATTCCCTTATGGGTTGCCCGGCGGCTTTCTCGCCGTTCTGGCGGGCAGCATCATCGCCTGGGTCGGCGTGCTTTGCGGCGCGGAAGCAACGGCCGGGCTCGGACTTACCGCGGACAGGCTCGGCGCAGCGCTCGGCGGCGTGCATTGGACGCCGCCGGTGTTCGTCGGTGCGGAACTCTGGCGCGTCTTGCAGGCCCAGCCCGATCTGGTGCTGAATTTCCTGGCCGTTTCGGCGCCGATGGGTTACCTCAACGTCCTCGGCTCGCTCCAGAACATCGAATCAGCCGAGGCGGGCGGCGACCGGTTTTCCACCGCCCCTTCGCTCGCGGTCAACGGCCTCGGCACGCTCGCCGCCGGGCTGTTCGGCTCCTGCTTTCCGACGACGATCTACATCGGCCATCCGGGGTGGAAGGCGCTCGGGGCCCGTAGCGGCTACTCCACGCTCAACGGCTTGTTTTTCACGGTTGTCTTCTTGCTCGGACTGGGGCCGTTCGTCGCGGCGATGATTCCGATCGAGGCCGGCGCGGCGATCGTCGTCTACATCGGAATCATCATCACCGCGCAGGCGTTTCAGGCGACGCCGCGCGAGCACGCACCCGCCGTGGCGATCGCGCTGTTCCCCGCGCTGGGGGCGTTGCTCGTCATCACGCTTGCGAACTACCTGGGCGATGCCGGCGCTGCGAAGACTCTCGCAGATCTGCTCGGCAATCCGACTCCCAAGACGATGTACCTGCCCGGTCTGCTCGCGATCACCGGGGCGAATTCGTCGTGGATTCTGCTGACGCTCATGCTGTCGGCGATCGGCGCGATGCTGATCGACCGCCGTTACTTTGCGGCGTGCGGCTGGGCGGCGACCGCCGGCGTCTTGACGCTCGTCGGGGCGATGCACTCGTACCGACTCGAAGGAAACACGCTGCACGAGCTATTCATCTGGCAAGCGGCCCCTCAGGCCGGAAGCGGCGTGGCGGCCTCGCGGGCGATTGTAATCGCTGTTGGTTACGCGCTCATGGCGGCGCTCTTCGGCTGGGCGGGTTGGCACACCCGGCGCCAGCGAGTACGCGCCGGCGCCTGGGATACTGATGTACCGCGGCCGCCCTGATGTACCGCAGCCGCCCTGATGTACCGTAGCCGCCCTGATGTACCGCAGCCGCCCTCGGCTGCTTGCTTGGCCCCGCGCGCTGGCGCTTGGGGTTCTGATGTACCGCAGCCGCCCTCGGCTGCTTGCTTGGCCCCGCGCTGGCGCTTGGGGTTCTGAAATGCGCCCTCACCCGGACCCTCTCCCGGAGTACCGGGAGAGGGGGTGGCGAGGTTCGTAGCGCCGGACCTACGAGTCCGACGGGATTAGAACTCGTAGCGTCGGACCTCCGAGTCCGACGACAATATTGCGAACAAACCGCGCCTCCGATAGTGTTCCCGCGGCGGCAATCCTGCCTGCCGCAGCCACTTACGCTGCTTTTGGAGAGAAGATGAGCACACACGGTCTGATTCCGCCGCACGGCGGGAAATTGGTGGACTTGATCGTCAATGACGCCCGCCGCGCGGCATTGAAAGACGCCGCCGCGAAATTGCCGCACGTCAAGCTGCCCGAGCGCGAGCAGTGCGACCTCGAATTGCTGGCGGTCGGCGCGATGTCGCCGCTAACGCGCTTTATGACCGACGCGGATTTTCACGGCGTTTGCGACTCGATGAAACTCGCAAGCGGGTTGCCGTGGACGGTTCCGATTACATGCTCAGTCGACAAGGCAACCGCGGACCGTATCGAGTTGGGTTCGTCGGTCGCGTTGACGGACGAAAAGGACCGCGTGCTCGCCATCATGGTCGTCGAAGAAAAATACGTCCACGACAAGAAGAAGGAATGCGAGCGGGTCTACAAGACGACCGACGCCGCTCATCCCGGCGTCGCGGTCACCATGTCGCAGGGCGACGTGTGCCTGAGCGGCCCGCTCGAAGTTCTGACGTCGCGGCATGAGCCGGATTGGACGCAATATCGCCTGACGCCCGCGCAGACGCGTGCGGAGTTTCAGAAACGCGGCTGGCGGACCGTGGTCGCATTTCAGACGCGCAACCCGATCCACCGGGCCCATGAGTACATCACCAAGTGCGCCTTGGAAATCTGCGACGGGCTGATGGTCCACCCGCTCGTCGGCCAGACCCAGAAAGGCGACATCCCGGCCGATGTGCGCATGAAGTGCTACGAAGCCCTGCTGAAGAACTACTACTCGCACAAGAACTGCATGCTCGCCGTCTGGCCCGCCGCCATGCGCTACGCCGGGCCGATGGAGGCGATTATCCACGCCCTGGTCCGCAAGAACTACGGCGTGACGCACTTCATCGTCGGCCGCGACCACGCCGGCGTGGGCAGCTACTACGGCACGTACGACGCCCAGAAGCTCTTCGACGAATTCGACCCCGCCGCGATCGGCATCACGCCGCTGAAGTTCGAAAACAGCTTCTGGTGCCGCAAGGCCGGCAGCATGGCGACGGACAAGACGACGTTCTCGACGCCGGAGGACCGCGTCTCGCTGAGCGGCACGGCGGTGCGCGAGATGCTGGCCAAGGGGCAGCGCCCGCCGGTGGAATTCACGCGGCCGGAGATTGCGGACATTTTGATTGAGAGCATGAAGGCGGGCGGGTAGGGCCGTATCCTGCACGAGTCGTTGAGGTGGAGCACTAACGGCCGACCGCAACCATCGCCGCCTCAATTCAACCCCGGTCGGATTTGAGTTGCCGGCAATCGCTGTCGTATGTCGCCAGCGCGCGTGGCGTCCGCGTATGATAATCCAGCAGGAGGATTCGAAATGGCTGTGCGAGTCTCCGTGGACCTGCCCGATGGGGCCTTTTCCACACTGCGCCTGTCTCCGGATGAGTTTGTGCCCAAGCTGTTGCTGGCGGCGACCGCCAAATGGTACGAACTCGGCCGCATCTCACAAGCAAAGGCCGCCGAGATCGCGGGCGTCAGCCGCGAGGAATTCCTGGCAGCCCTGCATGAGTTCGGAGTCAGCCCGTTTCAAGTCACGCCCGGCGAAGCGGCAGCGGAAGGCGCACCGTGAGCCGAAAGTGGGTGGTCAACGCATCGCCCATCATCGTGTTGGCCAAGATCGACCGCGCGGATTTGTTGCCAAAGCTCGCCGACCAGTTCGTCGTTCCAAGAGAGGTTGCCGCCGAGATCGAGCGGGGACCGTTACACTCTCCTGCCCGGGCATGGCTTGAGTCGAACGCTGCCCGCGTGTCTTCCGAAGTACTGCCCACTGATCCAACCGTCGCGGCATGGGATCTCGGGGCCGGCGAAACAGCGGTACTGTCCTTTGCACATGGAAACCGTGATTACGAGTCGATCGTCGATGATCGCGCGGCCCGCGCATGCGGGGCGGCCTTGGGACTTCGCGTGCGCGGCACGCTTGGCGTCCTGCTCCTGGCAAAAGAAGCCGGGCTTCTGCATCGGATCGGAGCAGAACTTGACGCGCTGGAGCGCGCAGGCTTTCGCCTTGGCGATCGGCTGCGCGACACCGTGCTGCGCGAGGCCGGCGAGGCATGACGCCATCGTCGTCGTGCCCCGTATCGCTGAGCGGCACGGCGGTGCGCGAGATGCTGGCCAAGGGGCAGCGCCCGCCGGTGGAATTCACGCGGCCGGAGATCGCGGACATTTTGATTGAGAGCAAGAAGGCGGGCGTTTAGCCAGGCGAGGTTCCCAGTTTCGACTGGATCCCGGACTACATACGCGCCCCCCAATATTATCGCTGTTTTCGCGCTCGATCCGTCGCGGAATCTCTTCCGCATCGTGCTAAGATGAGTACCGTGAGGTGGCTTACTCGCGGGGTTGATAACTGCGCGAAACCCACTTGGAAAGGGAAAGAAGCCAATGATCCAGTCGTTTCATCGCGCGCTGATCGCGTTCGGGTTTGCCGCCTGC
Source organism: Planctomycetota bacterium (assembly GCA_016235145.1). Lineage (GTDB taxonomy): Bacteria > Planctomycetota > Phycisphaerae > UBA1845 > Fen-1342 > JACRLV01. The sequence goes on from JACRLV010000318.1 coordinate 5,855, forward strand.
GCTGCCGCCTCGGCGGACGCTGGGCTACCGCGTAGCTGGGTGTTTTTCCGCGGCAAGGGCGTCGGCGATAGGGCGTCGCTCTCCGCCCGGACTGATGGGCTCAAAGAGACATACAACCCGCGCGCGATTCAGCGGCGCACAGCCCGGCGAACGGCGCCCGGTCTGTTTGATCTCCGCGACCTGCCCGTTTCCGCGGCTGCAATTCACGATGTTGAGGCGACCGGGGCGCGCGTGCACGTGGAGAGCAGGTGGCTCAACGCGGTCAGCGTCGAGGCGACGCCGGAGCAGCTCGCCAAGATCGTAGCCCTGCCCGAAGTCTCCCGAGTGGAGCCCGTACGGGGCGGACACAGCCTGTCACAGGAGGCCCTGAACACGGTTGTGCCGCTGAGCGGCGACTCCCCGACGATCCGCAGTTTTTACGGCTACGCGGAAGCTCAGATCGCGCAGGTCGGAGTGCTCCCGGTCCACGCCCAGAACTTCACGGCGTCCGGCGTGATCATCGGGATTCTCGATACCGGTTTTTATCGCGTCCACGAGGCGTTCAACCAACCCTCGCATCCCCTTCAGGTCGTCGCAGAGCACGATTTCATCAACAACGACGGAAATACCGGCCCGCAGCCAGGCGATCCCGGCGACCAGCACATGCACGGCACGCTGATCCTCGGCACGCTCGGGGCGTATCTGCCGGACGTCTTCGTCGGAACGGCGTACAACGCCTCATTCATCCTCTGCAAGACCGAGGACGTCAGCAGCGAGACGCCCGTCGAGGAGGACAACTACGTCGCGGGGCTTGAGTTCATCGAGGCCAACGGCGGCGACATGGCGACCTCATCGCTCGGGTACATCGACTGGTACACGCAGGCCGATCTCGACGGTCAAACCGCCGTCACCACCATCGCCGTCAACGTGGCGACCGAGAACGGCGTGCATTGCTGCACGGCGGCGGGCAATTCCGGCCACGACGGCGATCCCGCGACTTCGCACCTGATCGCGCCGGCGGACGCGCTTCGCGTCTTTACGTGCGGGGCGGTGAACAGCAGCGGAACCGAAGCGGGTTTCTCTTCAGACGGCCCGAGCGCCGACGGACGGGTCAAGCCGGAGGTGCTTGCCCGAGGCGTCGAGACGGTCAGCGTCGCCGCCGACGGCAGCAACGGCTATTGGGCGGCCAGCGGCACCTCGCTTTCGACGCCGATGGTGGCCGGCGTGGTGGCGTGCCTGACCGGGGCTCGCCCGGATTGGACCGTCGAACAGATGCGCGATTTCCTGATGCACACCGCGGGCGACTACGTGATCAACGGAATCGCCGATCCGACTTTCGTGCGCGGCTATGGGATCGTCAACGCCGCCGCCGCCCTGGCGCGCGACTGCAACGCCAACGGCGTCGACGACGCGATCGACATCTCGTCCGGCGAAAGCGCGGACTGCAACGGAAACGGCCTGCCCGACGAATGCGAGTGCGCCGGCGATCTGGACCGCAACTGCGACGTGGGATTGACCGATCTCGCTCAGCTGCTCTCGCATTTTGGGTTGGAAAGCGGAGCGACCTACGCCGACGGCGACCTTAACCACGATCACCAGGTCGATCTGACCGATCTGGCGCTGATGCTGGCACGTTTTGGAAGCGTCTGCCGCTGATTTCTCGCCAGCCCTGTCGGGATCTCAAGCGCCAGCGCGAGACAGCACTCCCTCTCCCGGTACGCCGGGAGAGGGGCGGGGTGAGGGCGTTTTTCCAGAACCCAGACACGCCAACACAGGGCCGTCCGACGTCGGACATAGAGGTGCGACGCTACGACGCGTGCGACGCCTGCTTCTACGGGATTATCCCGCCGTACTTGCCAGCCCCCTTCCGATTCGTCAGAATCTGCCAATTCTTCCTCCAAGGAAAGACATCATGCCAGACAATGTTCAGCCCGCCGGCACGGTCGCTTGTCCGTCGCCCGATTGTCGTCATCCGAATGCGCCGACCGCGAAGTTCTGCGTCGTCTGCGGTCGGCCGATGCCCGAGCTGGCGCCGTTGGCCGCGGCGGACGGTGGGCATCCCGCCGAGGAAGAATTCGCGCTGCCCATCGACGGCTACAAGGGCACGCCGGAGGAAATCGAGCGACAGTGGTTTGAAAAGTGCTTCAAGGGTCGCGGCGACACCATGGCCCAGTTGACGATCCGGGCCGTCCTGATGGGCTCGGTGCTCGGCGGAGTGCTTTCGCTCACCAACATCTACATCGGCCTCAAGAGCGGCTGGG
>JACRLV010000318.1:8102-19396 GCA_016235145.1 Planctomycetota bacterium
CGTCGCGATCACGGCGTGCATCCGCTCTTATGCGATCTGGACGATCCTCCGCGGCATCACCGGCGGCTGGCTCACGCCGATGACCATCCTCGAAAACAACTGCATGCAGTCGACCGCCAGTTCGGCGGGCTACTCGACCGGCGGCACGCTTATTTCCGCGTTTGCGGCGTTCATCCTGCTCAACAACACGACCCTCCCCCTGCCGTTGATGTTCGGCTGGGTGTTTTTCCTGGCGGTGCTCGGCGTCACGATGGCGATTCCGATGAAGCGCCAGATGATCAACATCGAGCAGCTTCGCTTTCCCAGCGGAGTCGCCGCTGCCGAGACGCGGAAAGCCCTGCACTCGCACGGCGACAAGGGCATGCGTTCGGCGCAGGCGCTGGGAATCGCCGGCCTGCTGGCGGCGTTCAGCAAATTCTGGAGCGAAGGACTCACGCTGATCAGCGGGAGCCTGGAGTCGTTTTCGCTGGGCACCTGGTTCACCAAGCTCAATACCGCCGTCGTCGGCGCCGCCTGGATGGGCCGGACGGTCATGTTCTCCTGGGAGCCGATGTTCCTCGCCGCCGGCGCCATCACCGGCGTCCGCGTCTGTGTCAGCATGATGATCGGCGGAATTCTGTGCTGGATGGTCTTCGTTCCGATGGGGCTCGACCGGGAAGTCATCACGCTCACGGTCACCGAACGAATGCCCGCCATTCCGGCCGACGTCAAGCTCGACGGCGACGCCCGGCTCAAAAAATACGCCTCGATCAACAAATTCACCAACTCGATCAAGTGGGAAGGGATCATGACCGGCGAGGACCGTACAAAGCTCCTCGCGCTTTCGAGCGATCCCTGGTTCCAGAGCACGATCGAGCGGCTCTATGTTCGCTCACAGTTTCAAGCGCATGAGCCGCTCGCGGCGATGCCGAGTTCCTTGCGATTGACCGGGGCCGCGGCCGAGGCCGTCCGCTACGACGAAGGCAAGAACCAGCTCGTCATGCCGGACCTGATCTCAGCCGAGACGTACGACGCCCTGCTGTCCGCCAGCGACAACGAAGCGTATCGCAAGGCCGTCAACGCCCTCTATGCCCGCTCCAGCCTGCCCTGCTACGAGCCGCTCTGGCTTTCTGCGCCGCTGGCCGCAATGCCAAAGGAGAATGAAATTCCTGATCAGTTGGCGCCGCGTCTGGTTTATGACGCGAATGCCAAGCTGCTGCTGTGGCGCGGACCGTTGCCGGCCCCGATGATCGAGAAGCTTGAGGCGATCAACACGGCGAACGACCCGGCATTTTCAGCCGCCGTTCAAACCTTGGCCAAAGCCGCTCAAGCAGCCCCCGAACCGATCGCGATTCCGGATGCGCTGGCCAAGCTCGTTCGCTTTGATGAAAAGGCCCGCGCCCTGCGCGCGACCGGCTCATTGCCGGACAAGGCGACCGAGGAATGGCTGAAGGCGGTCGATTCCCAGCCGACACAAAGACGCGCCGTCGCCGCCCTGGTCGCCGCTACGAGCGCCCCGCGCGCAATCGAGAATTTCCGCGACCTGGTTGCGTGGACGCTTTGGGGCGGCACCGCGTGCATGGTCACCAGCGGCCTGCTCGCGTTCGCCCTCCAGTGGCGCAGCGCGCTACGGGCTTTCAGCAACCTCGGGAAGATGTTCGGCGGCGGCGTCTCCGGGGAACGCGACGACATGGACGCGATCGAAACGCCCGCCTCCTGGTTCGTGATCGGCCAGATCGTGTCGCTCATCGCGATCTCCTGGCTGGCGCATTACAGCTTCGGAATGCCCTACTGGCAGAGCGTGCTGGCCGTGCTGCTGACCTTCGCACTGACCCTCGTGGCCTGCCGCGTAACCGGCGAAACCGACACGACGCCGATCGGCGCCATGGGAAAAATCATGCAGCTCACCTTCGGCGTTGTGCATCCGGCCAAGATCGCCGGTGACACGGTCGCCATGAACGTCAACCTGATGGCGGCGAACATCACCGCCGGCGCGGCCGGTTCATCGGCTGACCTGCTCACCGACCTGAAGAGCGGATACCTGCTCGGCGCCCACCCGCGCAAGCAGTTCATCGCCCAGTTCATGGGGATCTTCACCGGCACGCTCGTCACCGTGCTCGCGTTCCGCATGCTCGTGCCGAACGCCGATGCCCTCGGCACGGCGCAGTTCCCCGCTCCGGCGGCGCAAACCTGGAAGGGCGTCGCCGAGGCGCTCAGCCAGGGCTTAAGCGCCCTGGCGCCGCTGAAGCTCTGGTCGATCCTCGTCGGCGGCATCGTCGGAATCATCCTCCCGATTCTGGGAATGGTTTTCCCGGCGAAGGCGAAGCCCTGGGTTCCCTCGGCGGCGGGCGTCGGCCTGGCCTGGGTATTCAACTGGTACTACGCCCTGCTCTTCCTGATGGGCGCTCTGATCGGCTGGTTCATCGAGAAACGCTGGCCGAAGGCGGCCCAGGAATACACCTTCCCGGTCGCGTCGGGCGTCATCGCCGGCGAGAGTCTGATGGGCGTCGCGCTCATCTTCTGGGAAAACGGCCCCGAGATGTTCCACAAGATATTCGGCTAGGGCTCCCGTCCGCGTCCGGACCGTTTCAGCCCGGCGAAGGAGTGAAATCGTGCCAGCTCTTCGAGACCGTCTCGCGCGTTTGACCATCGTCGGCGGGGTCATTTTTGCTTCGGCGACAATCCCTGCTCAAGCCGCCCCGCCGCAGGAAACGCCCGCGCCTACGTCCGCGGCCGCCGCCGAAGACGAAGCCGCCAAGGCCGAGAAAGAGCGCCGCGAGCTGGCGCGAAAGCTGGACCGTACGCGACGCGACATCGAACTGGCCGAAATGCGTCTCCAGAAGACGCGCATGCAGAACGAGATCGCCGAGCAGCAGCACGGCCTGGCCGCTGCGAAGGCCAGGAAGGACATCGAGGTTGCCGCCCGCAAGCTCAAGAACTTCCGCGAGAAGAGCAAGCCCGAACGCATCAACCGCGCCGACCTCAGCCTGGCGTATTCCCAGGACAACGTGCGCGAAAGCGAGCAGGAGCTCGAACAGCTCGAGATCATGTACAAGGACGACAAGTTCGCCGACAAGACCAAGGAAATCGTGCTTGAACGCGGTCGGCGGCGGCTGGAGCGCGCCCGCCGCAGCCTTCAGCTCGAAGCCGAAGCCAACGACTTTCTCAAGGCCGAGACGCTCCCGCTCGAGGAACTGGAGCAGGACCTGGCCCTGAAGGACAAGCAAGACTCGCTGGAAAAAACGCTACGCGAGCACGAAATCGCCCTCATCGATCAGCGCATGGGCCTGATCTCCGGCGAAGCCGAAATCACCAAGCTGCGCGACGACCTCGCCGACACCGAACGCGACCTCAAGGACTTCGACCGCAAACAGGCCGAGAAAGCCGCCAAGGCGGCGTCCCAGCCCGCAAGCGCCAGCCAACCGGCGAAGTGATCCGCGCGCGGCCTTCCGTCCGCCCCTGCCGGATCATGGATTCGGCAGCAATAGGTCGTCTTCCTCCTCGCTGAAGAAGCGCAGGTGCGTGTCCAGCGTGCTGTCGATGACCTCGACGCCGTCGACGACTTCCTCTCCGCCCTCTCCACCGAACTCGTTGTGGCGATAGATGTTCGGATCCGATTGGTCGCTCAGGGACTTCTGCGTGCGAAAAGCGCCGTGCTGGTCGGTCCACAGCAGGCACATGCCGCGAAACTCCCAGTTCCCCGAGAATGTCCGGCCGGCTCGGTAGTCGGCGCGGTCTCCCAGGTACACGAACATCCGCCCGATCCCCGGCGCCGGGCGGCCGGATTCGCGGCGGCGCTTGTTGTCGTTGTCGTACGAATACGAGCAATGCCAGCGGACGCGCTCGATGTTCGCGGGCGCGATCGCCGACGCTTCGCTGATCTCCACGCCGTCCAGGTCGGCCAGAATGGGCCGACCATCGCGCGTCAGCATCGAGGGCGGCGTATCGTCCGTATTCGGATTGATGAAGTACTCGCTGGGAAAACTGTGCTGGCGGGCCAGCAAGCTCAATCCCAGGAACGCTTTCTCCTCCCGACTCTCCAGGGCCGGATGTTGCTCCCGGTTCTCGTTCTGGTAGGCCGCCATCGCCGTGCCGATGCCGCGAAGGTGCGCCAGCGTCTTGGCTCGCTTGGCCTGCTCGCGGGCCCTGGAGAGTGCGGGCAGAAGCATGGCAATCAGCAATGCGATAATGGCCACCACAACGAGAAGTTCAATCAATGTAAACGCGCGAAAACGCACGGGGAATGCTCCTTTCATGTGGGCACGGGAAACGGCGGCGCGAATGCGGCCCAGGGCCGAGACGTCAAGTACCCGACCGTACAGGCCGCTCGCTTCGCCCCAATGTGACTGGCGCACTCCGGCGCCGTCGATTCGATCGTGGTCAATCAGCGGAAGTCACGGCGCGCGGCAGGGCTGAACGCCGGCCGACGCGACGAAACAGGCGAAGAAGACAGTTACACCGGGGGTCCGCGCGTTGGCGCCTGGTCCAGCGAAGGTTGCGTCGCGTGGTCCGGCGCAGCCGCGGGCCAGGATTGCTGAATCGGGGCCGCATCGTCGTGCAGCGCCGGTGTGAAGCTCAGTAGCGGGGCGCTCGCAACCGCGATGAGGTAGCAAACGCCGCAGTCCCGGTCGGAGTGGTCAGAAACCGGCTTCTTCGGCGTATTTCCGGACGGGGCTGAGCGTGAATGTGCGCAGGCTGCTCGTTGTGCCGCCGAATGGGTGTGCAAGATGCGCGGCGGACCGAGATTCGCCAGAAGCAGGACGGCCAGATCTGGTGTGGAACGCCGCTTGCCTATGGCTTCTCTGTTACGCCCAAGCGGGGCGTGTGCCCGGGGTGGCTCCTTCCCTTCGGCCCGAACACCCAGGCTATCACGGGTCTGCTCCGCTTGGCGTTTCTTTTTAACACCCGCCTCACTTTGCATCCCCTGAAAACCGGGCGCCGGTTGGTTTCGAAGTTCTAGGGCAGGTTTCTGAGCCTGGCTTTGTGGGGCAGGACTCAGGCGCGGCTTTGCGGGGCAGGCCTCAGGCCTGTCTCTTACGTCATGTGGCCCGCTCCCACACAAAACACCGGCCGGAGGCCGGCCCAGATTCGGACTTTTCATCGCCCTTCATCGCGCCGCTACCCCAAGCAACTGTCCTCGCCGCGCAGGCAACGCTTCCTCCCCTTTCAGATGCCGCCCCGTCGCTCTAACATAGAGCTCTGCGGCAAATGTCGATCGGTTCGTTTTCGAGCATGCTTCGGGGAGGTCGGTTGCAGTGCAGCGGTTCGCGTTCTTTCCTCGCAGCGCCGGCGGTCCGCTCGCGGACCTTCGGGGCGCGTACCTGGTCGGCGCCGACAGCGTTCCCGCAAAAGGCGAGCTTCGGCTGGAGGGCGAGCAGATTGTCTGCGAGTCGCGCAGTCTGGACCCGATCGGTCTGTCGCTCCTGTGGCGTATTCAGGGCGACGGAGTCTACCAGCTTGAAACCACCCGCCTGCTGCCTCGCGCCGAACCCTATCACCTGCATATCGAGCTCGCCCGCCATCGCCTGATGCGGATCTCGATGAAACGCGAGGAATGGGGGCTGTTCGACTACCCGGGGATGGAGACGATCGCGAACCTCGTGGACGAGGCGCGCGACAAGTTCGTGGACGCTCTGGGCGCGGTTGAAAAGCCCGAACGCGCCGCCAAGCTCGCGGACGCATCCTTGGCGCGCAGCATCCAGGCGTCCGAAGAAATGTGCCGCTTTCACGCGTCGGTTTTTCTGACGCGGCGGCAACAAGCGGGCGGCTTCGCGCGGCCGTTTCTTGGTGTCACGCTTCCCGGCTCACTGTCCAAACAGCCTTTGAAGTCCCGAGTCGTCGACGTTTTCGATTTCGCCCGTGTCCCGTTCTCGTGGCGCGAAATTCAGCCCAAAGAGCAGGGCGCCACCTACGAAACCTGCGACCAGGCGATCAAGGCTTGCGCGAAACTCGGCCTGCCGATCCGCGGCGGCCCGCTGCTCAGCTTCGGCGTGACCTCCGTGCCGGATTGGATGTACATCTGGGAGAACGATTACGACGCGATCAGCGATTTCGCCCGGGAGCACATTCGCCGAACCGTGTCGCGCTATTCGAGCCAGATCAGCAACTGGATCGTCGCCTCCGGCCTGCACGCCGACAGCGTCTTTTCATTCACGTTCGAACAGATCATCGATCTGACGCGCACCGCGGTCTCGGTCACGCGACAGTCCGCGCCACGGTCGCAAATTCTTTTGGAGCTGACGCAGCCTTGGGGCGAATACTACGCCCGCAACCAGCGGACCGTTCCGCCGATGCTCTACGCCGAGATGGCCGTGCAGAGCGGAATTCCCTTCGACGCGTTCGGGCTTCAATTGATCTTCGGGCTCGACGCCGAAGGGTTCCACCTGCGCGACACGCTCCAAATCAGCTCGCTGATCGACCGCTTGGCGAATCTCGGCAAGCCGATCCACCTGACCTCCGTCGCCGTGCCAAACTCCGGTTCGGCGGGTGGAGCCACCAACGGCTCCTGGACGGACGCGAGCCAGGCGGAATGGCTGGTGAATCTGCTCCAAAACGCCCTCTCGAAACCCTACGTCGAAAGTGCCGCGATGCAGTGTCTGTGCGACGGCGCCAACGCGAGCGTGCCCGGTTGCGGCGTGCTGCGAGAAGATGGCTCCGCCAAACCCGCATATACGCAATTGGCTCAACTCAGAGCGTCGTTGCAAGGCGAGGGGCGCAAATGAGCGGCCAGCCCGACGGGCCCCAGTTGCGTTGTTCGGCTTCCGTGTCCGCCTTTCTACTCATCGTGACCGTAGCCTGCTGGGGAATTTCGCGCATTACCCCCGCCACTCCAGTACCGCCGGAATTCGCCAAGCTTCGGATCGACCCCAATCACGCCACACGCGAGGAATTGATGCTGCTTCCCGGCATCGGCCCGGCAATGGCGGACTCAATCGTCGCGGATCGGAACGCCACCGCCGATGCACCGCCCTACCGACACGCCGATGAACTCGGCCGCGTGCGGCGGATCGGCCCGCGAACGATCGAGCACCTTCGTCCGCACCTGAGCTTTCGCCAGGTGAAAAGCGAGTACGTGCGGTGAATCCGCCTCCCCTGCCTCTGATTTTCGAGCCAATCTTCAAGAGTCGTCCCTGGGGCGGACGGGAGCTGCAAGCCCGATTGGGCAAAGCCATTCCCGCAGACGTGCCCAGCGGCGAGTCCTGGGAGCTCGTGAGCCTGCCGTCCGATGAGTCGCGCGTTCGCGGCGGTCCGTTTAGCGGGAAGACGCTGCGTGAGATCACGCAACTATGGGGCGCAAAGCTCATCGGCGGCGCGGCGACCGTCAACGATCGCTTCCCGCTGCTTATCAAGTTCCTCGACGCCCGCGAAGATCTCAGCATTCAGGTTCACCCGCGTCCGGCGGGCGACGGCTCGCTGGCCGGCGACGTGAAGCACGAAGCGTGGTACATCATCGCCGCCGCGCCTGGCGCCCGCATCCTGGCGGGTTGCCGCGAAGGCGCGACGCCGGCGGATTTCGAACGCTCGAAGGGCACACGCAAGATCCTCGACCACCTTCAAAGCTGGCCGGTCCGCCCGGGTGATTGCTACTACCTGCCGAGCGGAATCCCGCACGCGCACGGCGCGGGCGTACTGGTCGCGGAAATCCAGACGCCGTCCGACGTCACGTATCGCCTGTACGATTGGGAGCGTCTCGGCCTTAATGGGCGGCCGCGCGAGTTGCACCTGGCGGAAGGTCTCGCCAACCTGCGGCTGGATGTACCGCCGGACATGATTCGCCAACCTCGCCGCCATTCCGCCGCCGGGCTATCGACCTCGACGCATCTCTGCTCGTGTGATCGTTTCGTCATCGACCGACTTCGGATGAGTGAGGGTCTGCGTCGGCGGATGGCCACATTCGAACCGATCATCTGGATCGTGCTGGACGGCGCAGGCGCTTTCCACCGCGGCGCGCACGAAACGCCATTCACAAAGGGCGACGTCGTGCTCGTCCCGGCGGACAATGGCGACATCGACGTGTCGCTGACTCGCGACGCGGACGTGCTGGAGGTTATGATTCCCACACCCAGCTCGTTGAGCGGAATGCCGCACCCCGCGCGAGAAGCCGCGGCCGGAAATTCGAATCTGACGCAACTGACGCGCCCGCCGGCGCGATGAGGAACCGAACATGGCTGCCGATCGGGAATACGCGGCGCAACGAATCCAGACGCTCTGGCGGGCCGAATCCTGCGACATCCTCTCTCACTTCCTGGCGGCTCGCCCGCACGTCGCCGCATCGGCAGCGCCGTGCTGGCGGATGCTCTGCAAAATGGCTAGCGACGAAGCGGCGAATCGGCGCGAATTGGCAGAGCTCGCCAATCGGCTCGATGTCGGCTTGGGTCCGATGACAGCGCCCCAGCGCTTCGCCGCGGGCGCCCACTACCTCGATGTTGGCGCGCTCATCCCCCGGCTGATGGAGGACAAGGAGCGCGTTATCGCTGCCTACCGCAGGGTTCTCGATGCAGGCGACTGGGATGCGGACGTTGCGGCGGCGCTGCGTCGGATCTTGAGTCGGCACGAGGGGCACATCGCTTCGCTACGCACCTCCGGTTCGGTTGCGGCATGACGATCGCCGAGCTTTCGGCCGCCGGCTTTTCTGTCAGTCCGCGGGAGCACGAGCTCCTCTCTCTTTTCGTGACGCAGTTGCTCCTCGAAAACGAACGATTGAATCTTACGGCGATCCGCACGACTGAGCGGGCCTGGCCGCTGCACGTCTGCGATAGCCTGGCGTTGCGGCCGCTGCTCGCCGAATGGTCATGCCGCAGGGTGATCGACGTCGGAACGGGCGGCGGCGTCCCAGGGCTGCCGCTGGCATGTGTCGCCCCGGACATTCACTTCGTGCTCATCGACGCGACGCGAAAGAAGATCGACGCCGTTCGTCGTATCGCGGCGGCGCTCGGCCTGAATAACGTCGAGGCCGTCTGGGGGCGATCGGAACAACTCGCGAGCTCGAAACCGTGGCGGGCGAGCGCGGACCTCGTCGTTTCGCGCGCGGTAGCGAAACTGCCGGAATTGAGCGGTTATTCCGCCGGGCTGTTGAAGGCTGGCGCGCATGCGGCGTTTCAGAAGTCGCTCGAAGGAATCGATGACGAAATCACCTCCTCCCGGCAGATCGCCTCGCGCGGCGGACTTCGCTGGATCGAAACGCGACGCTACGCCCTGCCTCCGCCGCACGGTGACCGGGGAATTGTTATCTACCGAAAATCCGGCGCGCCGAGCGAGGAAACCGGCGACGATTGAGCGGATTGCGAATGTTCGGCGCCCCGAACGGTCGGAGTTGCGCGACAGGACGAGAGTGTGACGCCCCTGGCGGAGGCTCACTTCAATCCGCGCCCCGAGCGCCAGCGCGTGGGTGTTCTTCAAGCATTGCGCCCCATCGCGCAAACACCCGCGCGCTGGCGCTTGGGGCTCCGATCGGGGGAGCGCCAAGACGGTCACGCGATCAGATCGGATGTCAGCGGGTTTCGTCGTGGTATCGATCCGCTCCAATCGATAGAATCGAGGCCAAGGAGGCATTGCAGGGGAATATGCGTAAACCCGTCGTCCTGATCACAGGCGCCAACGGCGAAATGGGCCACGGCCTGATCCGCTACTTCGGCGCGCAAACCGACACGCAGATCGTCGCGGTCGATCTCAACCCGATCGAGCCGGTGCTCGGCGACTATTGCATCGCGGGCATCGTCGGCGACATTCTCGACACGAACCTCCTCCAGCGGCTGGTCAGCGAATACGAAATCCACGCGATCTACCACCTCGCCGCGCTGCTCAGCACGAGAAGCGAATACACGCCGGACATCGCCCACAAGGTGAACGTCAACGGCACGCTGAACCTGCTCCAACTGGCGCACGAGCAGTCGCGCTGGCACGGGAACCCGGTGAAATTCCTCTTCCCAAGCTCGATCGCCTGCTACGGCGTGCCGAGTCTCGACGCGAAGGAGAAGGTCGGCAAAGTCCGCGAGACGGATTTCAACTGTCCGACGACGATGTACGGCTGCAACAAGCTCTATTGCGAGCAGCTCGGCCGCTACTACACATTTCACTACCGGCAGCTCGCCGCCGAGCGCGCCCCCAGCGGCGTTGATTTCCGCGCGATCCGCTTCCCCGGCCTGATCAGCGCTGAGACGGTCCCCGGCGGCGGCACCAGCGACTACGCGCCGGAGATGATCCACGCCGCGGCCCAGGGCAAGCCCTACAAGTGCTTCGTGCTCGAGCACGCCCGCATCCCATTCATGGCGATGCCCGACGGAATCAAGGCGCTGATCAAGCTCGCCGAAGCGCCGGCGGAACAGCTCACACAGCGGGTTTACAACATCGGCGCATTCAGCCCGAGCGCGGCCCAGTTGCGAGACCGCGTGCTGAAAGCCTTTCCAAACTCCAAGATCGCCTTCGAGCCGGAGATCGCCCGCGCGGCGATCGTCGATACCTGGCCGGCGGACGTCGATGATTCACCTGCCCGGCGCGACTGGGGCTGGGAGCCGGAATACGACTTCGAGCGCACTTTCAAGGAATACCTGCTGCCGGCGATCACGAAGCGATACCGGGCCTGACGACGCACGAAGCGCGAACGCCGCGATGCGGATGCGCGCAACGTGATAAAGTGAAAACGCGACAACGTGAAAAGCCCAGCTTTCGGTGGGCGGGCGCGGATCCGCGACCCGCGCACTTTTCACGTTATCCCCTTTTCACTTCTTCCCATTCTCGGGTTTGGTCAGCGATTGCTGCAAGCCAAGCACCGCGAACGCAGTCCCGTACGGCTTGCCGTAGCTGTTCATCGGATAATCCCACATGGCCCCGTCCCTTTCCTGCGTCTTGACGATCTCCTGCTGGAACCGCCACCAATATTGATCGCGCAGATTCGCCGGCAATTCGGCGATCACGCGGGCCGCGTAGTAGTGCCCGAAGAAATAGAAATACGCCGCATTGGCGTAGTACGCCTCGTGCGGCACGGGCCGGCCGCGGGCGATGTCCAGGAACCGATGATGCCGCAGGAACAGGTCGAGCCCCTCACAAAGCTGATCCGTCGTGATCTCGCCGGCGCTCGCAAACCCGGCGTCGGCCCCCTTCCGCAGGGCCAGATTGCAGACCTGAATCCGACCCAGCGATCCTTTGATGTGGTTGATTCCCTCCCCGTGCTTGGGCGTCGAAACGATGTCGAGGCTGTACGTGTATGCGCCGCTCGGGAGGCGGCAGCGGCGAACCGCGCGAAATGCCCGGTCCCGCATTGCGGAGCCAGGTTCAAAGCCCGCCGCCTTCGCATCCAGCATCGCCAGGATCGCCGC
>JACRLV010000319.1:0-12893 GCA_016235145.1 Planctomycetota bacterium
ACTACCCGCGCAAGAAACGCGAAAAGCCGCCGGGCGCTCCGTTTTTGCGCAGGCTCACCCTGCAAGAAAAGACCGAAATTAATCGGATGAACTTGCAAGGAACCCCCAGAGTTGGTTAACGGCGTTGCGTGCCACCCTGCCATCCTTGGGGATCCTCGTGCGTCATGGATCATGGCGACACCGTTCCTGCATCCTGCACCGGTTTCGAAGCGGCCGCGCCGTTCGCGAGCGCCAGGTTCTCAACTCGCAGAAGTGCGGCCGTTCCGTCAGCAGCCTCGCGCCGCCATTTCGCCGGCCAGCGCAATCCGCCCATCGGTGCGGGATCGCTCGCCGTCCAGACCGCCCGGCGTTTCTCGCCCTTTTCGAGGAACTCGACCGCCGCCAACTCGTGCGTTCCCAGATCGAAGCACCAGCGGACTTTCTGCTCGCCCGGCAAGCGCCGTTCGGCGACGCAGATGATGCGTCCTTCCCGCTCGTCCCCGCCGATCAATTCCCAATCGGGGTCAAACGTGCGTGCGCCGAGCAGGGGCCGTGTCAGCAGCCGCCATTCCATCCACGCTTCCGCCGCCTCGGGCGCGTCCGGGCAAATGTCCGCAGGCGTCTGGCTTTCGCCGGCTGCGGTCAGGTCGATTCGCAAGTGAAGCTCGCGCGCGGCGGCGTTCGCCGCGTCTTGTCGCCACTCCACGGACCAATCCGCCGATTGGGCGCTTCCCGGCCGTTCTCGCCTCGTCGCCGCGTCGAAAAAGCGGGCAAGCTCGCGTTGATTGATCTCCAGATCCGGCAGATACGACATCGGCAGGCGCAGGCTCAGCCGTTCCAGCCGCGCGGCGATCTGCCGCTCCTTTCCGTCGTGCAGGACCGTGAGAGAGACGGGCCACTCCGCCGGCAGGATGGCGATCGCGTTGTTGAAGTCGTTCGGCGTGCGCATCCGCCGCCCGCCGACGGCGATCAGCTTGTCGCCGAGGGCGATTCCGGCCTTGTCCGCGGGCGAAAGACCCTGAATCGCGTTGAAGACCAGGTCGTCGCCGAGTTGCTGCACCGTCGCGCCCAGAGTTCCGTGATACATCAACCGGCCGGCGAAAAATCCCGGCAGGAAGCGGCGAATCTGGTTGGCGGTCACGGCATAGCCGAGCCCTACGTTCACCCGCCCGCGCTCCTCGAACGACGCGCGGCCGTTGATTCCCAACACGCGGCCCTGCATGTCGAACAGCGGCCCGCCCGAATTGCCCGGGTTGATCGAGGTCGAAACCTGGATGCAATCCGCGTATTCGAGCAGGTTGCCCTGCCCTTCCTGGTAGCGGTGCAGGCCGCTCACGATTCCCAGCGTGATCGTCGGCGAAAAGTCCTCGGCCACCAGGAACGGATTTCCCATCGCCGCGACCCAGTCGCCCACGCGCAGCTCGTCGGAGTTCGCCAGCGGGGCGAAGTCGAACGATTCCCGACCGTCGAGCTTGAACAGCACGACGTCGCCGCCGGGATCAATTCCCAGCACCGTCAATCGATACAGCTTTCCATCCGCAAGCCCGCCGTAGCCGTGGCGCGTTTCGACGAATTCCTGCACGACGTGGAAATTGGTCAGGCCGTAGCCGGCTCGGTCGATGACGACGCCGCTGCCGCCGCCGCCGCGCTCGGGCGTACCGAAGATGCACACGACCGCCCGCGCGGCCTTCTGAAACACGTCGATGCGGCGATTCTCGTCATCGCGAACCGCCGCCGGCGCCTGCGCCCAAGCGACGGAGTTGGCCGCGCCCAGTGCAGCCAACAGAACCCCAAGCGCCAGCGCGCGGGACCCGTAGCGTCGGACCTCCGAGTCCGACGGCATTTTCAGAACCCCAAGCGCCAGCGCGCGGGGCCCGTAGCGTCGGACCTCCGAGTCCGACGACGAATTCGGAACTCCAGGCGAGCGTCGCAGAATTCCTCTGTAGCGGCAGGCGGCTCTTGCGGCGAATCGGATCGCGGCGACCAAACCCGCCCGTCGCGCCGCGAAAAAACGGCCCCACGCGCTTGCGCTTGGGGTTCTGTTGTTCGCAGCCGACAACTCCGCCGCTTTCTTTTCGCCCACACTTCGCCGCATCACCGAATCACCCGGGCCTGCGCCCACGCCGCCTGGTCCGAGAGGTCCAGCCCGTCGCCGAATTCGACGATGAGCTCCAGCACCAGCACGCCGCCGACGTCAACCAGCACTTCGCGCGGCGGCTGCCCGCCGGCGACGTTTTCAGCATGCCAAAGCACGCGCCCGTCGCCGATCACCTTCGCGGTCACGTCGCCGCGCTGGCCCATCTCGTCGAGGATGCCGAATACGGCCGCGAATTGCCGCGCGGCGCCGTTGAGCGAGTACACCAGCCGCGACTGGCTGTGCATCACCACGCCGCGCGGATATTCCCGCCCGCCGAGGCGGATCGGCCGGCGGCTGAACGTCCGGTCAAGCGACGGCTCCCAGCGCTTCGAAAAGAACGCGCGGAACTCGTAAGCCTGCGGGGTCAGGTGCGAGAGGTACGCTACGCGGTTGCTGCGGACCTCGATCCGCTCGATTCGCGTCCAGGGCAGCGAAAACTCCGCCGCGCCCTGGAGCGTGACGCCTTGCTCATCGCCCGCCGTGATCTTCCCGGCCAGCGCGTCGCCGCCGCGGAGCCGGACGGTAATCGGCGGATCGCGCGGCGTGGGGCGGGCGACGAACAGGCCGGCGAGTTTTTCCCAGGAGATCGGCAGGTCGCGCTCTTTCCACGCGAACATCACGCCGCGATCGTCCATGCGCCGCAGCGCGCCGCGCAGCACGACCGGATCGGAGTCGCGCACCAGCACGACCGCGTCATCGACCGGATCGGCCTCGGCCAGGAGCTCGCCGATTCGACTTTGAATGATCGGCAATGAGGCCGCGGACGCCGCCCAGCGGAGATCGCTCATCTTCACCTTCAGCGATGCGCCGTCCGGCAACGTCGCCGTCAGGCCGTCATCCGCCGATCCGCCGATCTTTGACTGAAAATGCGAGCCATCCGCCAAGGTGAGTTGCCAACCGGCCGCAGCCGCGACGTCCGGCTCGGCGGCCTCCGTCGCGAAGGGAATCGGCCGCACGTCGAGCACATCCGCCCAACCGAACGCCCGTTGTCCATCGGCGGTCGAAAGGGTGATCTCCGGAGCGATCTTGAGCAGTGTCCCACGCACGGAAGCGCCATCGAGGCCGGTGACTTCCAATTCTGTTGCAAGGGCCCGAGTCGCGAAAAGAGCGCCCAACAGAATCCCAATCGCAAGCGCGCGGTTCTGTCTTTTCCTGCGTGCCTTCGTGCCTTCGTGCCTTCGTGCCTGCTCGTCATCCGGCCTCCGTGCCGATCGCGGTCTACTTCTGCTCGGCCAGCGAACGGTAGTACTGCTCGACCAACTGCCGGTATCGCGATGGGAAACGGTCGCGCAGCGATTGGAGGATCTTCTCCCGCTCGGTCGGCGGCAGCTTGCCCCACATCTCGCCCGGATCGGTTTTCGGCGCGGCGTGCAGATCGCCGACGTCGCCGCTGCCGGAGGGCGCTTCCGAGTCGTCGCGCGGCTTGCTCGGCTTCTGCGACTCACCGGGCTTCTTGCCCGCGCCCTTTTTCTTCTTGGCGCAATTGCCGCCCGAGTTGCTCGATTTTTCCTGCTGCTCCTGCTCCTCGATCAGCTTGTCCAGGAGCGTCAGCACCTCCGACTGACGGGCGCGGACCCGCTCGCCGGCGTCGATCGCTTGCAGCCGGTCGGCGACGTACTGCATCACGCCGGCGACCTCGTCGAGCGTGCCCGCCTCGCGGCGCTCGAGTTCGAGCTGCAACTGCCGCATGCCGCTCAGGACGGCTTCGGGCGCATCCGCATAACGGCCGCGGGCGGCTGAGAGCGTTGCACCGGCCTCGGAGAAATGCAGATTGCGGGCTTGCGCGATTCCGCGCAGAAAAGCCAGATGCGGAGCGAACGGCGTCGCTGCGTCGAGCCCGTCGGCGCTCGCCGTCGGGCGGGCCAACTCCGTTTCCACCTCTTCGAACTTGCCCAAATCCACGAGCGCTCGCGCCCGAAAGTAGGTTGCGTTGGCGGCCAGGAACGGGTCGGAGCTGGAGCAAAGCGGCTCAAGAATGCGCGCCACGTCTTCGCTGCGGCCGGCGTCGAACGCTTCCAGCGCGCTGCGGAATCGCGGATCGAGCACGGCCAGCGCGTCGGGAACAAAACCCGCCGGATCGCGGTCACGATAAAGCGACTGCCATCCCTCGCGAGCGGTCGCGGCGGCGAGGGCCTGGTCGCCGCCCAGCGTGTCCAGGTGTTTCAGGAACGCGGCGTTCAGCTTTTCCAGACGCGACGCCGGTTGCGGTGCGGGTTCGTCGCTTGCGGCGACAGCCACGCCGCACGCTATCAGCCAACTCACGCCGATCGCCGCGCCCGCACGTCTTGCGATCATGGCTGCTTCCTTTCGAACATCCGTCGCGTCAGCTCTGAAAGCTCAGTTTGCCGTTTCGCGAGCCGCTGGAACTCCGTCGCCGCGCTCGCCTCGGCGCTATCCGCCGCCGCCGGCATGCGTTCGTTCACGCGAACCTGCGCGGCGCGGAGCAGTTTCAGCTCCGCCGAGTTCGGCAGCAGCGGCTGCGGGCCGTCGTTGGGCTGCGGCTGTTGTCCGTCGGGATTGTCCTGCTGGTCGCGCGTCTCGTCGCGACGGCGTTCCACAGCGGCCAGCAGCTCCTCGAGCGATGCGATCACGTCGTCGAGGATTACCGCGGCCGGGGCCGTCGGCTCGGTCTTTTCCAGCATCGAAGCCACAACGGCGATGTCGCCGGCGTACTGCTTCATCAACTCAGGCGCCGCGATCGTCGTGCCCTCGTCAATCAGGATTCGCAGCGTCATATCCGCGTCGGCCGCGGCTTTCTTCTGCGCGGCCGCCGCATCGATCAACTGCGACTGATCGGCGCGCGTGAAATCCGCCGCCGATTTCGCCTCGAGCGGGCGAATCGCTTCGCGAACCTGCTTTTCCTGGGCCAGCAAATCGCGCAGCCGGCCTTCGATTGCCGCCAGCGTGTCGTCCATCTCTTCCTTGCGAACCTGCCGCAAGGCGTCGTCGAGCTCGTCCAACGCCTCCTGGAGCTTCTGGATCGCCTTTTCCTGGTTTTCCGCGGCCTGTTTGGGCTTGTCGTCGCCTAGCGCGTCTGCGGAATGGCGCATCTGCTCGTCGGCCTGTTGCGCTTCCTCCGCGCCCGGCCGCGCGGCGCGCTGCTCATCGGGCGCGGGCTGCATTTCCTTTTGAAGCTCGGCCGTCTTGCGTTCCGTCTGGCGCTGCATCTCCTCCAGCTTGTCGAGCTGGTCGGCGGCCGCCTGGCCGTCGCCGTCGCCGGCGGCCTCGGCCTGCTTCTCGATCTGCTGGGTGCGATAGAGAATCTGGGTTTCCTCGTCGAGCAGCGTGCGGATCGAGCGTTTCAGCTTCTCGAGCTGCTCGCGCTCCTGCCTTCGAGCGTCCAGTTCGCCGGCCGGATTCGTCAGCGTTTTCAGCAGATTGTCGAAGTCCGTGAGCAGCGCTTGCTGCTCGGCGTCGGCGTCGCTCAGCTTGCGGCCCGCCAACAACGCGGCAATCGCCTCGATTCGCGCCTTGATCCGCTGCTTTCCGGCCAGATCCAGTGCGTCCTTCAGGCGCTCGGCTTTCGCCGGTTCGCTTTCGGCGAGCAGCTTCGTCAGCTTCAGCATCGTGCTTTCGAGGCGCTGCACGCGCGCCAGCACGTCTCGCTCTCGGTCAACCAGCGGCCCATTCGACGCTTGTGAGGGCGGGGCGACATCCTGCCCAAAAGCCCGGGGAATCGGCGGGAACAGAGCGAGGGCGACGGCTGCCAGCAGGCAGCCGCGCTGCGTGCGCGTCGTTCGGCGGCGACTCCGATCGGTCATTTGCCCTCTATTCCGAAGTATTCTATCGCTTCGGTCGAGTCGTCGGCGCGGACTCGTCCAGACCGATAATCGCTTCAATTTCACGAGAAAGCTGCTGCACCGTATCGTCATGGATGCCGCCTTGCCTCGCGATGATCTCCTCCAGCAACGCGACCGCCTCCCGATAGCCCTCGTTTTCAAGCATGTTCGCCAGGACGGCTTTCATTCGGCGGATGACTTCGGCCTGCACGCCCGGCACGCGAGCCGCCTTGGTCACATCGGCCTCCCGCTTCAGGTCGCTCAGCAGCGCCGCGGCGGCCGGCATCGTATCGCCGCCGATTTCCGCCAGCGGCGCGACGATGCGGTCATTAAGCCGGCGCTCCTCGGCGGGCCGCAGCACGCGGCTGGTGCGCATTTCCGCCACGATCCGCTCGATTCCGCGCTGGATCGCCAGGACGCGGGCCGCGTGCGCCTCCTGACGGCGAGCGAGTCCGCCGAGACGCTGTGCGGTCTGAAGCGGCGTCGGGCCTTCGGCCGGCATGCTTGCGACCAGGCGTTCGATCCCATCGCGAAGCCCGTTCTGCTCGCTGATCAGCCGCTCGAATTCCTGGCGCAATTCGAGCTCGCGTCCGGCCATTTCCGCCAGAAAGTCGCCGGGCGAAAGCACGCGCAGCTCAATCGGCTGGCTCTTGCCGACGTTCGGGCCGGCCGGATCGTTGTCGGCGGCCTCGGCCCAGAGTCGGATTCGCTGTCCAGCCAAGGCGGGCAGGTTGCCGACCTCGAAGCGTGTTTCGCCATGCCTCTCGCGCGACTTGCTTTCGCCGGTTGGGCCTAGGTCGTTGCCCACGGGCGGGTCTTCGTCGCGCTGGGACATCCAACTCGCGCGGGTCAGACCGTAAGCGTCCTCAAATGCGAAATCCAGCACCAAATCGGCCTGGGGCGTGACGGCGTCGCCCACGTCGCGAGCTGCGAGCTTTACCATCGGCGGCAGATCGGGCGTGACCTTGATGGTGTAACGAACGGTGCGGCGGTTTTTCCAGCCCGCTTCGTCTTCGAGTTCGAATGCGTACTCGCCGGCCGCCGGGTCCGGCCAGTCAACCACGAGGCGGTCGGTCTCCGCGAGTTCCAGCGGCGCAGCCTGCCCGCCGGCGTTCACCAGCCGCGCCGTGCGGACCGGCTTGTTCAGATCCGCGGTGATCTTGAGGTGCGAGCCGGAGAGCAATTCAAGCACCGTCTGGTCCGCGAGCCGCGCGGGCGGAAGGCCGGTGTATGCCGGCGGCTGGACTTCCGCGAGCGTGTGGACCACGGCGGGGCGTTCGACTGGTGATGCGACGTACTCACGCGTCCGTTCGTCGTTGCCGGTCAGCCGGAAATGTACCGGCTCGGTGATCGGCCCGAGCGTGATCTGGGCGCGCCGGTCGCCATAGAGCATCATGGTTTCGGAACCGTGCCCGCCGGCGGCGTTCCACCACTCGATGAGGACGGCGTCGGGCGTCTCGCCGGTGATCTCGGCGGCGATTTCCAGCGGATCGCCGAGCGGCACGGAGCGCGCCCCGTCGCGGTCGTAGCCGACGGCCCGCATGTAGGTGTACTGCGGCCAGGGGACGTCCTGCATCAGCCAATTCCGGCGAAACCAGGTGCTCATCAGGTCGCGCGTCGGCGGCAGCAACAAGGGCAGGAAAGACGCCGCGACGATCGCCAGCAGCCGCGCCAGGCGATCCTTCGCCCGATTATGGTCGAGCACGCGGTCGAATGCGACTCCGCGGGCGGCGGTGCAGGCGTCGCTGAGAACGGCGCGGACAAGCTGCGGCGAGTTGGAGGTCGCGTGCCCGATCTCCCCGGCGCTGAACTGCACGGCGGTCGAAATCTGATCGTGCAAGTCCGGATGAACGCGATCGACCGAGGCCGCCAGCTCGCTGTCTGAAATCGCCTCCGAAAGAGGCAGCAGCACCCGGCGATAGAGCACGGATAGCCAGAAGAACGTCAGCGCGACGTTGAAGAGGGCGCGTTGATCGAGCGTGAGTTTGAACCAGCGATCGAGCACGAGCTGCGCCGCCGCGGACAGTACAACCACGAAAGCGAGCCGAAGCGCGCCGCCCAGCGCGATGTAGACCCGCGCCCGGCGGCGCAACCGCGCCAACGGGTCGAGAATCAGCCGCCCGAGCTCGGCGGTCAGCGGATCGACGGGTCGCGCGCTCACAGCAGGTGATTCCTCCGGCGGATGAACCATTCTACGCACAGCAGCGCCGCCAGCACCGTCATGACCCAGCCGCGATCCCAGAGTGCGCGCCGCGGGCCGGGAATCGTGCGGATCTGCGAGGCGTTCGCGATCTCGTTGGGCAGATCGCGCGCCTGAGCGAGCGGCACATACTTGCCTTCGGACTGCTCCGCCAGCCGTGTCAGCACGTCCGCGCGCAGGCGCAGGGCGCGCATCTCGACGTCCGGCCGCTGCACTTGCGCGTGCTTGACCAGCGCTTCGTTCTTCGCGCCGCCGCCGCCCGATAGCGGTATGCGGACCAGCGTGGGGCCCTCCTGCTCGAAAGTCGTCTTTCCGGCGTACCAGCCTTCGCGGCCGGGAATCGCCGAGAGGCTGAGCGGCTCGCGGCGGCCGTCTGCGGTTTCGATCTCGGCTTCGACGGCGGGCTCCTGAAGCGGCGCAAAGGCGGGGTCGAGCACGCGGGCCTCGATCCGACCAACCTGGTCCACTTCGTACGACTCGCGATCGAGGACGATCGTGCCGCGGCGGCTGACGCCCTGGCGGCGGGCCTGCGCCAGATAGCGAACGACCTGGATCCAGAAGCGATTGAAGTACCGCTCGGCGTTGGCGCGCCAGCGCCACGTTCCGTCGAATCCGAGATAGAGCGTGCGGCCGGCCCCGAAGGGCTGCGCGGTCATCAGCAATGGCGACAGAGATGAGGACTGCTCGCCACGCTCCGGCGACAGGCTGGCCGCGCCGGCGGCCGCGCCGCGCAACAGGACCGCTGCCAGGGGCTTTTCGCGCAGCACGGGCAGATACCACCACGCGCCGACGAGCGATTCCCAGATCGCCCGGTTGGCCGTGGCGTCGGGGTGAAGCTGAAGCACCGGATGCCCGCGCGCGTCGTCCGGCACGCGCAGCGCCGTGGCCTGCGTATGAAAGGCGCCGCGCTCGCTGAGCCGCACGTCGGCGTCCGGATCGGGCGCGATCGGAAGGATGGAGACGAGGTCGGTCAGACGCTCGTCGCGCAGGAAACGGGCCGTGTAAAAAGATCCGGCCTGAAGCAGAAGGCCGCCACCGAGTTCGTCCACCAACCGGCGCACATTCACCGCCCACGACGAATCCAGCTCGCGCGGGTCGGGGTCCATCAGCAGCACCACGTCGTACGCGAAGAGCGCTTCCGGTTTGCGCGGCAGGTCGTCGATCACGGTCGTGCCGTCGCGCAACGCGTTCGCGTCGGCGGATTGCAGCCAGCAGCTCAGATCGATCGTCTTGTCGCGGCTCAGCAGCGCCGTAACGGCGCGATAGTCGTAGGTCGGCCGGCCCGCGACGATCAGCACCCGCAGTTTGTCGTCCAGAACCAGCACCGACGCCGAGCGGATGTTGTCGAACGGCACAATATCCTGCGGCGGCGGCGTGACACGGGCGCGATACACGAATTCGCCCTCGCTGTCGGTCTCGACGCGAAAGCGCTCCTCGACCACGCCGCGATCGCCGCCTACCACCACCTCGCGCGTGGCGACGACGCGCTCGGAATCGCCCGCGTCGCCCACCCTGCGCGACAGGAGTTCCAGCTTCAGCGGCGCGGCCTCGATGCCGGCGGCCGAAACTTCGACGCGAATTTCGATCGGATCGCCGCGGGCGGCGGTCGCCGGCGCGCTGATGCTGGCGACGCGCACGTTCGGCGGCTCGACATCCTGACCCACGCCGACCGTGTAGAGGTGCGTTCGCCCGTTGCGCACCTGCGAAGCCAGGTCTTCCGCCTCAAGGCCCTGGTTGATCTGTCCGTCGCTGAAGAGCACGACGCCGGCCACCGGCCCGTCGCCCGCGTTGCCCAATGCCGACAGCAGAGCCTGGCCGATGTCCGTATGGCTCTGGATGGCTGACAGTGCGTCGTCGAGTGCGATGCTCTCCATCGATGCGGACGTGGGTTGCGACGCAGCGTTTTCCCAGGGCAGCCGCACGCGGCGCGTGTCGGCGCCGAACGTGTAAATGGCCAGGTCGTTTCGCGCCGCCAAAGCGTGCAGCCAGGCATGCTGGTCGTCGCCCAGCAGCCGTCGAACGCCGTCCAGGCGGGCCTGGCCCTCGCCGCCGTCGCGCGGTTCATCGGCGATGGTCATGCTCGTCGAAGTATCCACCAGGACGATGGTCGCGGCGCGCGAGGTGCGCCGAACGTACGTGGCGATGACGGGTTCGAGCCAAACTCCCGCCAGCAGCAGCAGTACGGCGCAACGCATCGCCGCGAGCATCGTCCGGATGCGCGGCGACGAGCCGGCGCGGCCCTCACGGCGGTAGAGCCACACGACGCCGTAACAGAGCCCGATCAGCAGCGCAAAGGCGAACAGGCGGCCCCAGCCCTGCGGCAGGCCGGCGAATTCCAGCACCGCGCGGGTCTCTTCGTTGATGCTCGCCAGGATCGGCATGACCGCATTCATCATTGCGCTCTGCGAGACGACGCTATTACCGCAAACCGGCCGCGGCCGCTGTGACGGAGCGTGTCCGCACGCGCGTCGCACTCAGCGGCCGTCCAAAACGCCAGGCCAACGCCTGCTCCGCCATCAGGCAAACCACCGCCACGACCAGCAGCATCGGCCACAATTCGCGGCGCGTCTGCTGGTGCTGTTCGTCAAAGGCATCGGAAGCGAGCAGAACCTGGTGCGGCAACGCCGCCAGCGCCGCGTCCAATTCAGCGGCGGCGGCGCTGCCCAGGTCCGACTCGGCGGAATCAGGATTGACGCACACCGGCTGCTCGCTGCGTCCGGCGGTGCGGCTGGTCAGCTCGAAACGATACGTTCCCGCCCGAAGGGCGACCGGGCCTTCGGCGCGGGCGAGTTCATCGGCCTGCGCCGCTTCGACCAGCCGCGTCTCGACCGCCGGCTCATCCGGGTGGCCCGGCGGGCGGATCGTCACCGGCGGCTCGAATTCTTCCAGCGACGCGTGCAGCGCGATCGAATCGCCGGCGACGAACGACGGCTGGTCGGCGTTTCGCCGCGAGAGGTACTGCACCGATTCGAGCAGCGCGACCACGTAACTGCCGTCAACCGCCCGCGCCCAGTCATTCCAATCCAGGTCGATCGTCGACGTGAACAACAGCACGCGGCCGCGGCCGAGCGCCTTTTCGGCCAGCGCCGGCGTGCCGCCGGGATCCGTGTAGCGGGCCAGCACCGAAGCGGTCGGCTGCGATGTGGGTTCGGTGGCCGCGTTTTCACCGGCTTTTTCCAGCACGCCGTAGTAGCTGCGAAAATGCACGTACTCGGACGCGCCTTCCTGTCCCGACGAAAATGCCGCCGTCACCGGATGTTCACCGACGCGGATCAATCCGACGCCCGTCGGGGTCGGGCTGCGCAGCGGCGGTCCGGCGAGCGGAAACGGCAGGAGATTCGCTCCGGTCGGCCCGAGTGTGCGGTTGTAATCCGCCGCATCGCCGATTTCGTCGCCAAGGAAGATCAGCAGCCCGCCGCCGGTCTCAACGTGTCGGCGGAGCACGGCTGCGGTGCTCTCCGCGGGAGCGGCGACATTGCACAGCACGACGCAATCCGTCGCCGCCAGAGCTGCGACCTCAAGCTGAGCGGGATCAGTGATTTCCACCCGTATGCCGGACGAGAACGGCCCCGGCGGGGCAAGCGCATTCCGCGGCAACTGGGCTTCATCCTTGAGCGGATCGCTCGACGGCTGCCCGTTCACGAGCAGCACCCGCAGCTCGGGCTTGACCGTGACCGCGATCCGACGAAGGTCATCGACCGCG
The DNA here is from genome assembly GCA_016235145.1 of Planctomycetota bacterium. GTDB lineage: Bacteria > Planctomycetota > Phycisphaerae > UBA1845 > Fen-1342 > JACRLV01. Next base: position 11,799 of record JACRLV010000319.1, read on the forward strand.
AACACGTCGGATGCCGCCAGCCGCACGGCGAGTTCGTGGCGGCCGTGCTCCGGGAACGTGACCTCCAGGCCGACATCGCGAGCCTGTCCGGGCTCGAGCGCGTCGAGCGCTCCGCCGGGCTGCGGCACGCCGTCGACTTCCACCTCCAGCCGCACGTCACGCAAGGCGCGGCGGGTGTAGTTCGCGAGCCGTGCGGTCGCCAGCGTAGGCACGCCGGCCAGCGTCTGCGGCCGCGCCAGCGACAAGTCGATCACTCCGGTGTTCTCGCGGGCCGTCGCGGTTGCGGCGATGGCTACGACGCGCAGCGAGTCGGCGTATTTCCGCACTGGCTCGAACGGATCGCCGCCGGCCAGCCAGTCGGTGCGCTGGAAATCCGACAGCAGGTACAGCTCTGCCGGTCCGCGCGCGTCGCCTAAGAACGTCGCGATGTTTGCGAGTACCTGCGCCGGGTGCGCGGCGGCGTCCGTGGGGCGGAGCCGCGCGAGTTGGCTTCGCCATTCGTCGCCTGCGGCTTCGGCGGCGTGGGCCGCTTCGAGGATCGGCTTTTTGGGCTGCGAGGTGATGTACAGGGAAATGGAATCCGACGGCGCCTCCTGCCGCATCCAGTCGATCAGCCGCTCCGTTGCGTTGCGCAGCGTCGCAAAATCCTGCGCCGCGCCGCCGCGATGGGCCAGGCTGGCCGAATCGTCGAGCACCAGGATTCGGTGTACGTCGCCGCGTCCGCCCAGAAGCGACGAAACGACGCCGGGCCGCACAAACGGCCGCGCCATCATCAAGGCGAGCAGGCCCAGGATCAGGCAGCGCAGCGCGACCAGCAGCCATTGCTCGAATCGCACGCGGCGGCGGTTCTGCTTCTCCGCTTCCAGCAGAAATCGCGTCGCCGCCCATTCGATCCGCCGGAACTGCCGCCGCGAAAGCAGGTGAATGACGATGGGCAGGGCGGCCAGGGGCAAGGCGCCGAGGAAGACCGGGTTTAGAAAAACGACCGCCAGCATGCTTATTTACGATTCCCGAGCGGGTCGCGCTCAGCGTCTCCTTGGCGACGAAATCAGGCCCTGCCGCCGGGCCAGGTAGCCGCACAGCACCGCGGGGAGC
>JACRLV010000319.1:12950-22418 GCA_016235145.1 Planctomycetota bacterium
TTACCGACACATAATCTCCGCGATGGCGCAGCACGGTCGTTTTCACCCGCGTGACGAAACGATCGACCGCCGCGAGGTAGCTCTCGCGAAGCGATTGCGGATCCGCCAGGAGCTGCACTTCGTCTTCGATTCCCTCGAACTGGGCGTTCTCGACGAACGGCAGCGTCCATTCGTCGTCGTCCAGAACGTGCAGCACGATCAGCTCGTGGCCGGCGTAGCAAATGTGCTCGATCCCGGAGACGACGTCTTCCGGATCGGTCAGCAGATCGGAGATCAGGATCACCATCGAGCGCTTGCGCAGCTCCTCGGCGAGGCGGTGGAACAGCACCTTTACGTTCGTCTGCCGCTCGGGCTGCGTCTGCTCCAGAACGCGGACGAAATTGCTCAAATGCACCTTGCCGGTCGTCGCCGGCAGGCGGTTTCGCACGTCGCTGTCGAAAGTCAGCAGGCCGGCGGCGTCCTGTTGGCTGATCAGTAAGTACGCAAGGCTCGCCGCCAGGCCGCAGGCGTACTCGAACTTGCTGCGGTCCGCGTTTTCGCCGCGATAAGCCATCGATGCGCTGGCATCCACGAGGATATTGCAGCGGAGGTTCGTCTCTTCCTCGTATTCCTTGATGTAAAAGCGATCCTGGCGGCCGAAGATTCGCCAGTCGATGTAGCGCAGGTCGTCGCCCTGCACATATTGGCGGTGTTCCGCGAATTCCACGGAGAAGCCGTGATAGGCGGAGCGGTGCATGCCCGAGATGAAGCCGGCGACGACCTCGCGGGCCCGCAGCTCCAGCCCGCGCAGCCGCGCGATGACGTTCGCGTCGAGGTAGCTTCGTTGATCCGCCATGCGCCCGTTGAGCCGCGGCCGGAAGGCCGGATGGTCCGGTTGGCGGCAGGCATCCGTACCCGCCGCAGATTCCGCGATCATCGTCGACGCAGCGGGCGGGTCGGTCAAACGGACAGGAAGCGAATCGAGGGTCGGGGCGGCTCGTGGGCCAGGGGCGATCACCGCCCTGCGCGGTGCACGTACCTCCAGCCGGGAATCCGCAATCGGGCAAAACTCGGCTTCTCCGGCGCTGTCGATTTCGCTAAGATCGTCGCAGGGGAAAGCGCCAAGCCGGCGTCTTCAGCGGCGGAGTTGTCATGTCGTCGGATTGCCACGAATCACGCGCCAGCGGACGGTCTCGCTATCGGCTGGTCGCGTCGCTCTCGCCGGGCGATGAGATCACGCGCGATGGATTCGACGATCTCGGCAGCGCCCAATCCGCCGTAGCGGAATTCGTGCGGTCGCTCGCGATGCGCGCCGCGCATCTGGCGTCGCTGCGCATGGAGTGCTGCCCGCCCGGGGCCAACGGGACAGCCGGGGGCAACGGCCGCGCAGACGCAGCAGTGATCAAGCAGTGGGGACCGGAGACGATCTACCGAATTCTTCGCCAGGCGGGTTTGGATGGAATCGCCGCCGGCGTCCCCGGCGATGGGGGCGAAGAGAAGTCGGAGACTGCGGCGCCCTTCTCACGCGCCGGATCGGCGGTCGAAACGCCGGACGGCGACGAAGCGACCGGGCGCACTGCTTCTCCGCTCCAGCCGTCCGGTTCGCCGGAAGCGGGAGCGCCGAATCGCGCAGCTGCGAACCAGGCCTCGCCGGTCGGCGCTGCGGCTTCGTCGCGGCCTCGGCACCGCAGAACGCGCTGGGACCTGATCGTCGCGATCGTGCTCGTGGTAGTGGTCGCCGGCGGGATTCTGTTCTTCGACACGAACGGCAATCCGCTGCACCTGCTCACCGCACGGCATGACGAATCGGTGCGCGACACGTTGCCGTTCCGGCAGGTCCGGCCTCCGCACAGCACGACCGCTCCCGCACCCAGCACGACCCGTCCGGCCATGCCCTAGTGTAGCTAGTCAGAAATAGTGCATCACGGGTGGTACGGGCGTCTCGCCCGTTGTCCGACCCGGGCGGGACGCCCGGACCACCCTGTTAAGATGCAAACAGCGCGACTAAATACACTAGCAAGTGTATACGATTGCAGACTCCGCTTCAATTTCAAATCGTCGGACGGTGCAGGCGGCCGGCCACGTGCGGATGGGTTCGAAACTCCGCCATCAGCTCCAGCACGCGCTGCCGCACGAGTTCGACACACGCTTCATCCGACATGCCGGTGATTTGCTCCGTTGTGAGGGGATGGCCGTATGCGATCAGTACCCGGCTCGGCCGCGGCAGCGGACTGGACCGCGGCCAGCATTCATACGCGCCCAGAACCAGCGTCGGCACGAGCGGCACTCCGGCCTTGCGGGCCAGCAACACGACGCCCGATTGAAACGACTGCACGCGTCCGTCGGTGGTTCGCGTGCCTTCCGGAAAGACGGTGATCAGCGCGCCGTGTTTGAGCCGCCGCAGCGTCTCCTTGATCGCGCCGACGTCCCCGGTGCTGCGCTTCACCGGAAAGGCGTTGAGCGATGCGATCAGCCGCCCGAACGCCCCGCGAAAGAGCGTGTCGCGGGCCATGAAATGGGCCGCCCGCGGCAGCCCGATTCCGGCCAACGCGGGGTCGAGAAAGCTCTGGTGATTGCAGATCAGCAGCGCGCCGCCCGCGCGCGGCACGCGCTCGGTGCGCAACATGCGCGGACGAAACAAGAGCAGCACCACTGCCTGGGCCAGAAAGCGGCAGAATCGATACCAAAGCGTCATCGCTGGCCGTGAGGAGATTCGGTTGCGTGTTCGTGCGGAATTTCCACGCCGCTGGACCGCAGGTGATCCAGGAGGCGATCCAGCACCTGGCTGATGGTCAGCCCGGACGTGTCAATCCGCACTGCGCCCACCGGCTCCACCAGCGGCGCCACCGGACGCCCTTCGTCCGTTCGATCGCGGTGCGCCAGGTTTTCGCGAACCTGCTCAAACGTGACGCTCTCGCCGTCCGCGATCAGCTCGGCGTGACGGCGGCGTGCGCGGCTGTCGAGATCGGCGACCATGAAGAACTTGAAGTCCGCGTTCGGAAATACCGTGCTGCCCTGGTCGCGGCCCTCGGTGACCATCGAGCCGAGCTGCTCGCCGAGGTCGCGCTGCTTCTGGATCAGAATCGCCCGCACGCCCGGCGAACCGGCGACGAACGGCGTGTTGTCGTTCACGAACATCGAGCGGATGTCTTCGGAAACGTCCTCGCCGCGGAGATGGACGCGGGCATGCGTCGGACCGCAGTCGATCGAGTAATCGACCGTGGACGCCAGCCGCACGAGAGCCGATTCGTCGCGCATGTCGATGCCGTCGTCGAGCGCCGCCAGCGTCACCACGCGATACATCGCGCCCGTGTCGAGGTAGGGCACGTGCAGCCGGGCGGCGAGCTTGCGCGCAGCGGTGCTCTTGCCGGAGCCGGCCGGCCCGTCAATCGTAATGATCATGCGTCCTCGCTTTGCGTTCACGTTTCGCCGGATTATAACGACCGTGCGATCGGACGGGAGTCGCGCAGGCGCCGCGCCGAGGCGGCGGGTGCGTGGCAGTCTTGGCGAAAGAACAATGGAACACCGAGCCCCAAGCGCCAGCGCGTGGGTATTTTTCAAGTATCGCGCCCAACCGCGCAAACACCCACGCGCTGGCGCTTGGGGCTCGGATTAACGAGGAACGCGACGATGAAGCACCCGCTGACGATCATGGTGGATCTGGACGGAGTGATCTGCACCGAGGAGCCGACGTTCGACCGCCCGCTCGCGCAGCCCCTGCCCGGCGCGAAGGAGGCGCTCGCGCAGCTCAAGGCCGCGGGCCACACGGTCGTGATCTACACCGCGCGCGGCTGGGCGGAATTGAAGGCGACCCGCAAGTGGCTGGACGATCACGGCATGGCGTACGACGCGAAAAGCGCGCCTGACCGACGCGAGGGGATTGCGATGCAACGCGACGATTTGACGCTCGGAATAGACGTCGGAACGAGCGGGGCCAAGGCGCTGATCGTCGATGATCGCGGCGCGGTGCGCGCGGAAGCGACCACCGAGTATCCGCTATTGACCCCCAAACCGCTCTGGGCCGAACAGGATCCGCGGCAATGGTGGAGCGCCACGCTCGAAAGCGTGCAGCGCGTTCTGGCGACCGAAGGCGTTTCAGCCCGGAAAATCGCGGCAGTCGGGCTCACCGGGCAGATGCACGGGCTGGTGCTGCTCGACGTCGGCGGCGAAGTTCTGCGGCCGGCGATCCTGTGGAACGACCAGCGCACCGGCGAGCAATGCCGTGCGATCACCGCGGCGGTGGGCGCCGATCGCGTGCTCGCGCTGACGGGTAATCCGGTGCTGGCCGGCTTCACGGCGCCAAAGATCGCGTGGGTCCGTCAGCACGAACCGCAGGTGTTCTCGCGCATCGCGAAAGTTCTCCTTCCGAAAGATTACGTGCGCTATCGATTCAGCGGCGCTTTCTTCGGCGATGTTTCCGACGCGTCGGGAATGTCGCTCTTCGATGTCGGCCGGCGGTGCTGGTCTTCCGAGATGCTGGCGGCGGTCGGCGTGCCCGCTGCCTGGCTGCCGGAAATCACCGAATCGACCGTGCCCAGCGCGCGCGTTTCGGCCGCGGCCGCCAAGGCCTGCGGACTGCTCGAGGGCACGCCGATCGTCGCCGGGGCAGGCGACCAGGCGGCGCAGGCGGTCGGCTGCGGCATCACCGAAGAAGGGCTCGTCTCGGCGACGCTGGGCACGTCCGGCGTGGTCTTCGCCGCCAGCGATTCGTACCGCGTCGATCCGCTCGGCCGCCTGCACGCCTTCTGCCACGCGGTTCCCGGCAAGTGGCATCTGATGGGCGTGATGCTCTCCGCAGCGGGCAGTTTTCGCTGGTTCCGCGATGCATTGTGCGAGCCGGAGCACGCCGCCGCGCGTGCGGCGAATCGGGACGCCTACGACGATCTGACCGCCGCGGCCGCGAGAATCGCGCCCGGCAGCGAGGGATTGCTGTTTCTGCCATACCTCACCGGCGAACGAACGCCGCATCCCGATCCGCTCGCGCGGGGCGCGTTCGTGGGGCTGACCCTGCGGCATACGAAGGCGCATCTGACCCGCAGCGTGCTGGAGGGCGTCGCGTTCGGCCTGTGCGATTCGCTGGACCTGATGCGCGAATTGGGAATTCGACCCCGGCAGGTCCGCGCGTCCGGCGGCGGCGCGCGCAGCGAACTCTGGCGGCGGATACTGGCGGATGTTTTTGACACGGAGATCGCAACGCCGAGCGTCGCGCAGGGCGCGGCGTACGGCGCGGCACTTTTGGCGGGCGTCGGAGTGGGCGTATTTGCAGATTTCGCACAGGCCTGCCGGGCGGCTTCGCAGGTGGGAGATGTGACCCGACCGGGGCCGGCGGCGCCGCAGTACCGCCGTTTCCAGGCGTTGTATCGCTCGCTGTACCCTGCGTTGCGCGGCTGCTTTTCGGAGGCGGCGAAGGTGTGCTGCGGCTAGGCGTCAGACGCAAGGTTCGCGTGATTTCGAGTAACGACGGTGTGAATCACTATGAGCGGCAAGAAATTCGTCATCTTCTTCCTGTGCGGCCTGGTCGTATTCGCGGCGATCGCGTCGTTTCTCGGGTACCTCGGGCTGCACGCGCGCTAAGGCAGCCAAACGCGTGGCAGCGGCGCTGGACGTCCTGCGGTGCAAGGCATTGGCGGGCGTTCGGGTGTGCCACTGCTCTTGAGCAGTGCGAATTCGACGAACGCAAGATCACTGCTCAAGAGCAATGGCACCCGGCGGGAACGGATTCCCGCGAGAGTGGGTGCGAGAAGGGATTCTCGCTCCAGCGTCGAAACGAGAGGAGTGGGAGGTGAGCCTCGCCTTCCAGACGCTGAAGCGTCTGGCAACAAACGTGCGCCCACCGGGCGAAGTGCAGCGAGCAGCGTTTCCGGCCCGCGCTCAGCTCTTCCGTTGGAAAACCTGCCCGAGCGATTGGGTCCAGCGACGCCACCAGGGGTCGCCGGCTTCGGCCGGGAACTCGCCGCGCAGCCGCTTGAGCGCCGCCGCCACCACCGCCGGCCGGCACGCGGGCATGTCGATTCCGCACTGGTCTGTGTGATACTGCTCCTCCCCGCGCGGGTGGAGCCAGCCGTTCTGGTGCGCCAGCTTCATCGCGCCGGTGCCGGGCCAGGGGTAGTACGCGCGGGCGTCGACCAGATCGGGTTTGACGCGATGCAGCAGCGCGATCAGCTCATCCAGCGACGCTTCGCTCTCATAGGGCGCGCCGAGGTAGACGATCGCCCGAGTGCGGATGTCCGCGGCCCGCAGTGCGGCGAACGCCGCCGCGACCTGCTGGTTGCTCAGATCCATCGCGAACACGTCGTTGCGGATCAGGTCGCTGGCGCTGATGACCTCGATGTCCGCAACACGACAACCGGCCTGCGCCAGCCGGCGGCAGAGCGGCTCATCGATCTGGTTGGCCCGCAGGTGGCAGCGAAACGGCAAAAAACGCACCGAACTCGCGCCGGCGTATCGGTCGCGCAATCCGCGGATTTCGTCCAGCACGTTCTCCGGCGATCGGCGGCGCACCCACATGCCACGATCCGCATACAACCGCTCAACCGTGCGATTCACGCAGTACGCGCACCGCTGCGGACAGCCCCGCCCGACGGCGATTTCGATCTCGCCAGTGCGGCGCACATGGGCGGCGTAATCAAACAGATCGCGTTCGGCGAGCGGGAGCGAATCGAGGTCTTCGACGAGCGACGGCAGTTGCGGCCGGGCCAGCCCGCTCTCGTCGCGCAGCCAGACGCCATACACGACTTGACCCACGGCCGGGTCTTTCACGCGCTCCAGATAGGTGACCAGCGACGCATCCGGCTCGCCGATCGCGGCGGCCTGCACGCCGGGCAGGCTCAGGCACGCGGCGGGATCCAGCGTCGCCAGCGATCCGCCGACGACGACCGGCAGAAATTCGTGCTCCTGGATGTACTGGAGCGACCGCCGCGCGACGGCGGCGCAGACCGCGTGGATGTCGGCGTAGATCAGTTGCGGCAGGCAGGGCGCGACGGCGGTTTTCAGCGTGCTCAGTTCGACGCGCGTGAGGCCCACCAGCGACAGTTCGTGTCCGCGCTGCCCTAGCAGGCTCAGCAGCGTGCCCAATTGAGCTTCGAACCGCGGCGCGGGCTTGCGGCGCACGTCGGGCAGGATTTGAAGGATCAGGATCCGCACAGTTCACTCGGCGAGGATCGAATCCCAGAACGCTGACGAAAACGTCGGCGGGAAACGCCCCTTGCCCGCCTCGATCGTCGGAATGCGCACCGCGAATTCCGGATGTTGCAGACATTCGGTCAGAAAAGCCGAAGTCTCCGCGATCAGGCGCTCGCGCATTTCCTCGTACGTCTCCCGTCGCGGGAGGGGCCAACGCCATTCCATCGGTCTAGCTCGCCGCGCCGGCGGGCTGCGCGCCCGTCGGCTTGAGGCTCCAGAGCACTGCGATCAGACCCACGCCGATCATCTCCGCCGGAAGCGGCCGAACGAGCCCCCAGGCCGGAATGTTATTGATCTGGTCATAGGGAATGGGCAGACCGGGCCGCATCGCCGCGTAAATCGCGCCCACCACACCCACAATCAGCGGCGCGGGCAGATACCAGATCGCCCGCTCGACGTGCGTGAGCTGCCGCGCCGCGAAAACGCCGAGCCAGAACGCGGCGGCTACCGCGAAGAAGATCTGTCGCTGGCGCGTCCACTCAGACCGCGGCCCGGCGCAGACCAGCAACACTACGCCGGCCACTGCCACGCAGACGAGCATGGCTTTCAGGCCATCCGCGATCGTGCTCTTGGCGGGTTTAGGACCTGAGTTGGTCCGCTTGCTGACCGCGCGCACGGCAACGAGCGAGACCGCCATGCAACCCGCAAGCAGCGCGTAGTCGGGCAGAAGCGCCCAATAGGGTGCGCCGGTCGGCGCCCCCGGCGCCGGTTGCTGCAAAGAAAGCCACTGATCCATCGACGAGCCGCCGCAGGACCAGATTCCCAAACTCCAGCCGATAACCAGCAGGGCGTCACGGCATCGCCCGCAGCGGGACGTCGCGCCCGCCAGCACCGCGCCGCCGATCAGAAGCGCGATCGCACCCAGTGAAGGTATCAATCCGACCTGGCCGACCAGCACCAGCGGCCGCTGGTACCCGCGTCCAAGGACCGAATACCCGGAAAGCCACTGCAAACCAAGCGTAACGACCGCGATGATCGCCGCGACGCGCAGTCGCGACGGCCAGGCCGAACCGGCCGCTACGGGTTGGGAAATCTCAATCGTGCTCACTTCCATAGGCTAACCTGCCCGGCGAACCGCGGTCAACGGCCGATGATCTTGACGCTGCCCGGTCGCGCCGGATAGGCTCTATTACGCTGGAATTTCGCGTGGTGAAATCGGGAGTCACGACCAGAATGACGTCGCCGCAAACCGCCGTCATGCCCGAAACCGAGCAGCGCACGCAAACGCTGCCCCCGTGGAAAGTGCTTTTGCACAACGACGACGTGAATTCGTTCGATCACGTGATTCTGACCATCTTGCGCCTCACACCGCTCAAGGAGCTGGAGGCCGTCGAGCGCGCGGTCGAAGCCCATAACGAGGGTCAGGCGCTGCTTCTGACCACCAACCAGGAACGCGCCGAGTTGTACGTCGAGCAATTCGCGACTTTCGGGCTCACCGTCACCTGCGAGCCGGACGAGTAGTCCGTCCGCGCGGCAAGCAATCTGCGTCGTCGCCTTCACTCCAGGGGAAAAAATACGCGCGTGAAGGCCTGTGGGCGGGCCACGCGGCGCATGCTCGTCGTGAAGCCCGTTCGTGCCTGAATGATTTCCGCCTTTTCACGCGGGACGGAAAGCGACTCCGAATCATGTTGGTAATCCATTCAACCTTGAAATCGGATTGAATCGATACTATATTATTGACGCCATGTTGGCACTGACCAAAAGAACTGAATACGCATTGATCGCGATGTGCCACCTCGCGCGGAACCCGGCGTCGGTGGTGAGCGCGCGGGACATGGCGGAGCAGTTCCACGTGCGGCTGCCGCTCTTGATGAATGTTCTTAAGTTATTGAACAAAAACAGGTTACTAAAATCCACCCGGGGAGCCAGCGGAGGCTACCTGCTCGCGGCGCAGCCGGGTGAGATCACGCTCGGTCGGCTGGTCGCGGCGGTCGAAGGGCCCGTGCGTTTGGTGAAGTGTGCGCCGGGTGCCGCGCCGCGAGGCGAGAACTGCGAATTGGCGAATTCATGCCCCGTGCGGATTCCGGTCCTGCGGGTGCATCATCGATTCGAGCAGTTCATGGACACGATCAGCATCGCCGATCTGGCGTTCGACTATCGCTACGGCGCGTTGGAGACGGCGGGCACCGGCGGCGGCACGTTGGGCGGCGCCAGTTTGGAGCTGCCCCTGGCGGGAAACGCTGGACTTCGATAGCGGAAAAGGCGGCGAGTTTGGATTGCAGCGAGGATGACGTAACAGACGGGAAATGAAACGAATGAACCGGCGAATTTACCTCGATAACAACGCCACCACCATGGTGGACCCCA
>JACRLV010000320.1:0-5311 GCA_016235145.1 Planctomycetota bacterium
CGTCCGCGCCGCGGTCCCAGTTGTAGACCGTCACGCGGTCGCTGATCCGCTCGACCCACAGCTTCGAGATGCGGCTGTCGCCTCCGACCTCCCATTCGCGGTTGGTTGCGGGCTCGGGGAAGACCAGCGCGTCGAAGCGGTGCCCGGCGATAGTTCCGCGTACCCACGCGCCGCCGGCGCTGGTGCGGCGCTGCACCTTCTTGATCACCAGCGTGTCGAGCACCTCGCCGGCGTCGATCCCGTCGTTCGTCTTGGCGTTCGTCATGTCGTTGTCTCCGTTCGGTTGCGTGGCCATGTTTCAGTCTTTCTCCGGTACGAACAGGTCGCCCGCGTCCCAGGTCTCTTGCCCGTAGGCGGTCTCGATCAGGTACGACCAGGCATCGATTCCGTTGCGGCGGTACGTCGCGACCCGGACCACCCGGCCCGGCTCGCCGTCCGTCTTGGAAACGACCCGCGTCCCGAGCGTCAGGCGTCGGTTCGCGTTCTTCATTGTCGTCGTCATCTGCGTTTCTCCGTTGGGTACGCGCCGTGCGTACAGCCACATGAGTCCCTGATTTGGCCCCGAAAGCAAGGCGGATTCGCGAGAATGTCGAGATTCTCTTGCAGATTCCGGCGGCCGGTCCGAGTCATGCGGCGGAGGGCGGCGTAATGTCCGAACTCGCGCCTGACTCCGGGCCGCGTGGCGGTCTCGCAGAAGAGACGCCGACTTCTACAGCGAGCCTGGTTGGTATTCGCGACGATTTGTGTTGGACCCGGACGCGCTTCAGCACCCGCGTGGCCGGTCGCCGAGCCCTGACCGGATAGCCTGTACGCCGGCGTACGTTGCGACGCCGTACGGCACACAAAAGGTGAGCAGGATTCGAACGATTCTCGTGATCGACAAAGAACCACTAAGGAGCGCGTCACCGTGATTGATCAGCACAAGCAGCGTTCCCACCACGACCGCGATCCTTGCCGACCGACGTATCACGTCGCCCCGCAAGCAGATCGACAGGAAAGTGCCGATTCCGGGGGGTTCCGATGACCCCTTGAGCTCTGACAATTTGCGCCCCCAAGCGCCAGCTAGCCACCGGACCGTCGGATGAACTCTCGAATCGCCAGCGGCACCCGATCGACGGGCCAGTTTGCGAGCGCGGACGCGATGTCGTCAAGCGGCTGGCCGCAGCGATGCAGGTGTTCCTCGCAACCCGCTTCGCAGTCGGCCGCATGCACGAGCCCCGCGAAGTCCGTATGCGACCACGTCACTTCAACGGGAACGACCGCGCCGTCCTCGTCGACGAGGATCGCAAGCGGCGATCGCAGCCGAATGCGGATGTGGCGATTCGGCGTATTGATGTTGAGAATCGTGTACGTCCCGGTGAGCCAACTTGACGCGAGCTGTGCGTCAATGCTCACCTCGCTTGGCGGAAGGCGCGACAACAGAACGAATCCCGGCCGGTCGTCGGTCAGGCCGATGGCGACGGCGTCGTCGCCGTAGCTCTCGAACGTCACCACTTGGTCTACGTTGGCCCGCGTACTGAAACGCTCATAAGCTGAGTAACCGACGATTCCGATGAGGATTGTCAGCAAGACGCCGCGGCGCGAGGCCCGTCCGCGCGGTGTTCCGCGGCGTGGCGCGGTCAACGGCGTAGGCGTCGAGGAGGAGCCGAGAAGAACGAGTCGCTCGTTCGCGCTGAGAATCCCATCCTCTGCACGCCCATCAGCGTCGTCCAAGTGTGTCACTCGCAAGCTCCCGGGTGGTCCGCGGGTTACCCAGCCAGGCTTACATTCCGTAGGGCGGCCGAAAATTGCAGGGGGCGCTGCGGCAGGAATGGCGTTGGGGCCATTTCGCCTGCTCGTGTCGACTTCGTGTGCGTCGGAGGCGGAATCGACGTGGAATTTGGGAGCGCGTGCAATTTTCCTGGCGCGGGGGGAATCTACGTTCGGCGGAAACGCGTCGGGCCGCGGCCTGACGGCGAAATCGCGAGTGTGGAGCCAGCTTGAAGCAGACGCGCGATAGCGAGGCGTTCCTGGCGCAGCTTGAGCCGCTGCGGCACCAGCTCTACGGCTACGGCCGTCGCGCGCTAAACCGAGCGGACGCCGTGGCCGACGTGCTTCAGGAGGTCGTACTGACGGCCTGGCGGGAGTATCCGCGTTTTGTGCCCGGCACGAATTTCCGGGCCTGGGTGTTCCGGATCATGGTCAACACGGTGTTCAACTTCAACAAGCGCGGCGTTCGGGAGCAAACGGTTCCGGACGAGACCGCGATGCTCGACGTTGAGGCCGTTCTGGAGCACGAAGCGGAGTGGTCGCTGATTCTGGATCACCCCGATCGCCTTCGCGAGTTACTGGACGAGCGGCTTGTACATGCACTCGACGCGCTCGGCGCCAGTGAGCGGCAGTGTTTCTTGCTCTGCCTGCTCCAGGGGTTCGCGTACAAGGAAATCGCCGGAATGCTCGACATCCCGCTCGGCACCGTGATGTCGCACGTACATCGCGCACGAATGAAGCTGCGGGAGCGTCTCGCGAGTCTCGCGATCGAGCGACGGTATGTTTCGGAGGGCCGCCCGTGAACTGCCGCGAAACACGCCGCTGCCTGAGCCCATATCTCGATTCCGAGCTGGACCCGACGACAACGTTCGCGATCAGCGAGCACCTGCGGACCTGCGATGGTTGCCGGCGCCGATTCGATGCGGAACGCGGCGTGGACCAGGCGATCGTAACCGGCCTCGGCGCCGAAAAGATGCCCGACGAACTCTGGCGCGAGATCGTTCGCCCGTTGCGAGCGCCACGCTGGACTATCTGGCGACTGTACGCACCGCTTGCCGCGGCGGCGGCGATCGCGCTGGTCGTCTGGAGCGGCTGGCCTTGGAGACCCGCAGCGCAACAGCCGCACTGGGTGGTACGGGAATTCCTCGCGGAAACGAATAACGGTCAGCCGTTTGCGTCTGCGGACGTCCAAATGGTCCCCGCGGGTATGACGATGCCGCGCAGGCCGGTCGCCGGCCTGGTCGTGAATTTCACCGGCGAGGCGGCGCTCAGGCACGTGGTGCAGTGCGTGCGGCTCGACACGGTTCGCGATGCCGACGGCGCCGAGATCGTGGAGGTTCGGCTGAACTGTTGTGGCGAGCCGGTGATCGTGCGGGCCGCGAAGCGCGACCAGCCGGGGCGGCTGCGCGAGTTCGTTGGGCTGGACGCGACGCGGCTCGCGTCGCTGCCCAGTCAAGGCAAGGTTGCGGTCTCGGAGCGCGAGGTCGGCGAATACGTCGTTGTCGCTGTGTCGCGGCACCCGACGAATGAACTGCTCGCGGCGATGCAGGTGCAGTGACCGGAAAAGCGGGCGTCGAGCCACCGCGGAAACGGGGGCGTGCCGCCCCCCTTGGGATGCATGGGCGTCGCGCCCGCAAGAATGAGAGGTTTTTGATGAGTTGCAACTGTGAAACAGACCGATCTGGCACCAGGAAATCGCTGAGCCCTGCCGCTGCGCTGCTGCTTCTCGGCGTTCCGCTCCTGGGTGCGTTTCTTTACCTGCGCTCCAGCGGAACACCCGCGACCGAGAACGCGGCGAACGCAGCGAACACACACGTTCACGTCGCCGCGGACGCGACCGCCTGGAGCCGCCTCTCCGCACCGCGGCTTGACGGTTCGTCGTTCGCGCTCTCCGAGCTGGTGGGCAAGCCCGTGATCCTCGATTTCTGGGCGACATGGTGCCCGCCGTGCCGGGCGCAGCGCGACGTGCTGCACAAGCTCGCCGGCGAGTACGGCGACCGGCTACGGATCGTGGCCCTCTCGGTGGACGAGGACCAGGCCGCGCTGAAGCGTTATGTGACCGAGCACGCTGGCGGGACGCAGGAGCTGCGTGCGACGCCCGAGTTGCTTGAGCTATTCGCCGTCGAGGCGCTGCCGACGCTGGCGATCATCGACGCCACGGGGCGCGTGCAGCGCGTCTCGGCGGGAATGATGGATGCGGACGAACTTCGCCGAATCGTCGCACCGCTGCTGCAATAGGGCGGATCGGAGCCACAGCACTATGAGCGACGCGAGCCTGTGTCCCTCCTGCGGCGTGAAGGGTCGGGCGGTCAAGTGGGTCACAATCGAGTCGTTGGTTTCCGAAACGGCGCGCGCTCGCGTGAAGCGAATGGACGGATTCCGATTCTGCGCGGAGCCGACGTGCGATGTTGAGTATTACGATCCGGAGACGGGCGATCGCTTCCCACGGCACGACGTGCGAGTTCGGATCGGACAGAAAGAAACCGCATCGCCCCGGCCCATTTGCTATTGCTTCGGGCACAGCATCGAGGACATCGAGGACGAAATGGCCCGCGGCAGCGTTTCTCGCATCGCCGACGAAATCACTGAAAAGTGTCGCCAGGGACTCGACCGGTGTGAGGAGATGAATCCGCAGGGGGCCTGCTGCCTGGGCAACGTGCGCCGGACCGTCAAGGCGGCACAGTCCCGCGCTGGCGTTGCCGGCACGTGCGGCGCGTCGGCGGCCGAAGCCGTCGAAACCAGTGATGACTGCTGCGGCCGATCGCTTACACAGACTTCGCCGCGCGCTCGGCGCATGAACGCCGGGGCGCTCGCCCAGTCGGGCGCGATCCTCTCGGCGATCGTGGCCTCGGCCTGCTGCTGGTTGCCGCTGCTACTGCTGGCCTTCGGCGTGTCGGCGGCTGGCGTGGGCGGCTTCTTCGCCACTGCGCGCCCGTATTTCCTTGTCGGGGCGGCCGCGTTTCTGGCGCTGGGGTTCTACATGACGTATTTCCGCAAACCCGCCTGCGCGCCCGGCGACGGCTGTGCCGCTTCGAACCCGAAACTGCGCGGCTTCAATCAGATCATGCTGTGGATGGCCACGGCCGTCGTGCTGGCGCTGGCATTCTTCCCAAGCTACATCGGCGTCCTGATCGGCGGTGGATCGCCGAGGCCCGCGCTGACGATGGCGGCGGGGCAATCCGCGCGCGAGTACGCCTTCACGGTCGAGGGGATGCACTGCGAGGCTTGCGCGGTCAGTCTGACGGCCGAGCTGCGAAAGCTCGAGAGTGTTCGCAACGCGCGGGTCGATTATGCAGCAAAAACGGCTCGCGTCGCGGCGATCGATGACCAAGTGGTTGCCGAAGTGCAGGCGGCGGCCAAGCGACTGGGCTATTCCGCCCGTCTGGAATAATGGCATGCCTGATGCCCTTGATACCCACTCTGAAACAGCAGCGAGGGCCGCCAGCGTACACGCCATGCAGTGCATGGAGATATGGGGCGGCAACACCGCGGTCGAAAGCGGCGTCTCGATGCCCGGCATGGATGCCTGGGTGTACAGCCAGCCGTATCATGCGCAGACCGC
>JACRLV010000320.1:5350-7330 GCA_016235145.1 Planctomycetota bacterium
GGCCGACGTGGCTGGGCACGGAAACGAAGTGAGCGGACTCGCGATCGAGCTGCGTAGACTTATGCGAAGGTCGATCAATCGGCCGGACCAGACGCGGATCGCGCGCGGACTGAACCGCGCGTTCGGGCGGCTGAGCACGCAGGCAGGCTTCGCCACCGCCGCGATCCTCACGTATTTTGCGCCGACGGACCAGTTGCTCTGCTGCCTCGCCGGACATCCGCGACCGCTCTGGTACCGCGCCGAATCCCGCCGCTGGGGATTTCTCGAACCGTCCGACTCGGACAGCCGCGAGTTTCAGGGCTTTCCGCTCGGGATCATTCATCCAACCGAATATCGTCAATTCGCCGTCACGCTCGGCCGCGGCGACCTGATCGTGGCGTACACGGATTCGCTGATCGAAGCCCACGCGCCAGGCGCGGACCTGCGCGGTGAAGCGGGCCTGCTGGCTCTGGCGGAGACGACCTACTCGGGCGCGCCGGGACAATTAGGCCGCGAGCTGATCGCCGCGGTGGATTCCGCTTCGAGCGACACGGCCGAGACGCGTGACGACGACCTCACGCTGCTCGTGCTGCACCACAACGCCGCCGATCCACCGCCGGTGAGCCTCGGACATCGGCTGCGGACGATGGCGAAGATGCTCGGATTATGAACCGAGATTCTTGGCGATCCCGCTACATTCCAGAGAGTTGTTCACAAGCCCCCAAAGTTGCTCCCGTCGCGCCATCCCCGGCGTGACCGAATTTCGAGGCTCATGCGCTGACTCGAAGACTTTTCACGCAATTTCTGGGCTCGCTCCGGAATCTACTCTGAACGCCGGCGATCAGTTCGTCGGGCAGCGAGCCAAAAAGGATTTCCAGGAGCAAACAATGAAACAGCGGACCGTTCGGAGCATGATGGCGGCATGGATGTTTGGATTGGGAGCGCTGGGAGTGGCCGGCGCGGCGGACCTGCCGGTCGCGATGGACGGCAAGTGCCCGGTGTGCCTGGTGAAGATGAACAAGGTGGTCGAGGGGAAGGCGGAGCTTGCGTCGGAGTACGACGGCAAGACGTACCGCTTCCCGTCAGCCGAGCAGAAGAAGATGTTCGACGCCGACCCGGCCAAGTTCGTACCGGCCCTGGGCGGCGACTGCGTCGTGTGCCTGGTGGACATGGGCAAGCATGTGCCGGGCAAGGCCGAGCACGCGCTGGTGCACGAGGGGCGGCTGTTCCTGTTCCCGGCGCAGGAGCAGCTCGACACGTTCAATAAGAACCCGGCCAAGTACGCGGACGCCGACCTGGCGCTGGGCGGCGACTGTCCGGTGTGCCTGGTCAAGATGAACAAGGTCGTCAAGGGCGACCCGGCGTACGCAGTCGTACACGATGGTTTGCGCTACCTGTTCCCCGGCGCTGAGCAGAAGCAGATGTTCGAGAAGAGCCCGGCCGCGTTCACGCCGGCGCTGGGCGGCGACTGCGTCGTGTGCAAGGTCGAGATGAAGAAGGCCGTGCCGGGCAAGGCGGAGTTTCAGACGGTCCACAACGGGCGGCTCTACCTGTTCCCGGCGCAGGAGCAGCTCGACATGTTCAAGAAAAACCCCGCCAAGTACGCCGACGCCGACCTGGCGCTAGGCGGCAATTGCGCCGTCTGCAAGGTCGACATGAAGAAAGACGTCGCCGGCAAGGCGGAGTTTGCGGTCGACTATCAGGGCCAGCGCTACCTGTTCCCGGATGCGAAGCTGCGCGAGAAGTTCCTGGCCAACCCGGCCAAGTACACCACGAACTGAACACTCGAACTGCGACGGATGCGCCCGCGGTAATGGTTGACTCCTCCTCACCATGCCGCGGGCGCTCGACCCTTCTTTGTCCAGTAACAGCGAGGCTGAGCCATGACCACCGTGACTGAGACGCGCGAATCTGTCCGCGAATACTACGGCCGGGTGCTGGCGCACTCGTCGCATCTGAAGACGGATGCGTGCTGCTCGCCGGACGGCATGGCGCCGTACA
>JACRLV010000144.1 GCA_016235145.1 Planctomycetota bacterium
CATTCATCGTATCGCACCCGCCGGGCAGACAGGAGACATTTTGAGGGCGGAAGCGGTCTCTCCCGGAACCGGAAGGCGTTGCGCCCGAGTGTTTGCCTGGAATCGGCGTGCAGTTTGGGTTGCGCGAGGGTTCCGGCGTTGCGGCTACGAGCGCGCGAAACTCGGCTTGCGGCTTGCGGCTTGCGGCTTGCGGCTTGCGGCTTGCGGCTTGCGGCTTGCGCATCGGTTGGTCCATCGTCATCGGGACGTTACATTTGATTATCGCGCGCACCGGCTGTCAAAGCAAGAGAAAATCATCATTCTGGACGCAAAATAGGGAAACCCCTACCTTGCCCGTCCAGCGTGCTACCGCTTGAGGTTCGTCCCCTCCGTTCCCAACGATAGAATGTCCTGTATGGGCGGCGCGCCAGGAAAACTCTGGATCGGCCCTTCGGGATGGAGCTACCCCGATTGGCATGGCGTGGTGTACCCGGCCGAAGCGCGGGGGCTCAAACCGCTGACCTACCTGGCCGGCTATTTCAACGCCGTCGAAGTCAACACGAGCTTCTACGCGATTCCGCGAACCGCGACGACCGCGAGCTGGCCGGGCCAGGTGCCGGCGGACTTCCGTTTCGCGTTCAAGCTGCTGCGCGGCTTCACGCATGAGAGCGTGTCGCGGCCGGACCCGGCGATGGTGCGGAATTTCAAGGAGTCGGTTCAACCGATCCGCGAGGCCGGCAAGCTGGGTCCGATTCTGTTTCAATTCCCTTGGTCGTTTCACTACTCGCCGCAGACGGCGGAACGGTTGCGGCATCTCGCGGAGGCGTTTTCAGAGTTTGATCGCTGCATCGAAGTTCGCCATACGTCGTGGCTGCGGCCCGAGGCGCTGGAACTGTTGCGCACGCTCGGAGGGTTCTGCAATATCGACCAGCCGCTGCTGCGAGCGTGCATCGAGCCGCAGCGGCTCGTCTTCGGCGATACGGCATATGTACGGTTTCACGGCCGCAACAAGCTGAACTGGTTCGCCCGGAACATCCCCAGCTACGAGCGATACAACTACATGTATTCGGAAGACGAGCTGCGCGAGTGGGTCGCGCGAATCAACGGCATGCTGGCTGAAGCCCGCGATGCGTACGTTTTCACAAACAACCACTATCGCGGCCAGGCCGTCGCGAATGCGTTGCAATTGCGGGCGATGCTCGCCGGCGCATCCGTTCGCATGCCGCCGACGCTGGCCAGAACCTACCCGCACCTGGCATCCTTCGCCGTGGCGGAAGAAGTTGCATCCGTTTCGGCGAATGCGGCCCCGACGCTCTTCGATCCGCCGCGATAGCGCCAGCGCCGCAGTCAGTCCATCTCAAAAAGCCTGAGCTGAGCCAAATAGCGGCGCACCCAGCGGCAGCCCAATGCCGGCCCAGACGCCGGCTACTGCACGACCTTTACCACCGGCTGAAATTCGAAATCCCGCCGCGCGATGACTTTGGATTCATACGCCTTCTTTCCGTCCGTTTCCTTCGCGGACGTCTCGAACACGACCATGCTGTTGCGGTAGAACAGCAGCAGGTCGCTGCGGCCGATCGCCGATTCGCTATTGCCGGCGTAGAGCGTGATCGCCGCTCCGGGCGTGTCGGGGTGGTGAACGGTGCACAACACGGCGTTGGCCGGCGACTTGTAATCCGCATCGCCGATGCGGAATCCGTCTTGCTCCCAGGCGATCGGACTGTCCGTCCGCTTCAGAAAGGCCGCTACCACGGACGAGCGAACCGCGTCGCCGAGTACAAGCACCGATTGCCCGGCCAGCTCGTCCGCCTTCAACTCGTCCGCCTTGCGCTGCGTGATCGTTCGATCGGTCCCCTCGCCGCGGAACATGTCGATTGCGCGCTGGTAGAAAGGCGACAACTCGCCGGTCGGCGTGACAATCAGGAGCTTCGCGTCCGCGGCGGTGATCTTCGCGGTCGGCATGATCTCGCGCGGCTCCAGCCTGCGAAGCACCTGATAATCCGGATCGAGGCGCAACGACTGCGGCATCTGTTCCAGCGGCAAACGCACAACCGCTTTCGGCCCGTCGATCGTCACCGTCTTCGAGACCTCCTGTCCGCCCTCGACCTGCAAACGAACCGGGATCGCCAACTCGAACGACGTGCCTTCCTGCTCGATCGTCAGCTCCAGCACGTGGTCGTTGGGCAGCCACTTGGCCGCGACGGCCCGCAGCCGCGGCAATCCTGGCTGTCGCACCCATTCCGCGAAAAATCGATCCAGCTTGCGGCCGCTCTCCTGCTCAAAGCACGTCTGCAACGCCTTCCAGTCGGCGAATTTCCCCGTGCGATCCTTGATGAGCTTTCGCATCGCTGCCCAGAAGTGATCGTCGCCGATCTGTTGGGCCAGCATGTAGAACACCATCGACCCCTTGCCGTAGCCGATATCCCGACCGGCGCCGCCGGGCCGGCTGAACGTGCCGAGCGGCTTGTCCTCGTCGGGTTTCAGCGCATTCAGGCTGACGCAGGTGTTGCGACGCTGGTTGCGTGCTCCGACCTCGTCGTGATCGAGGATGTAGCCGTAGTAATTGGCCATGTAACTGGTGAGCGCTTCGCACCAGTTGCCGTCGGCGGGATCGACATAGACGCTGTTCCCCCACCAGGCGTGCAGCATCTCGTGATCGAGGTAGCCGTGCCCCAGCGCACGCGGCCCCATCTGCCAGAGCGTCTTGTTCAGCAGCGTGAAGTTCGGAAACGCAAAGCCGGAGCTGAAGAAGTTCTCGACGATCGCGAACTGCTCGAATGGGAACGGGCCGAGCAGCGGCTCATAGCGCGACAAGTAGTCGCCGGCGGCTTTCAGGAACAGATCGGAGTTCTTCTCGATCGTCTCGCGTGCAGCCGGGTCCTGTGGTTGCGTGTAGTGCAGCGTCACGTGAACGGAGCCGAACCGCTTCTCCTTCGTCGTGTGGGCGCCGCCGACGAGCGCCAGGCTGTCGACCGGATAACGGCTGTGCCAGGTCAGCTTTCCGCCCGATTCCGTTTCTTTCACATCGAAGTCGGCGCCCGCGATCAGTTTCATTCCGTCCACCGGGTCGGCGGTCAGCCGGAAGTGCGTCAGTTCTCCGCCGGTTGCGCCTTCCTTCTCATTCTGAATGACGGGATACCAGCCCCCGCCGCCGTCGAGGTAGATCCCCTCGGGGCCGATGTGCGCCGCCATCATCAGATTGTGAATCTGCCCGGGTCGCTCCCCGGCCTGCACGTCCTGTACGAGCGGCCCCGCATATTCGAACGTGAGCGAAAACTCGGCCGCCGCTTCGGCGAACTTGACGCGGTATTTCGTCAGCAACGGCGTGTCTTTCGAGTCGCCCGCCGGTTCGGACGCCGCACTCGCCTTGCCGAACTCGCCCACTTTCACACCGTTGCCGGTGACGCCGCGCAACGCGAGCGAACGATTCAGCGTGAAGGTCAACTCGTCGGACCCGCCCGCCGGCGCCGATTGTGCCTCGCGGCTGATCCTCAGCGTCGCACTCGCCTTAAGACCGTGCGCGGGCGGGTCCAATGTCACGTGAATGTCATATTGCGAGACCTTGCACTCCCCCGCCGCCGCAATGCTGCCAATGGCCGCCAGCCCAAAGAAAACGCCAAGAGTACGTCGAACAAGCGAAAACGCCTTTGGCCATGAAGGGGACATTCGGAGCCTCCCGAAGTTTTTCGATCGTGAGATTTTCCACTCGCGCCAAGACAAGATAGGAACCGACGACCCACGTCGGGTCGCTGTTCATCAATTGCAATTCTCCGCGTTCTCAGCGTGCTCTGCGGTTGCATTCCGTCGCCGCTGAAGAAAAGAAAACGCCTACCCCGGACAGGGAAGCCCGAAGACCGCCAGCAGGCTCGCCAGGTCCTGAAGCTCAACGTCGCCGTCCGCATCGAGATCGCCCTGCTCGGGCGTCGCGCCGCTCGGCGTGCCGAAGGTCGACAGCAGCACCGCCAGATCCGCCAGGCTGATCACGCCGTCGTGGTCCAGGTCCGCCGGGCAGTTCTGCGTCGGCGGCTTCCAAACGGCGATACCCGTCGGCGCGGTCGCGCTCGTGCCGACGACCGGCCCGGTCGATGTGAATTCGCCGCTGGACAGAATCTGAAACGAATACAGGCCGGTAATGCCGTCGATCGCGCTCGTGTCGTCCGTCACCAGCAGAAAATCGCCCAACGTCGCTGAATCTCCGAACGAGCCCTGGAGCCCGACGTCGAAGACGTAGCCGGTCTCGCTCAGACTGCCCGTCGCCGGATCCGCCAGAAAGGACCGCACGGTCGCATCCGCGCCGTGGCCGACGAAGACGATCGAGCCGTATTCGGAGTAGTCGATGTTGAACGGCGAATCGCCGCTGCTCGTGAACGGCGCGCCGGGCATGGGCGTGATGCGCCCGTCCGGCCCCACGTCGTAGCCGAGAATCGCGTGCCGGCCGCTGCTGATCCCGCCGCCCGCGTACAACCGCGAGCCGTCCGGCGAAATCGCCACGCCGAGCGGATAGGTCGTGCCGGTGAATTCGGTCTGGATCTCGCTCAAGAATCCGTCGGCGGACGCCTCAAAAACGCGGATGAAATTCGAGTTCGAATCGCCGAGGTAGACGAACCGCCCGGACGGATGCGTCTCGACGACGCTGCTGAACGTGCCCCCGGCGCCGCGGTCCACCTCGGTCAATACGCCGGTCTCCGGTTCGAGCCGATACGTGATCACCTGGTTCGTCCCGCCGTACTGCGTCCGCGTCACCGCCAGCAGCGTGTCGCTGATCCACTTCAGGCTGAGCGGGCTGTCCGGCGTGGTGCGCGTACTGAGCAGCGTCAGCGTGGCGTCGGAGTGGATTTCGATGAGCGTGATCTGTTCAGTGGTGAATGCGGTCGCGTGGCTCGTGGCCAGAAATCGCCCGCCCGGCGTGATGTCGATCGAATACGCATTTGTGCCCGGCGAGCCCGCTCCGCCGATCACCAGCTTCTGCACGAAGGCGGGCCGGCCGGCCGAATCGAGCGTGAAGCTTGTGACGGCGCCCTCGTTGTTGCCGTTGTTGGCGACGAACGCAGCGGGGACGAGCGATTGCGACGCGGCGGCAGACACGGCGCAAATGCCGAGCGCAAGCGACAAGGCGTTCTGAAACGTCCTCTGAATAGACATGTCTTCCCCCTTTCTCGCGGCGCAGCGGCTCGCAAAATCGCCGTGATCGGCTGCGTCCGCACTCGCACTCTATCACGAGTAGCTGCTGTTTCAAAGATTTTCCGCGGCTGCTGCCCGCACTGGGTGTGGCTCTGGGCCTTGGCGCACGATCCGAGCCCCAAGCGCCGGCGCGTGGGTATTCTCGAAGTGTCACGCTCAATCGCGCGATTGATCCGTGCATGTGGCCTAGGAAGAGGCGCCGATCACACACGCCGGAAAACCAGGCAGGCGTTGTGGCCGCCGAAGCCAAATGAATTGCTCATGACGGTCTTCAGGCGTGCATCGCGGGCGACGTTCGGCACATAGTCGAGGTCGCACTCGGGCCCGGGGTTGTCGAGGTTGATCGTTGGCGGAACCGTGTTGTGCTCGAGCGCCTTCAGGCAGGCGATCGCCTCGATGCCGCCGCTGGCGCCCAGCGTATGTCCGGTCGCGCTCTTCGTGCTGCTGATCGCCACCTTGTAGGCATGCGCGCCGAATACCCGCTTCACCGCGTTGGTTTCGGCAATGTCGCCGAGCGGCGTGCTGGTCGCGTGGGCGTTGATGTAGTCGATCTCGCCGGGCGAAACGCGCGCGTCGCGCAGGGCGACCTCCATCGCTCGTCCCGAACCCTTGCCTTCCGGATCGGGCTGGACCATGTCGCCGGCGTCCCCGGTCGCGCCGATGCCCAGCACCTCGGCGTAGATGCGAGCCCCGCGCGCCTTGGCGTGCTCGTACTCCTCGAACACCAGCACGCCGGCGCCCTCGGACAATACGAAGCCGTCGCGGTCGCGGTCCCACGGGCGCGAGGCGATCGCCGGAGAATCGTTCCGCGTGCTGAGTGCTTTCATTGCTGCAAACGCGGCAAGCCCCAGCGGGGTCAACGCCGCCTCAGCGCCGCCCGTCACGACGATGTCGGCGACGCCGTGGCGGATCGCGTTGCAGGCGTCGCCCATCGCGTTGCCGGCGGACGCACACGCCGTCGCCACCGCGGTGTTCGGCCCCTGCAACCCGAGTTCGATCGAGATGTGTCCGGAGCCGGCGTTGGTCATGAGTTTCGGAATGGTAAACGCGGATACGCGGCTGGGGCCCTTGTCGATGAGCCGCTTGTGCTGCTCTTCGAGCTCGGTCAGGCCGCCGATCCCGGTGCCGATCATGACGCCGGCCCGCGTCGGGACAAAACCCGCATTCGGCAGCCCGGCATCCTTGAAAGCCTGCTTGGCCGCGACGAGGGCCAGTTGTGCGAAACGATCCATCCGCTTGATCTGGCGGATGTCGAGGTGATCGGTCGCCTTGAAGTCGATGCAATCGCCGCCGAACCGCGCGTCGAACGGACTCGCGTCGAACGCGGTGATCGAGCGAATGCCCGAGCGAGCGGATACGAGGCCATCCCAGAACGACGAAACGGAGCAGCCCAAGGGAGTAATGGCCCCAAGGCCCGTAACGACCACACGACGCGCGCCCATTCAGATCACTCCAGCAGCCGGCTATTTGGCGACGCGGTTGAGGTACTCGTGGATGTAGTCGACGGCCTGCCCCACGGTCTGGATTTTCTCAGCCTCTTCGTCGGGGATGTTGAGCTCGAATTCCTCTTCAAACTCCATCACCAGCTCGACGGTGTCCAGCGAGTCGGCGTTCAAGTCGTTGACGAACGAGGTGGCGGCGGAAATCTCCGTCTCCGCGACGCCCATCTGTTCGGCGACGATCTTCTTCACCTTCATTTCGACTTCGCTCTTTTCAGGCACGACCTGTACCTCCTCGGATGGTTTCCCGAGAGTCATCTTCACGATCGATCCGCAATTCTCCAGGCCATTCGCCGACTGCGTTCGATCCCGCTTGATCACGCTATGCGATCAAGGCCGATCCGCCAACCCCCCGAACGGAAAGACCTCTCCGTCGCACTGGGCCGACCGACCGTCGTCCATTGAACGGGGGGATGTTAGCGGGGCTGGCGGGCGTTGCCAAGGCCGTGAGATGCACAATGAACCGGCCAAGTTCCGCGCATTGCGGGCAGCGGGCAGGTGCCCGCACATCATCCAACCCGACCAACCCCTCTCCGAACGCAGAGCAAAGATCGGCAGTTTGCAATCCTCTGCCTTGTTTCTCTGCGCTCTCTGCGTGCTCTGCGGTTGTTTCTTTGCTGTTTCACCGCAGAGAGCACAGAGAACGCGGAGAGAAGAATAAGAGTTTCAAATCGCGTTTTCGTCTCGGCGTTCGCCCGGCGCTGCAAGGACGATGCTCGTCGCGCCGAAGAATGCGCTCACCGGGTATGTGCCCATCCCACAACCGCCTGTGGCAACTGTTTTCAAACGGCGTCTTTGCGAGTTGCTGGATGCGCCCGAATCCAAAACGCTCGTGAAATTCGAATGGGCGCGCTGCGATGTCATCGACGCTGCTCTACCATGATTACATGCCCCGCATCGCGGCGTCTGCGCCTCCGGGCGGGCGCGGCGCTCGGATTGGAGGAATTACGATGAGGCGCATGTTTCCGGTCATCATCGCTTTCGCAATAGTCGCCTGCGGCCGCGCGTCCGCCGACGGCGACGCCGTCGCGATCGTCAACGGAGCGTCGATCAGCAAAGCCGACATGGTCCGCGTACTGATGGACGTCCGCGGTCTCGACGTGATGCAGCAATTCATCCTGCTCGAATGCGCGCGCTCCGAAACAAAGGCTCGCAATATCCGCGTCCCGAACTCCGACGTCGAGCGAGAATGGCAGGACGCGCTCGACCGGATCGCGAAGGACGCCGGCGTCACCGGCGACGCCGCCACGCCCGCCAACAAGGAGCAGGCCCTCGAAACGATGCTGGCCCAGAAGCGGATCGCCCGGGCCGAATACCGCATCGCGATCGAGCGAAACGCCCACCTGCGAAAACTGGTCGAAGCCGACCTGAAGATCAACGACGAGACGCTGCGGGCGGAGTGGTCGCGAACGCACGGCGAGCGCCGC
>JACRLV010000145.1:0-4601 GCA_016235145.1 Planctomycetota bacterium
AACGAGACATACGGGGAGTCTGATGTCCTTAACGACACCACGCCTCAGTATGACGCCTCGGGTCGCCTCGTCGGCGTCGTGCAGGACGGCCAGGCAGTCGATCCGCTGACCGCGCATGTCAGCTACATCGGGCTGGGCGGGATTTCGCGGCAGCAAGGCCCCGACGGCACGGTCAAACGCTTCGCCTACGACAACTGGGGCCGGCTGACCTACACCTTCCAGGGAACAAACGAAAACAACCGCTACTGGGGTTTTGAACCCGACCCGAGTGCGCCCGCCGACAACATGGTGCTGGTCGAGAAGCGCGAGTACGGCGTCGGCGTGACGAACGCGGACAAGCTGACGCTGGTTAGACATTATCGCAACAAACCCGCGAATCAGTACCATGCCTGGGACAATCAGGGGTGCCCGCCGGGCGGAGGACCGTGCGACGGTTGGTGGCAAGACGGGATCGTGCCGAACGAAGACGACATCGGCTGGATCGACTCGATCGAATATGACTGGCGGATGCGCGAGGTCGCGGTCACACACTGTGCAAACGAAATCAATAGCGATCCGCCGGCGGTAAAGTCCGTCTCGTTGACCTGGCTGGACAATCTCGATCGGCCGCGGCTTCAGGCGGAGTACAACGGCGTTGTGAATCTCGGCGGCGCACTTGACCCGCGCCAGATGGGACCAGGCGTGGACGTGCCGAGCGCCGCCGCCGTGCTGAGCCACTCGACGGCAAGCGGCCTGCTTTCGCTCAGCGAGACGATCTACAACGCGCGCGGCCAGGCGGAGGAGGTGCGGCAGTACGTCGTCACCGATCCGTCAGGCAATTCCTACACGGCGACGAAGACCTACTTCGACCAAGCTGGCCGGCCGATCGAGGTGCGCTCGCCGGGCGCGCCCGTGCAGCGCTACGTCTATGACGCCAAGGGACGGCAGGTGGTTAGCACGCAACTCGCCGAGGTCACCGGCGGTTTGGCCGAGCTGTCGCGCACGCGGACGGCGTACGACGCGAACGACCGGGCCATTCGCACGGAGCATTGGGAGCGGCGGGAGGACTACACCGGAACGGATGCGCTGGACGCAGCCAACGCCGTTTGCACGTACAGCGAAACGTGGTACGACTACAGCGGCAAGGTGATCGCGACCGCCAGCTACGGCACGCATGATTCGAACAACACTTTTGTGTACGCCGCTCCGCCATGGGGGCCGGACATCAATGTGCCGCAAGGCGCCATCCCCGCTTCGTCCGCCTCGGCGCCGGTGACGCGCTACGGCTACGACGACGCCGGCCGGCAGACCGACGTCACGCATCCCGACAACACCGTCACGCACAGCGACTACGACGGCTTCGGCGTATCACTACGACGACAAGGGCCGGCTTTCGAAGATCGGGGCCGTGCTGCCCGGCAACCACGGCGGAGTCATAAACGCGTGGACCGACGTGGACTGGGGCCTGAGCGATCCGGTCACGATACAGGTCACGGAGATGATCTATGGGGACGGTGCGGTAGTCGTAGATTCGGCGGGGACGCCGATCAGCCTGAACCGCAGTTGGGTCGCAGAGGTGCGTTTTCCGCATCGCACGACCGGCCAGCCGAGCGCGGATTCCACGCTGTATTTCGAGTATTACAGCGACGGCTCGGTCGCGTCGCGCACGGCCCCGCCGGGGACGCGCTTCCGCTACCAGTATGATGAATCGGCGCGGCTGGTCCAGGTTCTGGTGGACTATTCGCCGCCGGCGGATGTCTGTCCGCCGCCGCCGGAATTCACGCCGGTGGACCGCATTTCGCGGATCGCGTTTTCGTACGACGACGAGGGCAAGCTGCTTACGGCGACGGCGCATGCGATCGTCAACGGCGTCGAGACGCTGCTGACGGACAATGCGTACGGCTATGACGGGTTCGACAATCTGCTGTTCGAGCAGCAGTCGTTGCGGGCGGCGGTTTCTTCAGGGACGCCGCGGATTGACTACGCCTGGTCGTTCGCCTCGGCGTACAATGGCGGCGGGAATTTCGACCGGCTCGACAACATGACGTATCCGCAGCGGCTGAGCAGCGGCGTGCGGCGGGTGATCGATCTTCAGTATGGCGACGCGGGCGGGGCGAACGCGGCGATTGACGAGGCGTTGAATCGCGTGGCGCGGATCGTGGACACATCCAGCGGCGGCGGGTCGGCGCGGTACGGCTATGCCGGCACGTCGCGGCGGGCGTCGCTGACGCTCGGCGCGGCGTTGATCGCGCAGTCGTTCGCAAATGGACCGCAGCCGCCCTCGGCTGCCGGCCTGCCCGGGCTGGACGCCTTCGGGCGGACGAAGGATCTGCATTACACGAGCCCGGCGGGCGTGCCGGGAACGCCGGGGATTCCGGCGGGCGGGACGATTCATCAGTACGAGTACAACTACGACCTGAGCGGCAATCGCACGCATGCGCGGGTGGTACAGCAGCCGGCGATTTTCTGGACGGGCGAGTCGCCCGTACCACCCGGCACGCCGGCGACGCCGCACGACAACGACCGCTCGTACCTTTACGGCTACGACGAATTGCAGCGGCTGATCTCGGCGGATCTGGGCGCGCTGGACGAGGGTGGTCCGGGCGTGCCGCCGGGAATGGGCAATCCGTCGCGGGCGGTGGACTGGTCGCTCGACAATCTCGGCAACTGGACGGGCATCGAGGGTGGTACGGGCGTCCCGCCCGACGATCAACCCGGCCTGACGATCGTGCAGGCCCCGCCGCCGACGGCCCCGCCGGGCACGCCGGCGACGGTGACGACGATCGACCACGCGGTGAATCGCGACAATTCGCTGGAAAGCATCACGCGGGGGAGTGCGGGCGTCCCGCCCGCGACGGCCGCCTACGTGGTGAACGCGGCGGGCAACACGGTTTTCGACGGGGCGTATTTCTATCAATACGACGCCTGGAACCGGCTGGTGGAGGTTCGCGAGAAGGGCACGCTGACGGCGGGGGATTTCGACCCGCAGGGGCGTTACATCCAGTGTCCGCCGCCGAATGGGCAGCCGCCGAACTACGGCGTTCCCGGCCCGTGGGTTGCTCGCTATGTATATGACGGATTAGGACGGCTGGTCCGCAAGACCACGCCGGTGGTCGCCGGGCAGACCGAGCCGGACGATGCGCTGCGGTTCGAGGATTACCGCTACGACGGCGTGCGGCGGATTCAGGAGATCGTGACGCGGCAGGAAGCGGTGGTGATCATTCCCGGCGGCGCGGGCCAGCCGGGCGGCGAAGGTGGTACGGGCGTCCCGCCCGTGAGCGGCGCAGGCGGCGTGGGCGGGATCGAGCCGCCGCTGGAAGCGCAGCCGCTGGATCCGATCGCGCCGGGGGCGACGCTGGTGGTGGCCCTGCCGGCGGGCTGGGACCAGCGCGAGTACGTGTGGGGTCCGGACTACGTCGACGATCTGGCCTGGCAGATCGCCGGCGACGGCACGACCGGGGCGGGCGTGCTTTACTACTCCCTGCTGGATGCGAACTACAACGTCATGGCACTGGTCGCGGGCGGGCCGATCGCGCCGCCAAGCGGGGCCGCGGCGGGCACGCCGACGCTGCCGGCCGGGACGGTGGTCGAGCAGTACGTCTGGTCGCCGTACGGCGAATTGCTGAGCCGGGACGTGCTGGATTTGCGGATCGACTCGTCAAATGGCGGCACGCCGAGCGCGACGTACGGGCAGCTTCTGACGGACGCCGGCGCGGCGAGGCCGCCCAGCGGCAACGACCCGGGCTCGCCAGGCACGGCGGGCGCGGCGCTCGTGGGCACGCGCAACAAGGTCGGCCACCAGGGCCTGTTCTTCGAACGCTTCGACGGCCTGAACACCGACCCGCCGCTGGTCCCGACGGACGCGACGGCGGTGACGGCGTCGGCGCCGGGCGGCCGAGGCAAGGGCCTCTACTACAACCGCTGGCGCTGGTACGACGCCGTCGCGGGGCGCTTTGTCAGCGAAGACATGAACGGCGCCGGCCTGGCGGGCTCGCAATCGCTGGCCTACCACGGCTACCCGCTTGACGTCTCCGTCGAATCCTACGCCGCGATGACGCAATACGGCGATGGGATGAGCTTGTTTGCATATCTCTCGTCGTCGCCACTGTTGGGGACGGACGCCCTCGGCCTCGAAGGCTGGTGGGACGAGGATATTGACGAGGCGATCGCGGATCGCACCGGACACGCGTTGGCGGCGCTGGCGACGCTGAATGAAGGCGCTCGCTGGGCGTCGATCGGATTGCAGACGACGCTGGATATCGCGGCGGGATTCCTCCCCGGCAGCGGGCTGTACGACGCGTTCAAATCGGTGCAGGTCATCGCGGACGGCAAGGGCGGGTTCTGGGATGCGGTGAACATCGCGATGGCCGCCATGCCCATTGTGAAAGGCGTGATGGGGCTGCGTTCGCTTGCGAAAGCCGGCGGCTGGGGCCGCAAGATGTGCAATTCCTTTGCTGCCGGCACCCTCGTCGACACGCCGAATGGCCCTGTGCCGATCGAGCAATTACGCCCCGGCGACTGGGTGGTCTCGCGGCACGAAGCCGATCACGGAGGCATGCTGGTCGTCCGGCGTGTGACCGAGACGATCGTCGGTCTGGCCGAGCAGGTTCTGTGGGTCACGC
>JACRLV010000145.1:4666-6299 GCA_016235145.1 Planctomycetota bacterium
CGGGGTGACGCTGGGCCTGACGCCGCAGCACGAAGTGTGGGTCGTCGGCCGCGGCGGCATTCCGGCGTGCGAGATGGTGGCCGGCGACGCGCTGACGCGCCGCGATGGTACAATCTCGAAGGTCGTCGACATCGTCGCGGATGATTCGCCGACAACGGTATTCAACCTGGAGGTGGACGGCACCGCCACGTATTTTGCCGAAGACGTGTGGGTGCATAATAATGCGTGCACTCGCGCGCGACGCCTGTTTGACGAGCATCACGCGTTCGTGAAGTTCCTTGGAGGCGACGCTGGCGGCTTGCTGGTAGGTCTGCCGCAGAACTTCCACCAGAAATTTCACAGTATGCTGTACGCAGAACTCAGGAATCAGGGTGTGCGCCGTGGGGCGGGGAAGTGGGCGGTTCATTTCGAAAGGCATCCTGAGGATCTTGACAAGGCGGTCGACGCATTGCTGATTACGAACTCGCGTTTTTTCGAGAGGTACGGCCATTCACTAGACGAGGCGACAATTGCACAGCTGATCCGACAGGGTATCAACTAGATGGCGACAAGAACGGAGTATGTCTATTCCCTCGTTCCACGGAAAGAGACCTACGTGCATGCGGAACCGGATTGGATTGAGGCAGTTCCGCCGGAGATGCTCTGCACGGCGTGCAAGCGGATCAACGACGGGTGGTTTCCCAGGGCAATTGATGTGGTTGCTCGTAACCGCTTCAGCGGCTGGATGCCTTCGATGTGGTGGGTGGCAGTGGAAATATCGTGTAGAAACCTCGTTGCACTTCTAGAACCATACCTTCGGCATTTCTCGTTCGGCCAATGTCTTGGTGAAGGCGGACGGATAGACCCGAAGTATGTCACGATGTATCACCGACCATACATTCTCCTGCATGGCGATGAGTACACATCCTACCGTACGTGCCGTGTCTGCAAGGCGACTTGGTACAACTGTAAGGGGCAGCGCTCGATTCGAGCGCTCAGGTCCGATTTTGCCGCACATCCCATCCGGCAGGATTCCACGGGCTCATTATATGTGACGGAGGAGGTCGCCGACATCGTAGTTGCGAAGTGCTTCAAGCAAATGAAGTTGATCCGAATTCCGCTTGACGATGCGCGACCACCCGGCTGGACCGGTGTTGGTGAGGAGTTCGACTACCAAATTCCCGTGCCATGGCGATGGCAAGACGACCCGTAGGCGGATTGCGAAGTGTGGAGAATTCTGGACAAGAGTGCGGGCGGCGGGTCGGCGCGATACGGCTATGCCGGCACATCGCGGCGGGCGTCGCTGACGCTCGGCGCGGCGTTGATCGCGCAGACTTTTGTCGGCGGGGCCGGCCTCAGCGGGCTCGATGCCTTCGGGCGGACGAAGGACCTGAACTACACGAACTCGTCCAGCGGGACGATTCATCGGTACGAATACAACTACGACCTGAGCGGCAATCGCACGCACGCGCGGGTGGTTCAGCAGCCGGCGATTTTCTGGACGGGCGAGACGCCCATACCACAGGGCACGCCGACGACGCCGCACGACAACGACCGCTCGTACCTTTACGGCTACGACGAATTGCAGCGGCTGATCTCGGCGGATCTGGGCGCGCTGGACGAGGGTGGTCCGGGCGTGCCGCCGGGAATGGGC
>JACRLV010000146.1:0-2184 GCA_016235145.1 Planctomycetota bacterium
TCAATTTGACTGTTGTTGCCGCAATGGTCTTGCGGCCGTCGTATCCGCGCTGCTGAGGTTCAATGCCAGACCCGATTACCGGGCGGAGCACTGAGATGAAGGCCTTTCCAGTTGACCGCCGCGGTACTCACCGGCGCGGCTTGCGCGACGGGTGCGGATGGCCGTTGGAAATGAGCTCGATTCCGGCCACGTGCAAGAACGGAATGAGGGAGTAGCGGTCGGATTTTGGCTCGGCGATGAGGAGTTGAGATTTCAGCACCACCACAAGGCCGGGGTTCCGCACGTCGTACGCGGCCCCGCTGCTGGCGCGGACACGAAATGGATGAAACGGTTCGCGGTCCAGAAGTTCGCGAATGGCAGCGGCGGTCATATGATTCAGCATAGCATCTCGTTGCTGAAGGGTCCAAGCGCTCTGCCAAGTGGGCCCCGGTCGGCGCTGAATTTAGCAGGATTCTTCAGCCCTAACGTCAATCGACACGTGGCGGGTAGAGCGCTCTTGTCCGTATCGAGGAAGTTCGCCAAGCGATCGATCGAGCGCTAATCCGCTCGCTGCTCGCTGGACTGTTCATCGAGATCAGACCTGCATGAGCTTCTTGGCCTTTTGCCGCGTTCTCTTGATCGCCCCGACGTCCATGCACGCGGTTTCCCTAGCGAAATGCAGGTCGCTACAACGTCCTACCGCTCCATGTACGAATCCGCACTTCCAGTGTATTTTGGACCGACTTGCCGGGCCGTCGATTCCCGCGATGGCTGGCGGAAGGGTGTGCGCATGAAATCGCTGATGCTCACCGACATCGGCTCGCTCGCCGTCGTGCCGCGCGGGCCGATTTCCGGCCGGCGAATGGCCGAAATCGAGTTCATCCGGAACGCGGCGCTGGTCATTGACGGCGGTCGCATCGCCTGGTTCGGGCGGGCGCAGGAGCAGCCGGGCAGCTTCGCCGGTCAGCGGCTCTCCGCGCGCGGCGGAACCGTGCTACCCGGGCTCATCGACTGCCATACGCACATCCCGTTCTGCGGCGACCGGCGGGGAGAGTTCGTACGGCGGATCGCGGGCGAATCGTACCTGTCGATTATGCAGGCGGGCGGTGGAATTCGCGTGACGACGAACGCGGTGCGCGCGGCGAGCCTCGACGGTCTTGTTGAGGCGAGTTTGCCGCGGTTGGCGCGCATGCTGGCCTTGGGCGTGACCACGGTCGAGTGCAAGAGCGGTTACGGCCTTTCGCCGGAGCACGAGCTGAAGCAGCTCCGCGCCGTTCGCGAACTCGCCGCCCGGCAGCCGATCGAGCTGATCCCCACGTACCTGGGCGCGCATGCGCTGCCTGCGGAGTTCGAAAATCGCGCGGCTGATTTTCTCGCGGCCATCGCGGACGCCGGCCTGTTGAAGCAGATTGCCGATGAGCGGTTGGCCCGCTTCATCGACGTATTCTGCGACCGTGGCGCGTTCGACGTGCAGCAGGCCCGCCGCGTGCTGCTGGCGGGGGCGAATGCGGGTCTGAAGGCAAAGGTGCATGCCGACGAGCTCGCGCAGATCGGCGCGTCGCGGCTCGCCGGCGAGTTGCGGGCCGTATCCGCCGACCATCTCGAGACGATCGACG
Source organism: Planctomycetota bacterium (assembly GCA_016235145.1). Taxonomy (GTDB): domain Bacteria; phylum Planctomycetota; class Phycisphaerae; order UBA1845; family Fen-1342; genus JACRLV01. Next base: position 1,596 of record JACRLV010000146.1, read on the forward strand.
AGGACGGCCTCGAGTCGCTGAAGTCCGGCGGCGTTGTCGCCGTCGTGCTGCCGGGCACGTCCTTCTTTCTGGGAATTCACCACGCGGACGCACGGCGCATCATGAACGCCGACGTGCCGCTGGCACTGGCGACCGACTGCAACCCCGGCTCCAGCCACATTGAATCGCTGCCGCTCGTGCTGAACATCGCCTGCTGCCAGTTGCGGCTCCGCCCGTCGGAGGCGCTGGCCGCGGCGACGGCGAACGCGGCGGCCGCAATCGACGCGGCGGATCGGATCGGAGCGATCGCGATCGGCCACCAGGCCGACCTCACCGTGCTCGACGCCGTCGATATCGATGATTGGATGTACTCTCCGGGCCGCAATCGCACGGCGATGGTGATCAAATCAGGGCGGGTCGTGTTCTCGCAAACATGAGCGCCGGAGTTCTATCGGTGCGGCAGGAAGCGAGCCGTACAGCCGGGCGCTTCCTCGACCTCGATGCACCACAACGTCGCCCCGGGCTCATCTCCAAGCCGTTCCGCAATTAACGCCGCGACGTTTTCCGCTGACGGATTCTGCCGTTGAAATGCGGGATTCTCGTTCAAGTG
>JACRLV010000146.1:2247-5285 GCA_016235145.1 Planctomycetota bacterium
GAATTCGGCCAGCAGCGCGTCCAGCCGCGGCTTGACCTTGGTGAAATCCACCAGAATCCCCATCGAATCCAGCCGCGCGCCGCGCCAGGTCGCCGTCACCCGCCAGTTGTGCCCATGCAGTGGTTCGAGCGTCCCGTCGGGGAGGCGCAACTGATGCGCCGCGGCGAACCAACCGGTGATTGTGATCTCGTACACGCTGCGTCTCCGTGGCCGCAAAAGCCGATGAGAAGAGCATACGCGAATCTTCGCGTTCGAAGAGGGCCGGCGGATGAAGCCGAAATCGCTCGCGCTCGTGGCTTTCGTCGCCGCACAGGTCGGCACCTGCGCCGGCTGCGTGTCCGGCCGATCGGCCCATCGCCTCACCTCACCCGATCGCGACCCGACGCTTCTGGAGCTGGCCGAGCAGCCGATCGAGGACGCTCAGCAGGCTCTCGACAATCTCGACCGCTTTATCGAGAATACCGCATACTGACGCACGAGGACGGCGCGGCCTTTCGGCCCGTCGTTTTGACCGTGGAGCACGGATGCGGATTTGCTTTACCAGTGACTTTCATGGCAGCGAGTCGCTCTACCAGCAACTCGACGAGCTGCTGCGCCGCGAGCGGCCGGAGCTGGTGATCCTCGGCGGCGACATGTTTCCCGACGGCGATCCCGACGATCCCACCGGCACGCAGGGCCGCTATGTGCAGGAGGCGTTCATCCAGCGCATCGAGGCCTGGCGCGACGCGCTGCCCACAACGGCGTTCGCCTGCATCCTCGGCAACCACGACTGGCGTTGCACGCAGCATGCCCTGCACACCTACCACGAGCAGGGCGTACTCACGCTGCTGGATCATCGCTGGATCTGGGCTTTTCGCGGCGTCAGCTTTCTGGGCTACCCCTGCACGCCGCCGACGCCGTACTTCGTCAAGGATTTCGAGCGCCTCGACCGGCCTGGAGACGCGCTGCCGGAAACCGGCGGTTCGACCTGGGACACGCGTCATCTGCGAGTGCAAAAGGTCTCGCCGCACGAGCACTACGCCGTGCGCCCCACGATGGAAGAGGAACTTCGCAAGGCCGTTCGCCCGTACGGCGCGTGGATTTTCGTCTGCCACTGCCCGCCGATCGCGTCGGTCCTGGATCGGTTGCCGCACCTGGACTTTCCGGTCGGGTCGAACGCGGTGCGCGACTTCGTTGCGCAGCGCAAGCCGCTGCTCGCCCTTCACGGCCACATTCACGAGTCGCCGCAGGTCACGGGTGCGTATCGCGATTCGATCGACGGCGTGCTGTCCATCAATCCGGGCCAGGTTCCGGACCGGTTGCACGCGGTTCTGCTGGATACCGATCGTCCCGCCGAGACTCTCCGCCACACGGTGTACGCGTGAACGCGAGCGATGAGCGGCGGATCGTCGCAAACTGGAACATCATTCTGATCGGGGCGCGGGGGGCAGGGAAGACGACGGTCGGCCGGGCGCTCGCGTTGCGGCTGGAGCGTCCCTTCATCGATATCGACGAGTGGATCGAGCGGTTTTCCGGCCGATCGATCCGCACGCTTTTCGCCGAGACCGGCGAATCCGGATTTCGCAACCTTGAGAGTTCCGTGATTCACCGAATCCTCCAGCAGGACGGGCAGGTGGTGAGCGTCGGCGGGGGCGCGGTCATGCTGCGCGAAAATCGCGATTGGATGCACGCCGGGGGGCAGGTGCTCTGGCTGAAGGCGGACGTTGAGGAGCTGGTGCGGCGGGTTGCTTCCGATCCGCGCAGCGGCGGGCAGCGTCCGGCTCTGACCGCTCTGCCGCCACTGGAGGAAATGCGCGAAATCCTCTCGCAGCGGGAGCCGCTGTACGAACAGCTCGCCGATCTGGCGGTTGAAACCGACTCCCGCCGGCCCGAGGAGATCGTCGGGCAAATCATGGCCTGGCTGGAGCACGGGCCGGAAAACACGAACCAGGTAACCCGCCCGCCGGCCCCGCCAAAGCAACCATGACAATTCCGATCATCGACATCTTCGTCTGGGTGTTCGGGCTTTGCGTCGGCAGCTTTCTGAACGTCGCGATCTATCGTCTGCCGCTCGGTTTGTCGGTGTCCAGGCCGCGCTGGTCTTTCTGCCCGGGCTGCAATCACACGCTCGCCTGGTACGACAATCTCCCACTGGTGAGCTGGCTTGCGTTGCGCGGGCGATGCCGAACCTGCCGCAGCGAAATTTCCGTTCAATATCCGCTCGTCGAGGCGATCACGGGGCTGGCGTTCGTGCTTGCCTATCGGCTGCTGTTCGTATTCGACGCGCGGGTCGGCCTCGTCATCGCCGCCGTTCCGACCGATTGGCCGTTGCTGCTGGCGTGGCTGACGCTCGTCGCGGCGCTGATCGCGTGTGCGGGGATGGACATCGGCTCATACCAGATTGATGTCAGCGTGACCAACCTGGCGGTCGTCGCGGGGATCGTGCTGTTGGCGCTCTGGCCAGGATCGCGGGCGTTCGTCCCGTTGGCTATGCGCCCGATCACCGCCGGATGCACGGCGGCGTTTCTCGCCGGCGTGATCATGCTCTGGCTGACCCTCTGGCGGCACCCAATGTCCGACACACCAGCCGAGTCCCCGCCGAAATCGCAGCAGCCGGGCTCGTCGTCGCTCGTACCCGGCGTCGTTGCGGTTTTGGTTTGCGTGGGAGCGGCGATCTGGTTGTCCTGCTCCTCGCCTCGCACCGCGTTGACGCCGGAACTCGATGGGGCCGCGGGATTCTCATTCGATACGTGGATCGCCCGCGTGGGTTGGGCGGCGCCCGTCTCGCTGGCAGTCATCTTCCTGCTGATGGTGCTGGCGGCGAGCCGCGATCGGCCCGCGGACGCGGAATTGCACCAGGCGATCGAAGAGGAGGCCCCGCACGCCCGGCGGGTCGCTCTGAGCGAGCTGTTGTGGCTCCTGCCCTGCATCGTGGCGGGCGTACTCGCATGGCTGGTGGTGGGGCGCACCGCGGCGGGCGGCAGCGCGTGGGCAAACCTGGTTCAATACGCGCCGGTGGCGGGCGCGGTTTACGCCATGCACGGCGCTGTGGTCGGCGC
>JACRLV010000147.1 GCA_016235145.1 Planctomycetota bacterium
ACGGGTGAGACCCCCGTAGCACCCATTCGATTTCCACGCGATCGGGCCATGCGGCGATTGCCGTCATGCGGACGCGCCGGAGTAGCGGCTCACGCCGTAACGCCAGAACAGCGTGGCGACGATCAACATGAGCGGCGCGACCAGCGCGCTGGCCAGAAGCGTCGCGCCGCCGGCGCGCCCGAGCAGCGCCTCGGCGGGGAACGTCGTCAGAAACGCGAGCGGCAGGATGAACGTCAGCAGCCAGCGCATCCAGGGGTTGTACACGTCCAGCGGGTAGCGGCCGGCGTGAAATACGTTCCAGAAGACCATCTCGATGTTCGCCAGCCGGGTGAACCAGAAAGTGGTCGTCGCCAGGATCAGCCAGAACGAGTAGATGATCACCGCACCCGCCGCCAGCATCAGAACAAACAGCGCCAGCGAAGCGAGCGACACGCGGGCGGACAACATGACGCCCCCCACGATCACGAGCAGCAGGCCGGCGACCGCATCAAATGCGCGGAAAAACGCCCAATTGCGAAAACTGACGTAGAACTGGGCGCTGATCGGCTTGACCAGCACGTGGTCGAGCTTACCGCTGCGGATATCCTCCATCATCGCCCGCATGTTCGGTCCGATCACCGCGCCGACGACGCCCACCATGATCCGAAACACGCCCAACAGCACGATTACCTCGTATGGCCCCCATCCCGCCAATGACCGGGTATTGGAGAAAATCGCCCAGAGGGTGAGCAATTCGCCGCCCAGGTTGATAACGGCGCCGACCAGCTTGATCAGAAAGTCCAGCCGATAGGCGGCCTCGTTCTGGAGGCTGACCGAGCAGAACAGGCGCAACAACCGCAGGATGCGCTTCATGCCCTCGTCCGGCCCAAGGCCGCCTCCGGAAGTCGATCGCAGTCCCAAAAGGGGCCGGCGACGCGTCCGAGCCCCCCGACAACGGGCATGCTAATCGACCCATCCCGACTGCGGCGATCGGCCCATTGGGGGCTTGCCACGCGCGGCCCATGCAGCGATGATCCTGCGGAGAGGAACGGGCCGGCCGAGCCGTGCTGAAGGAGTCGCGGATGAATCGCTCAAAACTGCTTGCCGGGGCGCTATTTCTGGCTCTGATGGGGCTCCTGCCCGCCTGCAAGAAGTCCCCGCCGCCATCGCCGCCGGCGCCCAATGTCGCCGGCGTGTGGCTCCAAACGACCGAGGGCATGTCGGATCTGGACAAGACCATGGCGGCCAAAATCCTGCCGGCAACACCCAACCTGCTCCAACTGACGCTGAAGCCCGACGGAACGTTTCAGATGGCGTTCTGTTCTCGCAAAGGAGCGCCCCTGAACGACGGGAAGTCGATCGAAGGCACCCTCAAGTGGGAGTATGGGCAGGGGGTCTTCGCCGTCACGTCGAACACGTTTTCAGGCGATTTGCAGAAATACGCTCCGATCTCGACCTTCGGACCGCCCACCGCCGACGCGGGGGCGCCCGAGGGGTCGCCGATGCTTGTCGCGGTCGAGGCGGGCGACAACATCCGCTTCAAGCGGCGAGAATAGCCCCTCCCGAAACCCGCCGGGTGCATCCAAAAGAGCCCATCCGCGCGCAGATTGGCACGCGGTTTGTAGCGCTATCATTGTCAGCAGTCCGCTGTCGCGGGGCTACTATCCCGGGATGGCGTTCTGTAGTCTCATATTCGGGGGCACGATAAGGCCCGCTCGAAGTCGCGAACTTGGTTCACATGAGGAGGCCCTTGATGCTGGAGGATCCAATCACCATGCAGCCGGAGGCCATGCACGAAATCTCGAACGAGCGGCGGACGCGCGACCGGGAACAGCGTCGGACCGAGATTATGCGCGTCGCGCTCGAACTCTTCGCACGCAAGGGGTACGAAGGCACGACGATGGCGGAAATCGCAACCGCCACCCAGTTGGCCGTCGGCACCCTGTACAAGTTCTTTAAGGACAAGCACGACCTCTACCAAGCGCTCGTCGTGGACACCGTCCACGACTTCGAACGCCAGATGATCGACGCGTTGAACAGCCCCGGCGACGAATTGCAGAGGCTCCACCGCTTCATTGACGTAGGGTCCGATCTGTTCGTTCGGCACCTCGCGATGGCCCGCGTGTACTTCGGCCACACGGCTGCGGCGTTTCTGTTCGCGCCGGCGGGCCTGGAAGACGAAGCTTTCGTCAGCCACCGCCGGATTACCGCGGCCGCGGAAGCCGTCTTCCGCGAAGGCATCCGCAAGGGGCGGTTTGTGGACATGGACCCAGCGGCGCTTGTGCAGGGCCTGCAAGGAATCCACAACGGCTTCCTTGCCTCGCTGATTCGCACGCCGAACGCGCCACTGACGGTCCAGCAGATTTCGGACTTCACGAAGCGGATTTTCTTCAACGCGATCGCGAAGTAGGTCGTGCGTGGGTTCCCGTCTCGCCTGTGATTTGGTGAAAAGCCCCACCGGCAGGTCGAAATTCGACCAGCAGCGGCCGACGCCGTCACAGACCGTCAAAAAGAACGCGCCCAGCAGGGCGCCGCCGATCAACAGCGAAATCGTCCGCGTGCCGACCACCCGTCGGGCGACGTGCGGCACGATCAGTCCCACAAATCCGATCGGCCCGCATTCGGCCACGACGGCGCTGGTCAGCAATCCCACCGCGGCGAATCCGATCCAGAACACCCGGTCTACCGCAACGCCGCGCGACGCCGCCAGCAGATCGCCCATGGCCAGCAGATCCAACGCACGGCTGAAATAGAGCGCGATGGCAAGGACGGGCAGCAGAACCGCCAATATCCGCAGCGGCGGCCCCCAGCCGAACGCATCGAGCGATCCGACCGTCCAACGCACGATTTCGTTCGTGATGGAGCGATCCGCCAGCAGATGCGCGAGGAGGATGCCCGCGGCGCACATGTAGGACACGCAGACCCCAGCCAGCAGCAGCCGCGCAACGTCATGCGCCCGACGCAGCCGCGACATGAGATAGACAAGCCCCATCGCGCCCAGCGCCCCCAGCCACGCGAACAGCCCGAGCCTGGGCAGGCCGGGCCAGGCCGAATGGGCTCGCAGCAGGAATCCGATCGCCGCTCCCAACGCCGAGCCGCTCGCGATCCCGAGCGTGTACGGCTCGGCGAGGGGATTGCGAAACAGGGCCTGAAACACCACGCCGCCCAACGTGAGCGAGGCGCCCGCCAGCACGCCAAGCAGGACGCGCGGCACGCGGTATTGCCAGAACAAATTGACAACCTCGCCGGATACGGCTTGTTGGGGCGACCACACCTCGGCCCACGAAATGGGTTGGCGACCCAGAAAGGCCGAAGCCGCGATCAGGATGCCAGTGAAAACACCCAAGACAATCAAGCGACTACGGTGGGGATGCGTAGGCGATGCCGCGGGCGCCGTGGCGGGCATGGGAATTCCGTCTGGCCGCCGTGTCACGATTCGTGCGGCGGCTTCTCTTCGAGGTCGATTTCGAAAAACGGCGCCGCGACCAGGTATGCGATTTCGCGCCCGAGCTTGGCCAACTCGGAATCCGCCTGACCGGGGTCGGCTTCGCTTGCCCGCCGGGTCGCCTGAATCGCGCGGTCCTTCTCCTCCTTCGTCGGCCAAAGGCGGGCGTCCTTGTCGGGCAGGTTCACGCCGATGACTTTTATTCGCAGATTGGCGATGGGTTCGAGAATCGGCGAATCCGCGCTCGGTCGCGCGAGCAGCTTGTCGATCCGCACATACAAGACGTGCGTCGCCCCCAACTCCTGACCGACGTGCCGCACGGGCCACTTGTCGAAATCGGCGTTCGCCCGCCGCAGAGCCAGCAGCTCCGCTTGCGGAATCAGCCGGGCGTTGGACTTGTGCTCGCGGAAGATCTCGACCAGCCGATCGTGAAACGCGCGGTTGAAAACGGGGCTCTCGTATTCGGGCTGGGCCGGGTCGAGCATGACGGCCACGACTGCGTCGTTCGGAAACGTGAACTCCGCTTTCTGGGTCTGCTTCGGCTGAAGGTAATAGACCGCCGCCTTGAACGCGTCGCACGCGGCGATCAGACACAGCCCGATTGCAAGCAGACCGACCTTGCGTGCTTGCATGCTATTTCACCTTCACGCGGCGATCGTGGAACTTATTGCTCACGTCCGCCGCGAACGTCCGCATCGCGGCGTCGCGGACGCTCGTATCGGAGCTGCCCCATTCCGCCGCCGCACCGGGCGGGTAGACCGTCTCAACTGTGGTGCGGAAAGTCGGGGCGGAGTCGGCGAGGGCCGTGTCGTAGACCTTGACGTTCGCGCTGATCCGGCCGCGATACAGGTGCGGGCTCGTGGGCTCGCGCGTGGTGTACTGGGTTAACTCGATCAGCAGCACGCGTTCGGCGTCGAGCTGCTTGCCGACCTCGGCCGGCGGGCGGCGATCCCAATCCGCATCGGACCGCTGATAGTCGACGACCGTTCGGCTTGGAACCAGCGAAATTCGCTTTACGTTCGCCTTCAGCACAGAACCGACATACTCGGAAAGTTCGAGCTGGACGTTGCGGAACTCGAAGAGCGTGTCATTGTCCGCCCACACGAGGATCGCCACCTTCCGGCCTTCGAGGTGGGGATACTCCGCGGCGACGGGCTTGGTCGGCTCTTCGCCGAACATGATGAACGGCATGGCCAGCGCCTGGCAGCCGACGCAAGCGGCCAGCAGCGGCGCGACGACGGCAGCGGCGATCATAACGATGATTCGAATGGCGCATCTCCTGGCGATGTTCCCCAGGCGTCGCACGGGCAGGGTTCGCACGCGCCGCCGAAGCGGCGTCCGACGATCGCCTCGAGAACCATACCGCGCCATGTGCGGGTTGTCATCGGGGCCCGCGGATGGACCCGAATTGCGTGTGACCGTTGAGCGTGGCAATCGGTCGAGATCGAACGCGCGATCCGAGGCCGAAGCGCCAGCGAGGTAATCGGAGCATGCGAATGTTCGAGCGCGAAACCGTGCTGTACAGCTTTCTTCTCGGGTACTTGAAACGCCTGACCGCCGACATCGACGACGCCAAGCTCGACTGGCAGCCCCAGCCGGGCGTGCACTCGGCGGCGTGGATTCTCGGGCACCTGGCCATCTCGACGGACTATGTGCTGATGAACCTCGGGCAAAAGGGCGCGTGCCCGAAGGAATGGCACAAACGCTACGGCCCCGGCAGCGCGGAGCTCGCCGCGGGCGAATCGCGGCCGAGCCTGCGCGAGCTGATGACGGCGATCGAGCAGGGCCACGCCCGCGTGACGGAGGCAGTGCGGAATCCCGATCCGGCGACGCTCGCGAAACCGCATCCCGTAAGGGTTCTGGACGGCACGCCGATCCAGACGGTGGACCACCTCATCGGCCACCTTTTGACGACGCACGCGGCGGCGCACATCGGGCAGCTCTCGTTCTGGCGGCGCTGCGCGGGGCTGCCGGCGCTGTTCTGATTGCCCAGCGCCGAACCGGCAGCGCCCGGCCGCGCTTCAGCCTCCCTGAAACCCACCGAGTGTGCGAGATATCCCACACCACGCGGCGTCGATTTCGACAATCGCGTCGCGACAGCCGCTGCGCACGCACGCGTGCGCGAGGCTGCTGATCGGCGTCTCGGCGGGGTTGATCTCGACGACCTTGGCCCCGTGCGAGGCCGCCAATTCCGCCAGCGACGCCGCCGGCTGCACGACACCGCTTGTTCCGATCACGATCAGCACGTCGCAGCGCTCGACCGCGGCGGTTGCCTGCTCAAACGCGCCCGTCGGCAGCATTTCGCCGAACCAGACCACGCCGGGGCGCAGCCAGTCGCCGCAGGTCGGGCAATGCGGTTCGGCGCCCAGGTCTTCCAGGTCTCTGCGCACGAACGCGCAGTGCACGCAACGCACTTCGTCGAGCCGGCCATGCAGCTCAACGACGTTCCGCGAGCCGGCCCGGTGGTGCAGGCCGTCGACGTTCTGCGTCACGACCGTGAAGCCCGGCACGCGCGACTCCCATTCCGCCAGCTTGCGGTGCCCCGCGTGCGGCTCCACCTTCGCCAGCGCCTGCCGCCGCAGACGATACCACTCCCAGACGCGGGCCGGCGCCTTTCGGAACGCCGCGACCGTCGCCAGCTCGGCGGGATTGAACCGCGACCAATAGCCGTTTTCATCGCGGAAAGTCGGCACGCCGGATTCCGCCGACATTCCCGCCCCGCTCGATATGACGATGGAACTCGCGCCGGCAAGCAGCTCGGCGGCTTGTCTGATCGGATCAGGTTCCATCCGGACCACCTCAGACCCCGGCGCGGTCGCCGCCACGACCGTGGCGGCTTGATCAAAACACACGCGCCAGGCTGATAGGGTAGCGTCGCGGCTTGTTCGTTGCAGGGACTTGTTATCTCTTCGCTTGGCCGTTCCTGGCGCTTCCAAAATTCGCGTTGACGCACATGAACAGAAAGACAGGTGCATCCGCGTATCGGGCGCGGATGCACCTTGTCTGGAAGCGAACAGTACGTCCGTTTGCGTCAACCGCGGCGGCGGAGCAGCGAAGCCAGACCGCCAAGCAGCAGAACCAGCGACGACGGCTCCGGCACGGCGAAGGAGAAGTCGTCGAAGAAGTTCTTGCCGCCGACGCCGACGTTGACCGCGTCCGCGAGCTCCCAGCGGACGGTGGTGAAGTTCGTCATCGCCGAGCCCATCGCCGTTCCGGCGGCGACCATGTTCGACCAGGTGTTGGTGTTGACGTTGTAATAGTCGATGCCGAACGTGTCGTTGGTCAGGTCGAGATCCATCCGCACGCCGTCCCAGTTGGCGATGTTGGCGTAGACGCCGGTGTAGTTCCAGGCGTTGCTGCTGCTGTCGCGCCAATAGATCTCGTTGTCATCGGTGTAGCCCCACTGGAGGCCGGTGTTTCCGGACGAATCCTTGAGCGACATGACGAATTTGTCGCGGGCCGGGCGGCCGGGCTGGGGCTGCGTGCCGGGGTCGGGCATGAAGTAAAACTGCATGCTGACCGGGCCGCTCGTGACGCTCGAAGGGACGGGCCCGCCGAAGTCGTACGTGTCGAGGGCGTAGTCGTACTGGATCGAGCCGGTGCCGGCGGGGGTGTCGTTTCGAACCGCGAGGTTCGCGTTGTCGCCGGTGCGGCCGGGGAAGTGGTCGCCGACAATGTAAGCGGGAATCGTGCCGGCGGGAGCGACCGTCGGATACGGGGGCGCTGAGCCGACGGCGGCATTTCGGGCGGCGGCGCTGGGGAAGAAGCCGCCGACCGGGCTGACCAGGCTCCAAAGCCCGCTATCGGGGGCGATCGGGGTCGGGCCGGATCCGCCGCCGGAATTCACGCCCCAAGCTCCTGCGTTATAATAAGTTACGTCACACCAGTTGACCGCGCCGGACGGTACCCAGAGGGAGTACCCGTCCGCTTTGGTGAAACTTCCCAGGTGGGCCAGCGCGGGGCTCGCGAGGCCGGCCAATGCTCCCGTTGTGATCGCCAGTGTTCTCAGTTTCGTCGCGTTCATGGTTGCCTCTCCTGTAGGGGCTGTTGTTCTCGTTTCACACCCAACCAAGCCGACGCTGTTCGTCGCCGCACTTGGTCCTCACCCGACAATCCGTGGCGAGCCGAGGAATCTCCACCTGGAATCCGGGGAGAATTCGAAAAACCGCCCGGCGACGGCTCGACCGGCCGACCCAATCGGAGCTTGAACACTGTTCACCCGGCTCGCAGGCGGACCTTGAAGACACCGATAGAATCTCTGCGAAGGGGTCCGATAGTCTCCAGCCCGCCCGGCGGGCAGATGGGTTGGTCTGCGCGGATGACAATGCGAGAGTCGCGACCCCCGAACTTCGCTGGCGGGGCGCTTGGAGTCTTTGGGTTTCTTTCGTGCCTAGGTGCCTTCGTGTTTGCGTGCCTGCGGTCGCGGCCCCGCGCACTGGCGTGTGATTTATCTCCAGAGGATTCTCCGCGTTCGAGGCGGAAGCCGCGAATCCAAGGGTGGCACGGTCAAGCCGTCGCGCCTGGTGGATCGTCTGGGAGAAAACGCCAATCGCGACGGTTTGGCCGTGCTTCGGCGCTGCATTCAGTATTTTCCGATTCCACGGCCAAGCGATCGCGATTGGATGTTTCGAGCAACGTAACCCCGTTCGCGCGATCGCTTGACCGTGCCACCCAGGATCGGGCATTTCTTGTTGGGTTGGGGGCAACTCCCGCCCGGATGGCTCGGGAGTCTCACCCTCACCCCGACCCTCTCCCGGAGTACCGGAAGAGGGGAACTTGGCGCCTCCGAGGCTTGTTTTTCCCTCCGTGCCTCCGTGCCTCCGTGCCTTCGTGCCTGATATCGCGGCCCCGCGCGCTGGCGCTTGGGGTTCTGTTTGGCGCATTTGCCATGGCGGGAGTCGCATCCGGCGATGAGCCTCAACTGAACGCACAAACGGTCAACTCGGCGGTCTCCAGGGCGGTGGAGTGGATCAAGTCGCAGCGAAAGGACGCCGGGCACTGGGAGCCCGCGGACGCGCCGGGTGATCGCTATTGGGCGGGCGACACGGCTTTGGCGACACTCGCGCTGCTTTATGCGAACGAGGACGCGCGAGAGAGCGACATGGCCAAGTCGCTGGAATGGCTGGCCGCCCAGCCCGTGACCGCGACGTACGTCTATGCCCTGCGGGCTCACGTGCTCGCGTTGGCGCCCGGCGAGAAATACCGCAAGCGGCTGGAAAGCGATCTCGACTGGCTGCTCGATTCGCCCAATCCGCCCGCATCCGGCCTGGGCGGGGCGTTCAGCTATGAATCGCTCAAGAACGTGCAAGCGAGCCCGATGTACGACAATTCGAACAGCCAGTTCGGCGTGCTCGGCGTGTGGATGGCGACCGAAGCCGGCGCCCGCAGCGAAAAACTCACCAATTTCTGGAGACTCGTCGAGCAGCACTGGCTGAACCAGCAGAACGCCGACGGGGGTTGGAGCTATCAAAAAGGCCAGGACCAGTTAAGCACCGGAAGCATGACCGCGGCGGGCCTGACGACGATGTACGTCGTGCTGGATCGCGCCTATGGCCGAAGCGGACAGCGCAAGGCCGAGAACGTGGTGGGGTCGATCAACCGGGCGCTCGATTGGTTCGGCGGCCGGTTCGGACCGGAAAACCCCAGCGGCAGCGCGCAATGGCAGTATTACTACCTCTATGGCGTGGAGCGGGCCGGTCGCGCGAGCGGAAGGAAGTACTTCCGCGACCGCGACTGGTTCCGCGTCGGCGCGTCCTGGCTGCTGTCCAAGCAACAGGCCGATGGAAGCTGGGGCGGGCTGCACGACACCTGCTTTGCGCTGATGTTTCTCTGCCACGGGCGCGCGCCGATTTTCTACAACAAGCTCGAGAAGGGCGACGATTGGGATCGCACCATGCGCGACGCCGCCAACCTCGTCCGTTTCAGCCAGCGCAACCTGGAGCGGTTATTCAACTGGCAGATCATCTCGCTGGACAACACGATCGAGGACTTGCTCGAGGCGCCGGTGCTCTACGTCAGCGGCGCGGGCACTTGGGAATTCAACGAGGCGGAACGCTTGCGCCTTCAACAATACGTCGATCGCGGCGGAATGATCCTGGCCGCAGCCCCGCCGGGAAAGAGCGAGTTTCGCACGTCGATCGAGGAGCTGGCCCGGGATCTCTGGCCGCGGCTCCGGCTTCAACGGCTGCGGCCGACGCACCCGCTGCTCAGCGGCGCGGTGCAGACACCCATCGACCATCCGCCGGAACTGCTGGAAATCCGCAGCGACACGCGGACGCTGCTGCTCTTGATGTGCGGCGACGCGCCGGCGAACTGGAATCGCTACGCGACCCGTGAAGCCGCGGCGGATTTTCAGCTCGGCGTCAACATCTATCTGTACGCGACCGACAAGACGACGATCGAAAGCCGCTTTCAGACGATCGAACTGCCGTACCTGCCGCGCGAAGACAAACGCACGATCCGCGCCGCGCGGATGAAGTTCGACGGACGATGGGACGTCGAAACGTACGGGTGGGAACGACTGAAGACATACATGCACAACGAGTGCGGCATCAATGTCTCGGTGAGCAGCGGCGTCAGTTTTGCCGATCCCGCTCTGAAGGACTTCGCCGCGGTGCACGTCACCGGCATCGGGCCGTTTTCGCTCAACAGCGAGGAGGTCGCGGGCCTGCGCCGCTTCCTGACGGGCGGCGGCACGCTGATCGCGGACGCGGCGATGGGCAAGTCCGAATTCCTGGACAGCTTTGAAACGGTCATCGGCGACGTGCTGAAGAGTGAGCCCGTTCGGCTGCCGGCGAATTCCCCGATCCTCACCGGCCAGCGAATCGAGCAGGCCGGACCGCTCAACACCGTGGAGTACAGGCGGACGACGCGGGCGGAAGGGCGTTCGCGCGAGACGCCGCCGCTGAAAGCCTTCATGCTGGCGGACCGCCCGGCGGTGATCTACTCGCCGCTGGATATCAGCGTGGGGCTCGTCGGTTCGAATGTGTACGAATGCCGCGGATATGACGCCGCGGGTTGTCTGGCGATCATGCGGAACCTGCTGCTCTTCGCGGGCATGCCGCCGGCGGAACGGACGCGCTTGCTGTCCCCGGCGACCGACTCAGCGCCGGGTAGATAGGGGCGGCGAGCGCGTCGTGATTCACAACCCTCGGCGGCTTTCTTGATTCAGTCCATCTCCGCGACCTGGACGGTTCAGAGTCCTCCCCGCGGACCGTGCCTGCGGCGCAAGCGTCGGCGATCGGCAAGAAGCGCAGCGGCCGGCGTCCCGTCGGGCCTGGTACGTGGGATCGTCCCTGCGATCCGGATCCGCCTGAATTCCACGGCCCGCGAGACGCGGGCCGCTGCCGCGCCCCAACCCGGCGGCTTGTCGAGATATTCTAGAAATACTTGCATTTCGAGCGACGCGCGGCTACACTCTCTGGGTCAGGCGAATCTTACAAGACCGGAGGTTGCTCCCATGACGGACGTTCAGCAGGAACTGATGACCCCCAACGAGGCCGCCAAGTGGTTTCGACGCTCCGTCTCCTGGCTTCGCCGCCAGCCGCGGCTGCTCCGTTTGCGCGGCCCGAACGGCCAGCCGTTGTTTCATATCGGCGTTTGCCGCTCCTACGTGCTGGGCCAGCTCGCCGGGGCAAGCGGGCCCGAGCTGAGGCGATTGCAGATTTCCGCGCTGGCACGAGCCTGCGGTCTTTCGCAGGACCAGGCCGTTGCGGCGATGCTGGAACCGCGGCCGAAGGAGCGGCCGGCGACTGAGGCGGTGCAACCGGCTTGCTGATGATTGTGAACGTCGGAGGTTTCTCCTCACGCGGGCGCGCGGCTGTGTGCGCTCGGGCCGTGTTACTGGATCGTCGGCATTCGTTCGCGGTGCTGCGAAGCGCCACTGCTGACACAATCGTGGCGCGCCGGACGATTTTCTCGAATCGCTCTAGGCAAGTGTGGCGAGCCACGCCGCGCCGATTACGCCGGCGCGATCGGACGGAATCGCCGCTCGCGTGATGCGCAGCGTGGGCGAAGCGAGCGTGCTCGAATTGCGGCCCAGGTCGGCGGCACACAGCTCCGGGATGTGCGGATGATGATCGATGACGCCGCCTCCGAGACAGATTTCGTCGGGGGCGTACAGGTGCGAGATCTGCACCAGGCCGATCGTCAGGCCGTGCACCAATGCGGCGAGGTCGAAGGGCGCGTCGGGCCGGTTCTCCGCCGTGAACGAACGCACGACCGCCTCCAGGCAGCCACGAACGCCGCAACGGCAGAGGGGCGCGGTGCGGTTGGTGTCGACGATCAGGTGGCCCAGGTGTCCCGGGCCGCCGCGCGTGTGCCGGACGATGTGCCCGTCGAGGATCACGCACGCCCCGACGCCGGTTCCCACGCCGAGATACACGAATCGCGCCGCGGATGGGGCTGCGCCATTGATTGCGGTGCCGCGCCATTGCGCGATTCCCGCGGCATTGACGTCCGTGTCGAAGCGAACAGCGCGATTCAGACGGCGGCCGAAGAGATCCCGCAGGTCGACGCCTTCGAGCTTCGGCAGGTTGACGGCACGGAGCATGACGTCGGTCCGGGCTTCGCGCACGCCGGGAATCCCGATGCCGATCGTGGGCTCGGTGGGGACGACGTGTGCGCAAGCGTCGGCGACCAGGCGCGCGACGATTTCGGCCAGCGCGGCCGGCTCTCCGCCGGGCGGAGTAGGCAACGCGGCAAGCGCGAGCACGGCGCCGTCGCTGCCGACAATGCCCGCACGCACGGTGGATCCGCCGATATCGACCCCGATGGCGCGCGAAGTGTTCATGCAAAAGATCCGACTCGACAAGTCTCACGCCTCCCTCTCCCGGTACTCCGGGAGAGGACTGGGGTGAGGGCACATTTTCAAAACCTCACGCGCCAGCGCGCGGGGCCAATGAAACAACCGAGGGCAGCTGCGGTACACCAGAACCCTCAGCGCGGGCGTTGCCCGCAGCCCAAGCGTCAGCGCGCGCCAAGAAGCGTAGCGGCCGGCGTCTCGCCGGCCGTAAATCGTCGACTCGGCACGATCGGGGTCGTTCCCGATCTACGGCCTGCGAGACGCAGGCCGCTACCTCGCTCCGTGCATCGGCGATCCAGTCGCCGCTCGAAAAATCTCCTCGCGCCGCGAGGATTTTTCGAGAGATGAATCAAGCGCCAGCGCGCGAGGCCGGATGTCACCTTTTCCGCCTACTGCGAGACGGCGAACGTGATGTCGATCTCGACCGCGGAATTCAGCGGCAGCTCCGCAACGCCGACCGCCGCACGCGCGTGCTTGCCCGCATCGCCGAAGATCGAGACCAGCAACTCGCTGGCGCCGTTCGCGACCTTGTGCTGATCGGTGAAGTCCTCATGCGACGCGACATATACGACGACTTTCAGAATGCGGGCGATGTTGTCGATGCCGCCGGCCGCGTCTGCCGCGACCGCCAAGGCGTTCATCGTGCAGAGCCGGGCCGCGTCCTGCGCGGCTTCGAGGCGCAGCTCCAGCCCAACCTGCCCGGCGAATTGGATCTTCCCGTCCTTGACCGGAATCTGCCCGCTGAGGATCAGCATGTCGCCGTGCTTCACGCAGGGCACGTACGCCGCGACGGGCTTGGGCGCCTCCGGCAGCGTGAGCCCCAGTTCTTTCAGTCGTTCACTCGGCTTGCTAATCCGCGGGCTCCCTTTCTTCGTGTGTGTCGCGGGCCGCATGGGGCTCGATCGGCGGAAATTCGCCGGCCGCCGACCATTCATCGTCGAGCCCGGACGGCGCCGTCGGCGGCAGCAGCGTGGCCGCGTCGGCGGTCGCAACCTGCGGAGGATCTTCCGGCGGTTGATCGACTTCCTCGATCGCGAACAGGTAGATGACGCCGAAGGACTTTTCCTGCTCGGCGCGGACGCGGCGGCGGCGGATCAATTCCAGCAGCGCCAGAAACAGGCCGACGATCTCCGCGCGGCTCGTGCGGTCCTCGAAGAGAGCGTGAAACGGGATCGCCGATTTTGCCAGCAGGGCCGCGGAGATTTCCTCGACGTAGGTTTCCAGCGGCGTGTCGTCGTAGCGGACTTCATGCACACCCGGACCGCGGCCGATGGCGGTCATCACGCGGCCGAACGCCGAAAGCAGATCCCAGACCTCGACCTCTTCGAGCTCGACGCCGCGCAATTCCGCCGGCAGATCGGTCGGCTGGCGCGTGAAGCGTTTGGACCGGTCGTCAGCCGAGGTACCGAGCGAGCGGGCGGCGTCTTTGAACCGCTTGTATTCGAGCAGTTGCTTGACCAACGCGAGCCGCGCATCCTCCTCCTCGTTGTCGCCTTCCAAGGGCGGCGTCGGGAGAAGCGCCCGCGATTTCATCTCGATCAGGGTGGAGGCCATCACCAGAAAATCGCCGGCGGTGTTCGGGTCGAGATTTTCCAGCAGGCGGACGTACGCGACGTACTGATCGGTGATGCGGACGATCGGGATGTCCTGGATGTCGAGCTCGTCGCGTTTGAGCAGGAAAAGCAGCAGATCCAGCGGACCGGAGAAGATGTCGAGTTGAACGCGGTACTCGGTCGACATTTCCGTGTCCGATGTCGAAAAACCAATCGTCCCCGGAGGTCAGCTCCGGGCCGTGACGATTCCGCAAGCCGTCCGAACGTCGTGCATGACGCGCTGCGCGACGGCCCGGGCGCGTTGCGCCCCAGCCCGCAGTATATCCTCGACCTCGTCCGGATGGGCGGCCAGATGCGCCCGGCGCTCGCGAAATGGGCCGAATCGGGCTTCGTAAAGCTCGACGAGCCGGGTTTTGACGTGTCCGTACCCGACGCCGCCCTTCCGGTACCGCTGCCGCCAGTCTTCCAGCTCTTCGGGCGGAGCGAGCAACTTAAGGTGGGCGAAGAGGTTGCAGGTATCCGGATCCTTCGGCGCCTCGACGGGGGTGCTGTCGGTCTTGAACTCGGACTTGTATTTCCTGGCGATGGCCTTGGGCTCGCCGAAGATCTCGATCGCATTGCCGTAGCTCTTGCTCATCTTGCGGCCGTCGGTTCCGGGGACGATCGCAGCCTCGTTCAGCCGGGCGGTCGGGAGCTTGAACACCGGCTTGCCGAAGGTGTTGTTGAAGTATCCCGCCATGTCGCGGGCGAATTCGATGTGCTGCGTCTGGTCTTTTCCGACCGGGACGGTGTCGCTGTTGTAGATCAGAATGTCGGCGGCCATGAGCACGGGGTAGTAAAAGAGCCCAACCGAAGCCGGCAAACCGTTCTCAACTTTGTCGCGGTAAGACGTGCCCCGCTCGAGCAGGCCCATTCCGGTGACCGTGCAGAGAACCCACGCCAGCTCGCAGACTTCGGGCACGTCGCTCTGCCGAAACAAGGCGGCCTTTTGCGGGTCCAGGCCCAGCGCCAGATAGTCGAGCGCCACGTCAAGCGTCAGTTGCCGCAGCCGAGCCGCGTCCTGCACCGAGGTCAGCGCATGGTAGTTGGCGATGAAAAAGAAGCACTCGTGCGCGTGCTGAAGCTCGATGTGCTGCGCGATCGCACCGAAATAATTGCCGATATGCAAGGTTCCGGATGATTGGACGCCCGAGAGTACGCGCATGTTCCGCTTCCTGTCCGCGGGAAAAATTTCCGCTCCACGCCGCAGATCGCGGGCGCTTCACGGACGGGGCAGTAGAACATGCGGCAGGCGTTGCGACAAGGCCGTCGGTCTCAATGCACTCACCGCGGAGAACGCCGAGAACGCAGAGAAAGGCAAGACGTTGGGCGGGCTCGGCTAACCAGATGTAGTGTGGGCTCGGCCCACCAGTTCACCGTCTCGGCCGGGTGGCACTGTCAACGGTACTCCGTTGGCAGTGTTCTACCGCGGCTGCCACCCCTCACGAAATCGCCACGGCCAAGCGAGTACGTTTGACCGTGCCACCCTCCGCGGTTCAATCCACGCAGGGGCTGCGAACGGCCGTCGGTCGCGTGGCAGGCGCGGCGTTGGTCAGCAGACGATGCCGAAGCTGCTCAGCAGCAGCGTCAGGTCGCGCAGGTCGATGATGCCGTCGTCGTTCAGATCGCCCTGGCCCTTGCCGCCGGCGCCGCCGAAGTTGCTCAGCAGCAGCGTCAGATCGACCAGATCGATGACGCGGTCGCAGTTCACGTCGCCCAGGCAGAAGGGCTCGGGGAATTCGATCTGGCCGCGCAGCTCCCCGCCGGGATTCGTCGCCGTGTGAACGTTGACGTATGTCCTGCCGTCCAGGACCGCCAATTCGTTCGCAGCGCCATACACCCACGATCCCAGCTTATTCGCCCCGGCGGGCAGCGCTGTGAGCACGCCTGCCGGAACGCCGCGCGGTGCAAACCCGTGAATGTGCGACGCCGTTTCGGCCGACGACAATCCGCAGTGGCGGATGTTGTAACCCATCGTGTCCGCCGCGAGATCCATCGAGAACAAGCCCACGCCGGCGCCGGCTGTCGCGACCGGCGGCGACTCCTGGCGGCCGTCGATCGGTGCGACGTATCGCGTGATCTGGCCGCGGATTTCACCGCCGGGAAAAGCGGTCGAGTGGACGTTGACATACGCAAGACCGTTGAGGATCGCGTCCTGGTCCGCCGCGGGATAATTCCAGACGCCGGTCTTCGGGCTTCCCAAAGCGAGCGGAAACCGCACGCCGGCCGAAACGCCGTGCCGAACGTAGCCATGAACATGCGACGCCGTCTCCGGCGCCGACAGCCCGGCGTAGGCCACGTAATATTCCATGGAATTCGTGACTTACCCGTCCAGCAGCGCGACCGCGGCCACGATCTGCCCGCGCAGCTCGCCGCCCGGAAAAATCGCCGAGTGGACGTTCACATAGGTTCGCCCGTCGAGGATCGCGGACTCCAGCGCCTCCGGATAGTTCCAGACGCCGGTTTTCACGTTTCCTGTGGCGAGCGGAAACAGGACGCCGCCGGCGACGCCCGGAGCCGCGGGACCGTGAATATGGGCGGCGGTTTCGGTCGAGGACAGGCACGAATACGTGATGTAGTAGGTGACGGTGTTCGCGCACGTGTCAACGAGGAACGTACCCGCGCCCAGTGCGGCGGTGCTGACGGCGGGCGTTTCCTGATCGCCCATGAGCAGCGCGACGCGATGGTAAATCCCGTTTGCAAAAGCGCTTGCGGCCATACCGAGCGCGACGGCCGTAGCGATGAATCTTGCTGACGTATTTCGCATGCCAATCCCCTTCTCTCAAGATCGGGCGACAGCAGGCTCGCTGGCCGCTGCCGGTCCCCGATCGGCCCCAACACCCTATTAAGCGAAGCTACACAGTTGAACTTGCGGAATCAACGCAATTCCGGCGATGCCGCCGGCCCGAGCGCGGCATCAGACCGAGTTATCACGCCCCCTTGGTATGTCACGGGGCCGAATCAGCATTGCCGAAACCCGAATTTCTTGTACGCGCCTGGGGATGTGGGACCGTTATCATCCGCTCGCTCGCCCGGCGGCAAGCCCGGGCTGAAGGGCCCAGAAACCCGTCCCACTGCCGCATGTGGTATGGGCTCCAGCCCGTACTTGGCGGTTGTGAGATAAATTCCAAGTGCAAGGCAGAACTGACCATTCCGTGGCACAGACGACGACGGGGGGCGGCGGGCCGCTCGCCGGCATGCTGAATTTCGTCGAGCGGGTCGGAAACCGGCTCCCGGACCAGGTCACGATCTTCGCCGTGCTCGCGGGAGTCGTGCTGCTGCTTTCGTATTTCGGCGAGCGGGCCGGCGTATCCGCGCAGAACCCCATCACGGGCGAGCGCATACAAGTTTCCAACCTCCTGACGCGCCAGGGCGTGCAGTCGCTGCTCACGGAAATGGTCCGGAACTTCAAGGACTTTCCGCCCCTGGGGATGGTGCTGGCGGCTCTGATCGGCGTCGGCGTCGCGGACAAATCGGGACTCTTCGCGGCCCTGCTCAAGGGCACGGTCGCGCTCATGCCGCACTGGCTGCTGACGCCGACGATCGTCTTCGTCGGAATCATGTCGAACGTAGCGCTCGACGCGGGGTTCGTGATTCTCCCGCCGCTGGCGGCCATGGCGTTCGCCGCGGTCGGGCGTCATCCGATGGCCGGCGTGGCGGCGGCGATCGCGGGCGTCGCCGGCGGATTCTCGGCGAACCTGCTGATCACGACGCTCGATCCGTTGCTGGCCGGTCTGACGGCTAGTGCGGCGAACGCGCTCGATCCGGCTTATCCGCCGGTGAACGCGGCTTGCAACTGGTATTTTCTCATCGCCAGTACGATCCTGCTGACGCTCGTCGGTTGGTTGGTGTCGGCGAAAATCGTCGAGCCGCGGCTGGGGCGATGGGCCGGAACGAGCGACACGATCGTTCCCGAGCATCGGCTGTCGCGCGCCGAGGCGCGCGGCCTGCTGGCGGCGGGAGTCGCGCTGGTCGTGGTGATTCTTGGCATCCTCGCCCTGACGCTGCCGGAAAACGCCGTGCTTCGCTCTGCGGACAAAAACGCCGGCGGCGTCGAGTCGCTGCGGCCGTTTTTCGACAGCATGGTGGTCCTGATCCTGGTCGGGTTTCTCGTGCCGGGAATCGCGTACGGCGTCGTCAACGGCACGGTGCGCTCGGACAAGGACGTGGCCGGGATGATGGCGGCGTCGCTGAGCACGATGGGCGCGTACATCGCGATGGCGTTTTTCGCCTCACAGTTCATCGCCTGGTTCAACAAGTCGAACCTCGGCGGCCTTGTCGCCTTCCAGGGCGCCGCGTTCCTAAAATCGATCGGGCTGAGCGGCCTTCCGCTGGGCGTGGCATTCGTCACCGGCGTGGCGATCTTCAACATCCTGATCGCCAGCGCGTCGGCGAAATGGACGCTTCTCGCGCCGGTGTTCGTGCCGATGCTGATGCTGATGGGTTTTTCGCCGGAGGCGACGCAGGCGCTCTACCGCGTAGGCGATTCCGTCACCAATCCGATCACGCCGCTGAATGCCTATTGGCCGGTCGTGCTCGCGACGATCCACCGCTACCTGCCGCGGGCCGGGCTGGGGACGCTCATCTCGGCGACGCTTCCGTACTCGATTGCCTTCTATCTGACGTGGATGGCGATGATCGTTCTTTGGCTGTTGTGCGAATGGCCGCTGGGCCTCGGCGCGCCGCTGCATTACCCGTTGGGTCAGTGAAACCGCCGAGCAGGTTCGCAGCGTGTGCGTGCGAGATGGGAATCTCGCACGAGCG
>JACRLV010000005.1 GCA_016235145.1 Planctomycetota bacterium
TTGGCGCAGGATTCGCCCGCACCGAAGCGCAAGGGGGGCGATCATCGCATTCTCGTGGCCGTACAGATCGCAGGCGGCAACGACGGACTGAACACGGTCGTGCCTTACGAGATGGACGGCTACTACAAGGCCCGCCCGCGGCTCGCGATCGCCAAAAAGGATGTGCTCAAGCTCGAAAACGGCATCGGATTGCACCCCGCCGCGACGGGTTTCAAGGAGTTGTTCGACGCCGGCCGCTGCGCGATCGTGCAGGGCGTCGGCTACCCGAACCCGAATCGCAGCCACTTCACCAGCACCGACATCTGGCACACGGCCGATCCCGAGCTGCGTATGCACGACGGCTGGGTCGGCCGCTATTTCGACTCCTGCTGCAAGGGCGACGACCCCAGCCCGGAGCCGATTCAAGGCATCGCCATGACGCAGGAAACGCCGCTGGCCATGCAGGGCGAGAAGTTCACCCCGCTGTCGTTCGAGAATCCGGATTCGCTTTCGTGGCGGGCCGGGTCGCGCGACGCGGCGGCGGCGGACACGTTCCGCAAGCTGAACAACATCGACGGCGACTTTCCAAATGAGCCGCACGCGCTCGCGCAGTACCTCCAGCGGGCCGCTTTGAAGGCGCAGGTCGGCGCGGACGAAATCCGCTCCGCAGCGGGCGGCGCGACCGCCGGCGGCGCGCGGCGCGGCTTCGCCCGCGGAGGCGGCGGCCAGCTTGCTCAGAAGCTCCAATTGGTGACGCGGTTGATCGCGGCGGATATGCCGACGCGCGTCTACTACGTGACCATGGGCGGCTTCGACACGCACACCGGCCAGGAAGGCCGCCATCAGCGGCTGATGCAGGAGCTCACCACCGGAATCAGCCAGTTCATCGAGCAACTCGACGATCAGAAGCTGCTCGACCGCGTGCTGGTGATGTCGTTCTCGGAGTTCGGACGGCGCGTCCAGGAAAACGCCAGCGGCGGCACGGACCACGGCGAGGCCGCCCCGATGTTCCTGTTCGGTTCGCATGTGAAGCCGGGCCTGCACGAGCCGCACCCCGACCTTTCCAAGCTCCATCGCGGCGACCTGGAATTCGGTTGCGATTTCCGCCGGGTGTACGCCACCGTGCTGCGCGACTGGCTCAACGCGAAACCGGAGGTGGTGCTGGGCAGGGGATTCCAGCCGCTGAAGGTCTTGAAAGTCTGATCGCTGAGACGCACAACCGGACCCGCAAGTCGCGCGGATCGCAAGAGCCGCGGCGTTGTTCTTGCGTTTCTTTTTTCGGACGCAATCTCGCTGCCTGCTTGCGAAGCAGTTCTCGGACGCACCCTTTGCGAAATTACTCAAGCCGGAGCCTGGAAATTCGAGAATACAGATAGGCCCCGATCGTTGCCGTGCAGAAGCGGCATGGTCGTGGCTTTGCGAACCGGAGCGCACGCAGTGGCGAGGCTCTTTCAGACATCGCAATCGGACGCGAGATGGTCGCCTCAGGAACGCGTCCTCTTCGCGCGGGCGTCCTGCTTGTGCTTCGGCATCGGCCTGCTGCTCTGGTCGCTGGCCCCGATCGCCATCGCCCGCATCGTCTCGAAAGAGCCGCCGGAACTCGGATCGCTGCTGCTTCCCAGCGCGACCATGCTGCTCGCGGGCGTCTTCATCGGGCTGTACAGCCTGATTCGGGAGAGCCAGCGCGGCTGGATCTGGATGGCGTTTGTTCTGTCCTGCCTGTTCATGGGCACGGGCCTTGCGTATTCCATCTCGTCCGGATTCCTGGCTTCCAGCTCGTTCGTGCTGTTTCTTTCCGCGCTCACGACCTTTTCGACCTGGCTGGCCGTCACGGCCCTGACGCGCGAACGGCGCGAGATCATCGACGCGGTCACGCACCCGCCCGGCTCACCGTAGCCCGTTCCGCTTTCGAAGCAACCAATCGCCGCCCAAACCGGCCGTCGTCAGCGCCAGCAGCAGCCACGACATGCGCTCCGCGAAGTCGAACCGCGCCACGCGCTCGACGCGCCGCCGGCGATCCGCCTTGGTCAACTCCCGCCAGACCGCCGTCGCTTCGGAAACCGCGTGAAATGAACCGCCGTGCGAAGCCGTCGCCGTCGCGGCCGATTGCAGCACCGCGAAATTGAAGGTCGGCGAGCGCAGCTCCGGATCGTCGGCGAGCACATGAAACAAGGTCTTTCCGGTTGCGATGTCGCCGGCCCTGGGCGTTGCGCCGACGGGCTGATCACCGGCCTCCGCCGAGAATTCCAGTTCATAGGCGCCCGCCCGCGGCGAGCCGCCCGGCCAGTCCGCCGCAGCGAGCTGCGCGTGCCATTCCTCGCCGGTGCGAACCACGCGGATGCGGGTTCCGATGGCGCCGCCCGCCGCCCCGGACGACGGAGCGGTGGTCGACTCTTCGGCTCGCCGCATCAGCAACCGCACGAACTGCGGCGGCGGCGCACCCGCATCGAGCCCGGCGATGCCGGCTCGCACAGCGACCGTCTCCTGGCCGCCGACCAGAGAGCTCCGCGTGTAGTCCGCCCGATCGGTGATCACCCACGCGGAGAGCCAGCGCGGCAGCCCGCGCCAAAGCTGCCGGTGGCCGGCGAAACCCTCGTCCGATCGCAGCGCCCAGGGCCACGTCTCATCCCACGCCGCCGCCGCGCAACGGCCCCGGCCCACATTCGCGACGACCAACGCGGGCGCCTGGTCCGGGGTTCGAAGAAGCGTCTCCGCGAGCGGTTTTGGATTTCCGAATCGAATCGAAATGCTGACCTGCGGAATCAGCGGCGCGGTCCCCGTGGGCGGATTCGCCAGGCGTTCCGCGGCCGGCTTGCGCGGCGGCAGCGCGGCGTGGCGAGCGCCCACATCAGAGAGAACCAGGTCCACAACCGACGCATCAACCGCGGCGCATCCGGAGAGCTCGACCGGAGAAATCGCCGCAAGATCGCTGCGGGCGAAAGTCCGATCGCCGAAGAACCGGTCGCCGCCCGCCAGCAACACGCCGACGCCTTGGCGCTGGGTCGCCTCCGCCAGATCGGCCAGCGCGTCGCGGCTGATCGCCTTGGGGTCGATGTTGCCGAGCACGACGACGTCGAATTCGCGCCAGGCCGGGGCGCGGTCGGTTTCACCGGCTTTCGCGAGCAGCACCTGCTGAGATACGTCGAACGCCGGATCGGTGCGCAGCGCCCGTGCCGCGAACGCGCTCTCGCTGCGAAGCTGGCCATCGACAAAGAGCACTCGAATTCGCTCGTCGCGGACCTGGATGACGGCGCTCTGCTCGGCGCACTGGCCGCCGAGCTCGGCCGGAAGCGAGGCGCGAACGGTGAGGCGATGCACGCCCTCGGATGGCGGCGTCAACTGTAGCCCTTGCTGAATCCGCTGTGAGGAATCGCGAATCGCACGCGTTTCATCGACGCTGAAGCCGCCATCCCAACCCGCCTGGATTCGCAGTTGCGAACCGCCGCAGTCCTCCACCTGCGCGGCCACCGGAATCGAGAGCGTCTCGCGCGATCCGACCCGCGACGGAACCACGAGCGGATCCATTTGCACGGACGCCGCTCGGCTCGCGTTCGGCCCGACCGCCAGGCAGACCAGCGCGACGTCGCGCGCCGCCAGATCGGCGGCGGCGGC
This sequence comes from Planctomycetota bacterium, assembly GCA_016235145.1. Classification (GTDB taxonomy): domain Bacteria; phylum Planctomycetota; class Phycisphaerae; order UBA1845; family Fen-1342; genus JACRLV01. The sequence continues at coordinate 3,592 of JACRLV010000005.1, forward strand.
GGCGATCTGGCCCGGGCTCGCGCCGGTTTCCGCGCCATCGCTGACCAGCAGCACGACCGCCGGGCCGTCGCCGATCGGCGAGCGCATTTGCATCGCGGCCCGCAACGCGGCGGCGATGCCGCTGGCCGGCTCCGTCGGCTTGATTTTCCACTCGTCCAGCGGCGATACGCCGGCGCCGAACGCGCGGAGCTGCAATTCGTAGCGATCTTCCAGATTCGGAACGGCGCGGACGGCGGCCTGCATGGCGTTTGTGGCGAGGTCGGCCCGCGAGGGCCCGCTACCGTCCGAGATCGACATCGAGCGGGACGAATCGAGCAGCCCCACCAACAGCGGCCGCTCCCAGACCGATTCGGTCCAGTCGCAGCCGGGGCGCGAAATGATCAGCAGAAGGCAGACCAAGGCCGCGCCGCGCCCCAGGGCGCAGGTACGGCTCGTCGCCGCGTCGAGTTTTCCCAACAGGGTGCGTCTGTACTGAGCCGAGATCGCCGTGACAACCGCCAGGCCGGCGATCAGCAGCAACCCGTGGGCGACCGGCGAGCCGAACGCCGCGAGCATCGAACCCGCGACCAAGGCCGCCGCCGGAGCGGCCACGAATGCAATCGACACGCTGGAAGCGGGTTGAAGCGCGAATGCGGATTGTCCGGAACCGTCCGGCTGTACGTCGGTTTCGGGAACCTGCGCGTCTTCCGCACTGGAGCCAGGGACGGGCAGGGCCGGAGCAGCGACCCCTCGGGCGCGGCTTCGAAGCACGGCCAGCACGGCGACCAACACGCCGATGCCGAGGACTGTGACGGCGGGCTGGGCCAGGGAGAAGCTCGCGATCACCGTGTTCCTGCGATTCGTGTGTTCCGGCCCCGACGCACATTCTCGCCGCGGCAAGCACCAGGCGGGCTGGACGTTTGCATGCCGTCGGGCGCGTCGCATCGGCCCCAAGCTAGGTTACAGCAAGTCGCGGAAATTCCCTACGCGCCGGACTCGTCTCCCAGAACGGCGGGCACGCGGAAGAAATCCTGATGGCGTTGGGGAGCGTTGCGAAGGGCGTCGTCCGTGCTCAAGCCAGGCCGGGGCAGATCGGGTCGCAGCGACGATGATGGAACCGGCAAGTGGGGGTCCGTGATGGAATCATCCACCTGTACCGTCTGAATCTGCGAAAAGTACTTCAGAATGGAATCGAGTTGTCCGCAGAACTCGCGGCATTCTTCGTCCGTGATTTGCAGGCGCGCCAGTCGGGCGATCCGGCGGACTTCAGGCTCGTCGATTGAACGTTGCATCGGATCGGGCGGTTTCGTCAGGCGCCCAACGGGAGATCAGTTGGCGGCCTTCTCGGGCCGCTCGCGCCGGGGCGGCTTGACGATCAGCCCCATGCGGATGGCCTTGGCGCTGGCGCGCACGCGGACGATCTTGCCTTCGATCACGGCCCGCACGTTTTGGACGTTCGCCTTGAACGTTCGCTTGGCGATGCCGGTCGTCTTGCGACCGACGCCGCCGAGGTACTTGGCCTTGCCACGCCGCGAAACGGAGCGTCCGAACGTGGTCTTCTTCCCGGTAAATGCACACTTGCGCGCCATGACAACCTCGCGACGCCGACAAACTGCGAGGGCGGTGCTGCACGCGGCCGTTCCGCACACCGCCCGAGCCCTGTCTTATATGCGGAGGCGCCGTGGCGGTCAAGCTCGGCCTCCGCGTAGTTTCCGGATATTCGAGCATGGACGCCGGCTCGAGAAGCGGGTCGGCGATCCGCATGCCGTCCAATGGCGAGCGGTGGCCTCCGCGTCAGGGGTTTGATATCACCTGGATCAGCGCGAGCGCGGCCGGATCCACAACGATGCTGTCGTTGCCTCCCAAGCCGTTTACCGTGAGCACGTCCAGGGGTGCGTCCGGTCGCGTAATGCGCACAAACGCCGCCAAGCCCGATAATTCCACGGCGCCGGTATTTGCAGCGACGTTAATCAAGTCGGCGTTATCGGTGCCATTTACCACGACCGAATCGGCCTGGCCGTCGCTGGTCGCACCGCCTGAGGCGGCGAGGTCGGCATTGACGGCGGTCACTCCGGCGGCCGCAAGGCTGTTGATCGTGAGCCCGTCCGCACCGCCCAGCGAGCGCACGGTGACAATCTCCAGTTCGTTGCAGTCGAGAATGATGTTTCCGATATTGCGCGTGACGCGAAGGCGCGAACCAACGGCGGAAAGTTCCAAAAGCTCGTTCGCGCCTGACCCGTTGAATAGAAGAGCGTCGCTGCCCGCCTGTCCTTCTACCGTATCGTTGCCGTCACCGGGATCCCACTGAAATGTGTCGCTGCCGGCTCCCAGGAGAAGCGTGTCGGCGCCCTGGTTGCCGTCAATGAAGTCGTTGTCGTCGCCGCCGATCAAAACGTCCGGTCCGTTGCCGCCGAGCAGCGTGTCGTCGCCCGCACCACCATCCGCGCTGATCAGAATCAGAGCGGCGAGATTGCCGACGCAACTCAGGCTGTCGTTGCCGCCTTGCGCGTGAAGGTCGAGATTCTCACATGTGCCGATGTCGATAAAGAAAGGCGCGGGACTGACCCGGTCGAAACGGACGAGCGTCCCGTTAGCGGTGATGGCGAAGGTCTCCGCGTCGTCACCGCCGATGACATCGACCGTATCAATGCCGTCGCCGCCGTTGACCACAATGCCGAGCATGCCGGCCGCAATCCCGGTCGCTTGCGCTGCGTCAACTCCGCCAAGCAGATTGAGGGTCAGCCGATCGAGGGCCGGCTCCGCGTTGATGACGCTGACAACCGAACTCAACCCTCCCACAGTCGCGCCGTCCCCGCCGCCGGTAATGACCATCGAATCGGCTCCGTCGGTCCCGTTGACGACGACCGTGTCCGCGGCGGCATCGCCCACGCTGCCGACCGCGCCCAGATCGACCGTAACCAGTGTCGTGTCCGTGCCGGCCAGGTCGTTCACGGTCACCGTGTCCAAGCCGCCGAGCGAGCGGACGGTCGCACTCTCGACGCCGCTCAAATCCAGCGTGATGGCGCCGATGTCGCGAACGAGCCCGAGCCGGGCGCCGTTGGCCGATAACGAGATATTTTCATTCCCGTTGGAGCCGTTGAAGAGCAACAGATCATTGCCTGTTTGCCCTTCCACTGTATCGCTGCCGTCACCAGGATCCCATTGGAACGTGTCCTCGCCGTCTCCCAGCAGCACGGTGTCGTTACCCTGGTTCCCATCGACAAAGTCGTTGCCTTCGCCGCCGTTCAGCAAATCCGCGCCGTTGCTGCCCAGAAGCGTATCGTCGCCGGGCCCGCCGTCGGCGGCGATGTGAATCAGGGCGGCGAGATTGCCGGTGCAGCTCAGCGTGTCATTGCCGCTTCCCGCGTTGACATGCAGTTCTTCGCAGTTTCCGACATAGAGAAAGAACGGCGCCGGGGCAAGACGGTCGAAACGCACACGCGTCCCGTTCGCGGTTACGGTGAAGTTCTCGCCGGTGAAACCCCCATTAACGTTCACGGTGTCGAGGCCGGAGTCGCCCTCCACCACGTCGTTGCCATCGCCGGGATCCCATTGAAAACCGTCCGCGCCCGCGCCCATGAACACGATGTCGTCGCCGAGTCCGCCGAAGAATATCTCGGGGCCGCTTCCGCCTGCCAGCGTGTCGTCGCCCTTACCGCCCAGCACGGTGGCGGCCGCAGTGTCGGTAAAGACCCCATTGGCCTCATCGATGACGACCAGATCGTCGCCCGCGCCGGCGTCGACGACGATGCAGTTGAACAGACCGCGATCGAAACTGAAATCCACGCTGCCGTCATTTCCAAAATCGACGTCAAGGAAGTTCGGCGCGCCCGACCGAAGTTGCAGCGAGATCGAGGCCGAGGCGGCGGTGCCGAACACATACAAGCAACCGCCCTCGATGCGGGCGACGGGGCTCGAACAAAACGGATCAGCCGGAATTCCCTCGCCGCTGAAACACCGCTGAAACGAACTGAGATCCAGCATGTCGATGTCCGCATCGAAATCCAGATCAAACAGTTCGTCGCAGATCTCGATCGACGGAGCGGCCGGCCCGAAACTGCACAGCGAAATGAGCTCAAAATCGGCGAAATCGATATCCGCGTCCCCGTCCCCGTCGCCGGGCACGTCGGCCGAGCCAACGCGGCAGGCAGCGACCACCGCGATGATCGCCAATGCGCGGCTGCACATGCGTTTCATTCCGCTCCTCCAAACTCCCGGCGTCTACCGGGTTTCCGTGCGTCCGCCTGGTTCGCACCGGACGCGATCGCCGGCGAATGAGTCGTTTGGGAGCAGCGCATGGCGGCGCATTTTCTCCCCGGGCCGGCTCGCAGCCGGCATGGTGGTTAGAGCTATGGATGAATCGCCGTTCGGCCCTTCGACACCACGTTTCCCAGCGCCAATAGTAACGAAAAGTCGCCAGAAAACTCAAGGCGCAGTCACTCATTCTCCGCAATGCTGCCGTCGAAAGTTCTTGCCTTTCTTCTCACAAATCAGCTAATGCCGGCGGTGGCGGCGTTGTACCCACGGGCGATGGACACCTTCCATCGGTCCGCGCGGATGCCTATGCCAGCTCCCGGAATCGGGCCGTGAAGTGCCGCAGCGACGGCGGTTCTTCCGCGATTTCCAGGGGCGCCAGCGCGCGGCGCTGGGCGTGGACCTCGCCAATCGCCTCGATCACATAGTCGATGTGGCTTTGCGTGTAGACCCGCCGCGGGATCGCCAGCCGCACGAGCTCCATCGGCGGGCGCTGCCCTCCCTTTCCAAACATCACGCTGCCGATCTCGCACGCCCGGATGCCCGCGTGCCGATAGAGCCCGACGACCAGGGCCTGCCCGGGAAATCGCTCCGGCGGGATGTGCGGGCAGAAGGAGGCGGCGTCGATGTAGATGGCATGGCCGCCCGGCGGCTCGACGATCTGCACGCCGGCGGCCAGCAGCTTTTCCCCGAGGTACTCGGTGCTGCGAATGCGGTATTGAAGGTAGTCCTCGTGCACGACCTCCTCGAACCCCTGGGCCATCGCCTCCAGGTCGCGGCCGGCGAGGCCGCCGTAGGTGAGGAAGCCCTCGGTGAGGATCAGCAGCTCGTCGGCTCGGCGCACGAGTTCCGCGTTTCGCAGGAGCAGCAGGCCGCCGATGTTCACCAGGCCGTCCTTTTTCGCGCTGATCGTCGCTCCGTCGGCGAGGCCGAACATTTCGCGGACGATCTCGCGCACCGTGCGGTCCGCCTGCCCCGGCTCGCGCGACTTGATGAAATACGCGTTTTCCGCGAAGCGACAGGCGTCCAGAAACAGCGGCAGCTTGTGCTGGTCGCACACCCGCCGGACGGCGCGGATGTTCTCCAGGCTCACCGGCTGGCCGCCGCCGCTGTTGTTCGTGACGGTGAGCATGACCAGCGGGATCGCGCCGACGCCCACTTCCGCGATCAACCGCTCGAGGGCGGCGACGTCCATGTTTCCTTTGAACGGGTGCCGGGAAGTCGGGCGTTTTCCCTCCTCGATCAGCAGATCGACGGCCTTCGCGCCGGAATGTTCGATGTTGGCGCGGGTGGTGTCGAAATGGCTGTTGTTGGGGACGATCTTGCCCTCGCCGCCCATGAGCTCGAAGAGAATCCGCTCGCTCGCGCGGCCCTGGTGAGTCGGCAGGATCTGCTCAAAGCCGGTCAATTCCCGTACGGACCGCTCCAGGGCGAACCAGCTCTTCGCGCCCGCGTAGGATTCGTCGCCCTTCATCACACCCGCCCATTGGAGGCTGCTCATGGCGCCCGTGCCGCTGTCGGTCAGCAGGTCGATCAGCACATCCTCGGCGTGGATGCGGAAGAGATTGAAGTCGGCCCGTCGGATGATGGTCTCGCGCTCCTGGCGCGAGGTCATGCGAATGGGTTCGACGACCTTGATGCGAAACGGCTCGATAATGGTCTTCACATTCGCTCCCGCTTCTGTCTCCATCTCCCGGTGGTCCGGGAGAGGGCCGGGGTGAGGGTGATCGTGCAGCCCCGCGCGCCGGCGCTTGGCGTCCTGAACCTGGCCGCGGCCCGCGCGATCGTCACGGGCCGGAGGCCCATGCTACCCTTCCAGCACGCGATTGCCGCGGACCGGCTCGAAACGCGCCTGGAAGAAACGCAGGTATTTCGGTTCGTAGGTGAACCGCAACCCCACGACTTTCCTGCTGTTCTCCAGCAACGCGATGACCGATTCCGCGGTCACGTCCATGTGGGCTTGCGTATACACGCGCCGCGGCAACGTCAGCCGCACCAGCTCAAGTTTCGGAAATAGGTTCTTGCCTGTTTCCTTGTCGCGGCCGGCGGATACGCCGCCCCGTTCCATCGCCCGCACACCCGAATCCACATACAGCGCTGCGGCGAGCGCCTGGGCCGGGAATTCCTCGCGCGGAATGTGCGGCAGAAACGCCGCCGCATCGACGAAGATGCCGTGTCCGCCGATGGGGCGGACGATCGGCACGCCGGCCTCGATCAGCTTGTGGCCGAGGTATTCGACCTGCCCGATGCGGGCGTGCATGTGGTCGAGCTGGACGGATTCCTGGATGCCGATGGCCATGGCCTCCATGTCGCGGCCCGCCAGGCCGCCGTAGGTGTGCAGGCCCTCGTATACGACGACCATGTTGCGGGCTCGCTCGGCGAGCTCATCGTCGTTGACGGCCAGGAACCCGCCGATGTTGACGAGCGCGTCCTTCTTGGCGGACATGGTGGCGCCGTCGGTGCAGTCGCAGATCTCGCGCAGGATTTCGGCCAGAGTCTTGTTCGCGTAACCCGGTTCGCGCTCGCGGATGAAATAGGCGTTTTCGACCGCGCGGGTCGCGTCGAGATAGACCTTGATGCCGTGCCGATGGCACAGATCGCAGGTGGCGCGGATGTTCTCCATGCTGCACGGCTGTCCGCCGGCCATGTTCACGTTCGTTTCGAGCGACAGGTAGGCGATCTTCTCGGCGCCGTGTTCGCGGATCAGTTTTTCGATCTTCTTGAGGTCGCAGTTGCCCTTGAACGGATGCTCGCTTCTCGGGTCGTGGGCTTCGTCGATGATCACGTCGGCGAACGAACCGCCGGCGAGCTCCTGGTGCATCTTGGTGGTCGTGAAGTACATGTTCCCCGGCACGGTCTGCCCCGGCCGGATGCAGAGCTGGCTGATGATGTGCTCGGCGCAGCGTCCCTGGTGCGTGGGAATCAGGTGCTTGTACGACTCGAGATGGTAATAATTCATCGAGCCCGCGTACGCCTCGTCGCCCATCATCAGCCCGGCCCATTGGCGGTCGCTCATGGCCGAGGTGCCGGAATCCGTGAGCAGGTCGATGTACACGAACTCGCTGGGCAGCAGAAAGGTATTGAAGCCGGCTTGCGCGATGGCCTGTTCGCGCTCCGGGCGCGTGGTCATGCGCAGGTGTTCGACCATCTTTACTTTCCAAGGCTCCGCCCACGAACGACGACCCGTCATTTCCAATCTCCATTTCCGCAAAGCGACCCAAGGCAACCCCGCTTGTGCAACGGGTCAGCGCCGGATATCGACCCGGCGCGCGACCGCCCGGCCGCTCGGGCCTGGTCTCGGTTGCAAACCCCATTCCATCGCCGGATCGCCGGTTGATCGGCCCCAATCCTAGTCTGTCGCGTGAAATTCCGCAGCCTTGCGTGAACGGACACAGGCCGGCTCGCCTGAACTGCCTGGAGATGGCGAACGCGGGTCAATAATGACGGCGACTGTTGGCGCCAGCGTCACCGTGAACTCAATGCCGGCGGCCGTGAATACCGGCGGTTGCGGTATGATCCCCGCACGGTCGGCTCGGGCCGCGTTTGTCGCCGCCGAAAACAGGAGATGGGTTGATGATCGCAAGATCCTCCGTGTTGTCCCTGCGCGTGTGCTGCTTTCTCGTGGGCGGTTCACAAGGGCAGATCCCCACGTCCCCGCCGACCTGGCTGCCCGCGGAGTACTCCTACGACCGCCCGTTCTTCGAAAACGCGCACTACGACCCGGCGGTGCAGACGCCGCGGCAGATCCTCGGATTTGACCTCGGAGACCGGCCGGTGCGCCACGAGGAATTGCAGCGCTGCCTGGCCGCGTGGGCTTCGTCGCCGCGGATCAAGCTCGCTCCGTTCGGTTTCACGCACGAGCGCCGATCGCTCGTGTATGCGGTGATCACTTCGCCGGCGAATCACCAACGGCTGGCCGACATCCAAACCGCGATCGGCAAGCTCGCCGATCCGCGCAAGCTCCGCGACGACGCCGAGGCGCAGGCGATCATCCGCGGCACGCCGGCGATCGCGTGGATGGCGTATTGCATCCACGGTGACGAAGTGTCGGTCACGGACGGGGCCCTGGCGGCGATGTACCACCTGCTCGCCTCGACCGACCCCGCCGTCACGCAACGGCTCGACAAGGCGGTCATCTGCTTTGATCCGTTGCAAAACCCTGATGGCCGCGACCGATTCATCGCACAGTGCGACCAGGCGGGCGGCTACACGCCGAACCTCGACGCCGACTCGGTGCAGCACGACGGCCGCTGGCCGTACGGCCGCACGAACCACTACCTGTTTGATATGAACCGCGACTGGATCTACGGCACGCAGCCCGAGACGCGCGCCCGCCAGGCCGCGATCGCGGCGTGGAATCCGCAGCACCTGATCGACGGCCACGAGATGGGCTCGGACTCGACGTTTCTGTTCTACCCGCCGCGCGACCCATTCAATCCGACGCTATCGCCGCTGATTCACAAGTGGTGGGCGACGTTCGCCGACGAGGCCGGCAAGGCGTTCGATCACTACGGTTGGAGCTACTACACGCGCGAGTGGTCGGACTACTGGTATCCCGGCTACACCGACGGGTGGGGCACGCTCAACAGCGCGGTCTCGATTCTGTATGAGCAGGCGCGGACCGGCGGGCGGGCGATCCGCCAGCCGACCGGACGCATCCTGACCTACCGCGAGGCGGTGCATCACCAGGCGACCGCGACGTGGTCCAACCTCTGCACGCTGGCCGCGAATCGCGAGGCGTTGCTGAACGATTTTCTCGCTCAACGCCGCGCCGCGCTCAACCCGGATGCCGCCCAGCCGCGGGTTTTCCTGCTTCCGCCGCAGTCAAACGCGACCCGCCGGGCGGAATTCGTTGCGACGCTGACGAACGCGGGCGTCGAGCTAAGCGTCAGTTCGAAGGCGTTCACGGCGGAGAACGTCGCCAGTTCGCTGCGTGAGACGGTCGAAAAGCGGGAATTCCCGGCGGGGACCGTCGTCGTCCGGCGAGCGCAGCCGCGCGGCGCGGTCGTCGAAGCCCTGCTGGGTTTCGATCCGCGGATGGACCAGGCGTTTCTCGACTCCGAACGGAAAGAGCTGGAGACCAAGAAAGAGTCGCGGCTCTACGACGTGACGGCCTGGTCGCCGGTGATGGCCGCCGCGCTCGAGGCGTATTGGAGCCAGGCGGATATTACGATCGAAACCGAGCCGTGGAAGGAGGCGCCCGCGGCGGCGTTTCCCGAAGCGGAGAACCTGTACGCGTACGCCTTTGACGGCGACGACGACGCGTCTGTGCGGGCGGCGGCTCACTTGCTTCAAGCCGGCGCCGTGGTGCGCGTCGCGGACGAGGAATTTCGCGTTGACGGCCGCACTTTGCCGCGCGGCAGCTTCCTGATTCGCCGGCACGAAAACGCCGCGGACTGGGCGCAGCAGGTCCGCGATGCGGCCGCGGCGACGCACGCGACGGCCTACGCGGCGCGGACCGCGCGCAGCCCGGACACGACGCCGGACCTCGGCGGCGAGCGCTTCACGCTGTTGCGCACGCCGAAGGTCGGTTTGGTGGGCGACGGGGGCGGCGACACGAGCACCTACGGCGCGATCTGGAACTTCCTGGACTGCGAGACGCGGCTTTCGGTTTCGCTGTTGAGCGGCGACCTGTCGCGAGTCGACCTGCGGCGTTTCAACGTGCTGATCGTGCCGAGTCCGCGCGGGGCGCTGCGCGGCAGGCTTGACGACGTCGCCGCTTGGATTCGAGCCGGCGGCACATTAATCGCGATCGGCGATGCGGCGGATCATCTCGCCGACGAAAAGCAGAAACTCAGCTCGGTTCGCCGCCGGCAGGATGTACTGAAGACTCTCGACGAGTACACCTCGGCTGCCGCGCTGGAGCGCACCGCGGGACAGACGAAAGTCGAAGTCGACAAGTTATGGGACGACGTGGTCGAGCACGTGCCGCCCGGAGCCGCGACTACCAAGCCCGACACAAAGCTGACCGACGAAGCGCTCGACGAATGGCGGCGGATCTTTTCGCCGGTGGGCACGATCCTGCGCGGCGAAACGAGCCGCATCCACTGGCTGACCTACGGCGTGGGTCCGGAGCTGCCGCTGTATTCGGCCGGCTCGCTGGTGCTTGTTTCCAAATCGCCGGTGGCGACGCCGGTGCGTTTCGCCGACGCGAAGCGGCTGCGCATGAGCGGCCTGCTATGGCCGGAAGCGGCGGTGCGGTTCAGCGCGAGTTCCTACGCGACCGTCGAGCGGATCGGCGCCGGGCAATTGATTCTCTTCGCACAAGATCCGATCTTCCGCGGCGCGTGGCGCGGGACGGGCCGCCTGCTGCTGAACGCCGTCCTGCTCGGGCCGGGCTGCGGCACGTCGCAGCCGAACCCGTAAGCCCCTGCGTGGCGGTGCTAACGGCGTAGAGATTTGACCGCGGAGCGCGCGGAGAGCGCAGAGGAATACCGGAATTTGTGTGAGGCTGAGAGCGCGTCGGCTCGTTTTGAGGCTCCCGGCCTTTGCGCCTGTCCGTGAGTACGACGTCGCTCTTCGCGGCACGGCGGATTTTTCAGGTCGCCGGAACCGAATTGCCCGCCTGCTGGCCGCCGAAGAGTGGCCGATCGACCAGGGGTGCGATCGGTCCGGCGCGTGCCGGGCGCGTCGTCTTGGGCGGCGCTTCGACCGGCGCGTTCGCTTCGACCGGAGGCATGGCGCACGAAACGCCCGTCAGGCTGCGGCTCGCCTGCTCCAGCGACGCCCGAAACTCCTCGACCCGGCGGGCGGCGTCCGCTACCGCGTTTTCTCGCTCCGTAAGACGCTGAGACTGCTGAATCAGCTCCCGCTCGCGACACGCCAGCCCGGCGGCCTGCTCGGCCAGACGAGTCTGCTCCGCGGTCACCGCCAGCAGCCGCATCTCCAGCTCCGACGAGCGACTCGCCAAATCCGCGCTCTGCTCGGAAAGCAAGCGGCGCAACGTGGCGAGCTGGTCCTCAATGCCCGTCAGGCACGCGCCGACGCTGCTCGGAGCAAGAGTCGGCGCGGTTTCGCCGGCACGCGCGAACATGACGGCCGCAGGTTGCTCGATGACGCTCGTCGGCGTGGCCTGGATCGGTGCGGCGGTCGCCGTGACCTGGCAGCGCACCTCGTCGGCCGCGCGCGCCGGACCCTTCCACGTGACCCGCATCTTTTCGCCGCCGATGCCGAGCTCGTCGCCGTCGCGAATCCAGGCGAACGAAGTCCGCTCGCCGTTGACGTGCGTCCCGGACCGGCTGCCCAGGTCCATCACCGCCGGACAACCCTCGATCAGCACGAGCAGCGCGTGCGCCAGCGAGACGTCCGGCGTGTCGACGAGCACCTGGCAGGCCTGTCGGCGACCGATGAGCGCGGGCAGCTTGTCGAGCTGGTACTGATTCGCCTTCCAACTCAACGTGAACGGCCGATCGAGCCGAAGCGGATCGCCGACGTTCGGCCGCGGCCGATAGGTGAACTGCACCAGCAGCGGAACCGGCCCCACACGCACGCGGTCGCCCGGCTGCAACGGCGCCATGGAGATGCGCGCGTCGTTGAGGAACGTGCCCGTCCGGCTGGCGAGGTCGACCAGAATGAGCGCATTGCCCGTGTTCACGACGGCCGCGTGCAACTGCGACACGTCGCCGTGCGTCACGCTGACGCAACAGTCGCGTCGCCCGCCGATGAGCAGCACCGGCTGGGTCGTCTCGACCGGAGGCCCGGCGTTCTCGCCGATCGGGCTGATGCGGGCGGTCTGGTTGAGCCGCGGGATGAGCGTTTCTGCGCGGTCCGA